>NZ_CP042433.1:4127192-4444668 GCF_007970805.1 Flavisolibacter ginsenosidimutans | reverse complement strand
GTTTGTCAGTTGAAATTCATCTTGCACAAAAGCCGTGAACAAATCAAGTCGCTTAAACCGCGGCACGATGCCGGCGCCAGCGGTGTTGGAAAAAAATGCATCGTCTTTTACGTAACGGTAGCCTGCACCCCAAACAAAGCTTTGCTTTTTGCCAAGGCCGAAGCGGTGTTGAAAATCTGCGTCAACGGTATTCATCTTGTCGTACGAAGCCGTTTGCGCATCCTTGCGATAATAGCGGTCGAAATAAACCTGCAACGCGAGTTCCGAATTTTCGGTAAAAGTTCTCGTCCAGCGGCTCAAAATATTTTGTCCGTTCAGGGGCGAATTCGCCACCGGTGTTTTTCGTGTGCCGTCGTAATAATCGCCTTGCAACGTAAACGCATCTTTGGCCGAAGGCCGCCAGTCGGTTCGAAAGCCCGCCTGCGTTAACCGCCAGGCATCCTGGTTTTTTGTACCGTTTGACAATTCTGTTTTGTCACGGTCAAAATGTTGTCCGTAGATTTTGAAATTCGCCTTGCTGCCAATCTTTCCGCCGTAGCGCAGTGCGGCGTTGTCCTTCACAGAAGTTCCCGCAGCCACCGATGCGTAAAGACCCTGTGTTGCCGATGTGTTTTTGGTAACGATGTTGATGATGCCGTTTACTGCGTTAGCGCCCCACAGCGTTCCGCCGGGGCCGCTCACCACCTCGATGCGCTCCACATCTTCAAGCAAAACGTTTTGCTGCTCCCACAACACGCCGCCGTAAAGCGGTGTGTAAACCGTGCGGCCGTCAATCATGACCAAAAGCTTGTTTGCAAAAACGTTGTTGAACCCACGGGCACTGATGATCCAAACACTTGCGCTCAATTGCGCCACCTGAAGATTGGGCGCAAGACGCAAAGCTTCCGCAACGTTGGTAGCGCCGGAGCGGCGAATGTCTTCGTTGGTAATCACCTGAATGGCTGATGCGGCTTCGGAAAGTTTTTCCGGCGAACGGGAAACCAGGGTAATCTCAACGTTGATGAGGTCTTCAATGGGAAGGCTCTTTAATTCTTTTGGCGATAGCACCGCCTGGGTATAACCGTTAAATGCGGCAAGCAAAAAAAGCAAGGTGAGGACGGGCCTCAGCCGCACGGGCTTGTTTTCGTTTCGCATGGAGGGAATTGATTAACCTTGTTTCGTATTCGGTACGTAAAAATAGTTCTTGTCGGCAATTCAAAAGCATTTCGCTGCCGCTATATGCGCAGCGAAGCCGTCATGGCTTCCATCATCTTCATCACGATAAGGCCTTCTTCTGCCGAACAGGGATTGGGTGAATGGCCAAGAAAATATTCCACTGCTTTTTGAATCATCGGTTGTTGTACGTGTTGCGGTTTGTCAAATTCAAAACGCGTTTCTTTTCCTTCTTTTATAAGAACAAGGGGTTGCTGATCGAAAACCGAAAAACGAAGGCTGCCTTTTGTTCCAACAATCTCGCACAAATCTTTTCTTTCAGAAACCGTAAAGGCCCAGGCGCCGTTGAACAGAATATTGTTTTTAAAAAGAGCCTGCCCGCTCACAGTGTCGTCGGCATTGTATAGTTGTGAAGCGTTCAACGAAAGGCCACTTGTTGTAAGTGGCTCGCCAAAAAAATAAAGCAGTAAATCCAATTGATGCGGTGCCAGATCGTAAAATAAACCGCCGCCCGAAATGCTTGGATCAATGCGCCAGTTCTCTTCTGTTTTTGCCACCACGCTTGTGTTGTAGGGTTGAAAGAATTGCAGGTTTACAAAGCGTACATCGCCGAGGGCTTTTTCGTCCAACAATAATTTTAATTGAAGAAACAAGGGTTGTTGCCGGCGGTAGTGCGCAACGGTTAGTTTGCTTCCGGTTTCTTGCGAAGCCTGCACCATACGTTCAGCCGCCGAAGCATTTAAGGCCATTGGTTTTTCCACGTAAACGGGTTTGCCCGCACGCAAGGCTTCGGTGGTGTATTCTTCGTGGTTGAGCGGCGGCGTGGCCACGTAGATGGCGTTCACGTCCGGATCGTTGATTAATTCCGATGCGTTGCTATACCATTTGGGCACGCCGTGCCTCTCTGCATAATCTTTTGCCTTGGCTGCGTTGCGCCGCATGACGGCAACGAGCTTCGATTGCGGCACTTTGTTAAACGCAGGCCCGCTTTTTACTTCGGTTACGTCGCCGCAACCGATGATGCCCCAGTTGAGATTTTGCTTGTTCATAACGGCGTAAAGCTAAAAGAGAAATGCCAGGGTTTTGATGCGTGCCTCGCAGCGGTCGCTGATGAAGGTCATAAAATATCTTTCGGAGCCAAAATAGCTTAGCCAAAATGTTTCATATGAAAAAGAACACGGCAATTCTTGATCGTTTTTTGCGGCTGGTGGCCGCTGTTATTCTCGTCGTTTATTCATTTAAGACAACACTGATTGCTCCCTGGAATTATGCGCTGCCGTTGATTGCGGTTGTTCTTTTGTTGACAGCCCTTACCGGCTTTTGCCCCTTTTACCGCTTGCTGGGCATTGACACACGCCAGTTTAAGGAAAGCGATTTCGCTGCAAAGAAATAGGCGCTTTCTTTAAATCCATTTTACACACTTGGCATCATGGCTCTGTGATTAAATAAGTACAGCACTGTTCTGAACGCACAAGAGTGCGACGCAAGAGAAGCGCAATAGCAGCACTGCAGCCCGGAACAAAATAATTCCCTTGTTTCTCCTGTGCGCCGCAACTTTACAGCTTCAATTTTGTTTACCCTTTCATGCCGCTAACGCAGTACGATTACATCATTGCCGGAACGGGTTGCGCAGGACTAAGCCTTGCGTTACACATGCTGCAATCGGGCAAACTCCACAACAAAAAAATTTTACTGGTTGATGAAGCTCTCAAGAACAAAAACGACCGAACCTGGTGCTTTTGGGAAAAAGAAAAAAGCTTGTTTGAACCCATTGTCTTTCGGCAGTGGGACAAGCTTTGGTTTTACGGCGAAGGCTTTGGCAAAGAACTTTCCATTGCGCCGTACCGCTACAAGATGATTCGCGGCATTGACTTCTATAATTATTGTTTTGAGCAATTAAAGACGCAATCAGATTTTCATTTTTTGCAAGGCAAAGTTGAACGGCCTTTTTCGTCGGAGAAAACCGGCGTTGTTGTAAACGGCGAAACGTTTTACGCAGACTACGTTTTCAACAGCATCTTGTTTGAAAAGCCTTTGCTGACAGAAAAACAACACTGGCTGCTGCAACATTTTAAAGGCTGGCAAATAAAAACAAAGCATCCGGCATTTGATGAAAGCCACGCCACGCTAATGGACTTTCGCACGGAACAAGAACACGGTACAGCCTTTTGTTACGTGCTGCCTTTTGCGGGGAACGGAGCTCTTGTTGAGTACACCTTGTTCACACCGGCCTTGTTGAAGGAAGAAGACTACAACGAAGGATTAAAACGCTACGTTGAAGACGTCCTTGGCATTCATGATTACGAAATCAGCGACACGGAATTCGGCGTTATCCCCATGACGGATTATCGTTTTCCGCCGGCTCAAAACAAGATCATCAACATTGGCACAGCAGGCGGGCAAACAAAAGGTTCAAGCGGCTATACGTTTTATTTTATTCAACAACACAGCAAGGCACTTGTGGAAAGTTTAGTAAAAACGGGAAAACCTTTTACAGCCAAAACGCCGCCGCGTTTTCATTTTTACGACAGTGTGTTGTTGCACATTCTACAAAACAATACCCTGGCCGGCAACGTAATTTTCAGTACGCTTTTTCAAAAAAACAAAGCAGCGGACGTGCTGACGTTTTTAAACAACGAGTCCTCGCTGCAACAAGAGTTGAAGATTATTTCTTCCTTGCCCACAATGCCTTTTTTGAAAGCGGCAGCAAAAAATTCTTTGGGCTGAAAATGCGAAATTGATTACGGCAGTACAGGCCGTGAACCTTTAACTGTTTTGATTGACAATCTGCACCAACGTGTTTGCCGGCACCACTCCCGACTGCCGCCATTTTACTTCTCCCTTTTTAAAAAGAATCAGCGTGGGCACACCCTGAATGCGGAATTGTTCGGCCACTTCGCGGTTCTTGTCCACGTCCACTTTTAAAATAGTGGCCTTGTCGCCGAGTGCTGTCTTTGCTTCTTTTAAAATGGGCGCCATCATTTTGCAGGGCCCGCACCATTCGGCGGAAAAATCAACCAGTACCGGCTTGTCGCCGTTGAGTATTTCGGAGAAACTTGCCATTTTGTTTTTTATGAATACTGCATAGAATGTACCAGAACAGTATTGGATGACAGATGAGGGATAACGGATGACGGCTTTGCAACAGTTAGGCTCCGCCTTGGAAATTCTGTCATCTTACATCTTTCATCCGTCATCTCTCTCTCCGCTTACTTTTGTTCCATGACCATCGCAGAACTTTACGCTATTTACCAACAACATCCCACGGTGCAAACCGACACCCGCAAGCTGCAAAAGGACGACCTGTATTTTGCGCTGAAAGGCCCCAACTTTAACGGCAATGCTTTTGCTCAAAAAGCGCTTGAACAAGGCGCGGCTTATGCCGTAATTGATGAAGCCGATTATGCAATAAAAGACAAAACAATCTTGGTTGACGATGTGTTGCAAACGCTTCAACAGTTAGCCTTGCATCACCGCAAACAATTCAATATCCCTTTCCTCGCCATTACGGGCAGCAACGGAAAAACCACGACAAAAGAATTGATTCACGCGGTTCTATCTACTGCATTTAAAACCTATACCACTGAAGGCAATCTGAACAACCACATCGGCGTGCCGCTGACCATTTTGAAAATTAAAAGCAATGCGGAAATGGCGGTGATTGAAATGGGCGCCAATCATCAAAAAGAAATTGCTTCGTATTGCGTAATTGCGTTGCCCACACACGGTTTGATAACCAACGTAGGCAAAGCGCACCTCGAAGGCTTTGGCGGCGAGGAAGGTGTGCGTAAAGGCAAGGGCGAATTGTTTGATTTTATTCGCCAAAACAACGGCAGCGTCTTTCGCATGAACGATTACGATTACCTGCGCGACATGAGCAAAGGCATTGCAAACGTTTTTACTTACGGTACAAAAGATGCTGACGTGGTAGGCAACGTTGCGCAGAGCGATCCGTTTTTGGAAGTAAACTTCACCAAAGGGTTTGAAGGCGAAATTAAAACCTCGTTGGTCGGAAGTTATAATTTGCCAAACGTATTGGCCGCCGTTGCAGCGGGGAAAAAATTTGGTGTGAATGATGAAAAAATAAAAGCGGCGATTGAAGCTTATTCGCCGTCGAACAGCCGCTCGCAACTGGTGCAGAAAGGCAGCAACAAAATCATCTTGGATGCCTACAACGCAAACCCAAGCAGCATGAAAGCCGCCATCGAAAACTTTGCGAAAGCCGAAGGCGATAGCAAGTTTTTAGTACTCGGCGGCATGGCCGAATTGGGGCAGGAAAGTTTGCAGGAGCACAAAACACTTATCGACGAGATAGCAAAACATAAATGGAAGGCCGTTTTGCTGGTAGGTGGTGATTTTCTAAAAACAGAACATCCTTTTCTTTCGTTTGCAAAACCAGAAGAAGCTGGCGAATGGTTGCAAAAGCAAAATCTTCAAAACGCTTTTTTTCTGATCAAGGGTTCGCGCAGCATGCAAATGGAAAAAGTGCTGAATTATTTGTGATGAAAACCGAAAGGCCCAACCGTGGCTATCTCGAAACCGTCTTTACCTGCCGCTGCCCGCGCTGCCGCGAAGGTAAATTGTTTAAATACCCGCTTACATTTCGATTTAAACGCAACATGGAAATGTTTGAAGCCTGTCCGGTTTGCGGCCAGCCTACCGATATTGAAGTGGGCTTTTATTACGGCACGGGTTACATAAGTTACCTCGTTGCGCTTTTCATTTCCGCCGTCAGTTGCCTGCTTTGGTTTTTGTTCATCGGCTTTTCCTTTCAGGACAACCGCTTTGCCGTTTGGATCATTGTCAATTCCGTTGGACTCTTGCTTTTGCAGCCCTGGCTTATGCGTTTTTCCCGCGCCTTGTGGCTTTCGTTTTTTGTGCACTACGATGAAGATTGGGAACACACGGAACCCATCGCTCCGGAGCGTGTAAACGAAGAGCAGAAGAACAACTGGTGAGGGTTAGCAATCAGTAAAGTCATCATCAGTTTACGCTTACCTACAATCTTGACTTTAGCGTATCAATCCTATACCTTCATCGCAGAAAATTTTCGGATGAAATACACAATGTTGCTTTTCATTTTAACAACGAATGCATTTGTTGGGATCTGTCAAGAGAGGTTTACACGTAAAGAAGAAGCTACCAACTCTTACGTTGATTCGTTGCCAGAGGGGAAGTGGATTGAGTATCTCGATTCGTCATCAGCACCTATAGCCAAAGAAAAAGCCGTCTATTACGGACTTATGGTGTACCACAAAGGAAAAAAGGATGGAATGGTGCGCTACTACTCTGTGGCTGGCGATCGTTTGCAAACAGAAACCCCTTTTCTCAACGGCCTGCGCAACGGAGTTTCCCGAACGTATTATTCCGACACCATTTTACTGAAAGGGTTGTTCCCGTATCAAACGACTCGCTGGAAGGAATGGTTTACAATTACTATCGAGATGGCCGCATCAAATCCGAATTGCTTTTCAAACGGGGAAAGAAGCAAGGAACTGAAAAAGATTATTACGAAAACGGTATGCTGCAAAGCGAAATTCCGTTTGTCGATGACGAAAAAGAAGGATGGGCTTTGAGCTATTTTCAAAACGGAAACTTAGCCAGAAAAACCCATTACGTGCGGGGTCAGATTGTGGGTGTTGCTCACAATTACTTCGAAAACGGGCAATTGGAAAGCGAAACAACTTATGAAAACAACCAAAAGCATGGCATTACGCGGTGGTATGGCGAAAACGGCAAAATTAAGAGCGAGATTCCGTTTGTGAGCGGCCGGATACTCGGCATGACGAAGACTTATTATGAGAGCGGAAAGCTTCACATGGAGATTCCTTATGAAGATTTGACGATCAATGGTCTGATGTATAGTTATTACGAAAGCGGCGCGAAGCAGGCGGAAATTTTCTATGTAAAGGGTAAAGCAGAAGGTGTTGCCAAAGAGTTCTATGAAAAGAGCGGCAAGCTGCAATCCGAGACGCCGTTTGTAAATAACGTTCCGCACGGTTTAGTCAAGCATTATTATGAAACCGGCAAATTAAAGTCCGAGACAACCTTTGTTCAGGGGGTACCGAACGGATGGTCAATAGAATATTTTGAAAGCGGCGACATCAAATCGCAAATCCGTTATGAGAACGGCAAAGAAGTAGAGACGAGATAACAGATAAAGGCAAAAGCAATCAACAACATTCCTTGCCCTTCCCTAATTTTTTGATAAACGGCATCGCACAAAACCGATTATGCCTTTATTTTACGCCTCGCTTCTTTTGACGGGATTGGGATCAGGCCGGACGGAATAACATCACCCTTACACAACGTTGTCAAACCTTTCTACTAAATAAACACGTATGAAGTTCACACACATGCTCTTCCTGCTGCTGCTTACCGCCAGCCTGCAGGCACAAAAAAAGTACGAATGGAAGACCGCCACCGCCGCGGGCTACACCTACAAGTACGTCACGAACGACCCAACAGCCACGCGTTTTTATACGTTGAAAAACGGTCTTACCGTGGCGCTTTCGCCCAACAAAAAAGAGCCACGCATTGCCACCCGCATTGCGGTGCGTGCCGGCAGCAATACCGATCCGAAAGACCATACGGGTTTGGCGCATTACCTCGAACACGTGCTGTTTAAAGGCACCGATAAATTTGGATCGCTGGACTGGCAAAAAGAAAAGCCTTACTTAGACCAGATTGATGCTTTGTACGAACAATACAACCACACAACAGATGCAGCGCAACGCAAAGCCATTTACCATACCATCGACAGCGTATCAGGTGCGGCGGCCAAATACGCCATCGCAAACGAGTACGACAAGATGATGGCCTCCATCGGTTCGCAGCGTTCCAATGCGCACACATCGGTGGAAGAAACCGTTTACGAAGAAGACATTCCATCCAGTGCCATTGATAAATTCCTGGCCGTTCAATCGGAACGTTTCCGCAATCCGATCTTCCGCATTTTCCACACGGAGCTGGAAGCGGTGTACGAAGAGAAAAACCGTTCGCTTGACAACGACGGTTCAAAAGTGTTCGAGACCATGTTCGCCTCCTTGTTTCCCACACACAACTACGGGCAGCAAACGACCATCGGTACGATTGAGCACCTGAAAAATCCTTCGCTCAAAGCCATTCGGGAATACTACTACAAGTACTATGTGCCTAATAACATGGCCGTTGTTTTTTCCGGCGATTTTAATCCCGATCAAATGATCAAGAAGGTTGATGCAGCGTTCAGCTACATGCAGCCCAAACCCGTGGAAGGCTACAAAGGTCCTGTTGAAGCAGCCGTGAAAGGCCCCATTGTAAAAGAAGTTTACGGACCCACGGCCGAAAGCATGCGCATTGCCTACCGCGTTGGTGCTTCCGGTTCGCGTGAAGCGTTGCTTGCCGACTTGACCGCTGCCATTTTATCCAACGGCAAAGCCGGTTTGCTTGACCTGAACCTGAACAAAGCGCAAAAAGTATTGGGTGCCAGTGCCGGTGCTTACGGGTTTAAAGACTACGGCGTATTCATGCTCGTTGCCAATCCGAAGCAAGGACAAACACTGGAACAGGTAAAAGACATTTTGCTAGAGCAAATTGACAAGTTGAAGAAAGGCGAGTTCGACGAGTCGCTTATCAAAGCAATTGTTGCCAACCGCAAACTATCGGAGTTGCAGGCCCAGGAAGACAACACAAACCGCGTTGTAGAAATCGTGGACCAATTCATTAAAAACAAAGACGCGGAATGGGACCAGGATGTGGCACAACTTGATGAAATGGGCAAGGTATCGAAGAAAGAAATCGTTGACTTTGCGAACAAGTTTTTTCAGAACGACAACTACGTTGTGATTTACAAACGCAAGGGCGAAGACAAGAGCATTGTAAAAGTGGAGAAGCCGCCAATCACACCCGTTGAAACCAATGCCGGCAAACAGTCGGCTTTTGTAAAATCCGTTACCGCAACACCCCTGGCTTCGACACAGCCCGTTTGGATAGATTACAACAAAGACATTCAAAAAGGCAAGGCCGGTCCGGCTAACGTGTTGTACGTTCCCAACAAAGACAACAGCCTGTTCCGTCTGCACTACTATTTCAACCAGGGTACGTTCAACAACCGCTTGCTGCCAATCGCCTTACAGTATTTGCAATTTTTAGGAACCGACAAAGCAACGGCAGAAGAGATCACGAAGCAGTTTTACAACATCGCGGCTTCTTTCTCGACAAACGCCGGTAATGAAGAAACGACGATCACCATCAGCGGCCTGCAGGAAAATTTTGACAAAGCCGTGAGTTTGTTTGAAAACCTGTTGCGCAATTGCAAGGTTGATGAAACAGCGCTGGCCTCGTTGAAAGACCGTCTTTTAAAAGCAAGAACCAACACGAAGATGAACAAGCAAGCCATTGCACAAGCCGTTCGCAGCTACGCCGTGTACGGCGCAAACAATCCGTTCAACTACGTGCTGACCAACGAAGAAATCAAGTCGTTGAAAGCCGCTGATCTCGTTGCTCTTCTGCATTCGCTGACAAACTACAAACACGATGTGCTGTATTACGGTCCGTCGCCGCTTGCAAAAGTTAGCGCCGATGTGGCCAAGCTTCACACCATGCCAGCAACGTGGACCGCAGCACCAAAAGCCGTTGTATTTAAACCGTTGAAGCAAACCAGCAACCAGGTGTTGTTTACCGATTATGACGCGGTACAATCGGAGATTTATTGGGTAAAAGATTTGGGACAATACGACCCTGCGCAGTCTGCAAAGATTGACATCTACAACAGTTATTTTGGCGGCGGTATGGGTTCGGTTGTTTTCCAAACCATTCGCGAATCGAAAGCGCTTGCCTATTCAACCTTTGCCGTGGTGCAAACACCCGCGAAGAAAGAAGACGATTACACCTTCATTGGTTACGTGGGCAGCCAGGCCGACAAGATGAACGATGCCATCAACAGCATGAATGATTTGTTGAAAGACCTGCCGAAGACGGATCAGAATTTCGAAAACGCCATCAAGAGCGAGAAGAAAGACATCGAAACGCAGCGCATTACCAAAGACGACATCATCTTCAACTACCTGCGTGCGCAAAAGCGTGGCCTGAACGATGACGTGCGCAAATCCATTTACGGCAATTTGAACAAACTGACGCTGGCTGATTTGGCAACCTATCATCAACAACAGTTTCAGAACCAGCCGTTCACCTACACGGTGATTGCGTCGGAAAAAAGAATCAGCATGGATGATTTGAAAAAGTACGGCGAAGTAAAGCGGCTGAACGTAGATGATTTGTTTGGTTACGAGAACGTGAACAGAGGAATGTAAACTTCTTCCCTTGCAACATACAAAGACTCAATCACAATTGTGATTGAGTCTTTTCTTTTAGAACCGGCAAAAAAACCGACTAGCGACAACAGCAGCGCAGTTGCCGGTCATTACTTAAAAAGAACAAATCGTCCCCGGCTCTAAACCTTGTGGAGAAGTTTGACCACCAACCGCAACGACGCTGCATTTACACGCATTGATTGAATTGTAATTCTGTAAATAAAAACCGCCTTCGTGATGGAGACGGTTTTTTGTTGTACTCTTGATTCGTTAATCGGTTCATTACTCTTTTGCCTTCTCTGTTGTTTTCTTCACCAACTTTAGTTTTCCGTTTATCCGCTTCTTCAGTGTTGTGATGACTTTTCCCCCTTCTTCTTTTACTTCACCTTGTTCAACAAGCACCGGCCTGCCGCCAATGTATTTGTAAGTATTTAAGCCGTGATCGCAGCATCCGTCGCGCCAAAATGAAAAGATGCGTTTTTGCTTCGCATTAAAATCCGGTGATGTAATTTCTTCCAGGGCTTTTTGCCTCTCGAATCTTTTTTGCTTTGTCTTATAGATCCAACAATAGTAAGGGAGATTAGGTGCAGCGGGCAAAAATTGCAAGAGCCGGATGTCGTTATAACCATCGAAATTCATGTCTTCGATGATGAAGATTTGTTCTTTCGGCAACGTGCATGGCTGCGTGTTTTCTGGGGGAAGAATGGCTTGGATTTGCTTGCCGTCGCTTCGCCTCGCAAGAGCAATTGACTTCACCGCACATTCGCCGTTGGCACTGTCAACAAGCAGCACAAAAGAGAATTTCTTGTCCTGGTAGGCAAGCTTTGTTTGCGAAGAAGCAATGAATGATAGAAGAATAAAGGTTGCGAGAAGTTTGTATTTACTCATTGCTGCTTTCGTGTTTACGCCTTCGCGAAGCAATTAAATATTACGCATCAATTCTCTACCGTATCAGCGTTACCGTGCCTTTTCCAAACACCACCTTGCCGGTGAAGTCCGTTCCCTGCACAATCCAAACATACGTTCCGGTGGCTTGCGGCTGCCCGCTAATATTGCCGTCCCATCCTTGTCCGTTCACCGTTGTTTGAAACACCAATTGGCCCCAGCGATTATAAATGCGGAAGTAATCAAGTTTTGAAATGCCCACGGCTATCGGCGCCACGTACTCGTTCTTGCCGTCACCGTTTGGCGTAAAGGCAGTGGGTACAAAAATCTTCGGATTCGTCTTGAATATTTTCACCAGCACCGTTGCTTCGTCGCCGCAGCCAATGGAATCTGTTACGGTTAATGAATAACGGATGCTGTCGAAGCTGCCGTCGTAAACCGCTTTCGGATTGGGAATAAATGTATTGTTCAAAGCCGTTGGCGGCGACCAGGAATAATTCACGCCACCTGAGGCATTGAACTGCAAAACCTGTCCGACAACAACAGCCGTATCCCGGCCCGCGAAGGCAACCACCTGCGGGTTCACCACCACCAATACCGTGTCTCGGCCCGGTTTGGGACAACCTTTTGTATCGAAAACAGTAAGAACGTAAGCGGTTGTTTTCTTTGGCGTGGCCAGCGGTGTTAACGTGTTTGCATTGGTCAGCGTGTTCGTTGGCGACCAGGTAAAAGAAGAACCGTCGGTACTGCCGTTCAGCAATGCCGGCGTGTTGTAACAAACGATGGTGTCGTTGCCGGCATTGGCAACGGGATAAGGCACCAGCGTTACCACCACGTTGTCGGTAGATGAACAATGCCCGATGCTGGACGTAATGGTATAAGTTGTAGGATTGGTAACCGGATGCGCCGTTGGTTGAAGAAGCGTTGGATCGTTTAAGGTTGTTGAATTATTCCACAAATATTTCAAGCCGTTTGTCGTGGCACGCAACCGAAGCGTATCGGTGGCGCAGATGGTGGTGTCGGCCATGGCTGTAACACTCACAAAAGGAATCACGTTCACTTTCACGGTATCGTTCGCAATACAACCCTGGTAATCGAGTTGAACAAAATAAGCCGTGGTTGAAGGCGGGTGAACGGTTGGATCGGCGGTGGATGCATTGAGGATATTTGCCGCAGGCGTCCACGAAAAATTGCCGTCGCCAACTGCGTGCAGTTGCACGCTGTCACCGGTGCAGATCAGGGTGTCTTTAAACGCAACGTTTAACGGCGGCTTGGTTAAGATGTCAACGTTTTTTCTCACCGTATCCACGCAGCCTACGCTGTTCTTCACCACGAAGATGACTGTTTTTGTTCCCGCTGAAGGATAGATATAGGTAGGGTTTTGCAGGCGTGAAGTATCGTTGCTGACGGTGCTTTCGCCAAAGTCCCAACGCCATGAATTGACAACCCCGTAAATGGTTTTGGTGGTATCAAAAAACTGCGCCGTTTTGTTTACGCAAACGCCTACGTTGGTAAAGCCGGGGAAAAAGCCCGGGTAAATTTTAATGGAGGTCGTCAGGCTGTCGCTGCAATCCTGTCCGCGGTTGAGCACCAGCTTTACTATGTAAACGCCGGTATCGGCAAAGGTGTGTGTGGGATGGGCAACGTTATATGTAGCGCCGTCGCTAAACTCCCAATAATAGGTTTGTATAAGTGGATTGGAAGGAACGTCATTGGCAAAGCTGTACGTGTAGCTTTTGCAGCCGGCCACGCCGGGCTGCACTTTGATGCCGTTCAAATCGAAGGCGGCAGGCAGTGCTTGTATTGCACTGCAGTCACCAATCTTTACGTGCAATTCCTTCCGGGTTACCGTTAGCAAAACACCGTTGCGGTATTCGCTTACACAAACGGTAACCACGTACTCGCCGGGAACGGATGGAGCAATGCCGCTGATTAATCCTGTACGCGGATTGATGGTGACACCGCTTCCCAAAGGAATAGAGCCGTTAAAGCCTGAATTGTACGGGACGAACGACCAGACAAAGGGAGGAGAAGCCGTATTGGGGGCCGGATCGGACTGGCTGGCACCTGTATAGGCATCGCAAAAAGCATAGCTCAAACTGTCACCTGCATCCGGGTCTGTTGCGGTAAAAGGATATTGAAAATAACTGTTGCGGCAAATGACAACCGTGTCGTTTATCTGGAAGGTTGCACTGCTGTTATGAGCTGTTGGCAACAAATTCGTCCCGGGAATGAAAGCGGCATATGTGTTGCCAACTGTATTGGAGTTGCCGGCGATATTGTTGATGCCCGTAATTCGGCAACACCGTTGGTAAGCAACCGTATAACCGGTTGCGCTGGCCGGGAGTTCGATGCTCGCCAAATCATAAATTACAATCTTGTAAAAGCAAATAGCCTGGTCGCCGGTAATACAAGGCTCATCCCTAAGTTTCGAGAGGTTGTATTGTTTCGAAATAGAGACAGCGGGATTGGTGATGATGGAATCGGATGCGCCTCTGAAAAAAGTAAAATTAATCGGGTCATTTATTTGCGCCCCGGTTGCTGCACAATCCATGTACACGGTAAGCGTAACATGGTAGCGCACCGCAGTCGGATCGTTCAAGCCAGGGCCGAGATAAGTATATGTAAAAAAACCTCCCTTCAGGTGATTGGCAAAGGCGTGAAGGCTTGCAAAGGCGAACAAAAACAGCAGGAATTTTTTCATCAGGATTAGGCTATGGTTTCAACCGCATTTATAAACGCTATTAAAATTTTATTCGCTTCTTCCGCCTCTTCCACCATTCCCATGTGACCGGAGGCCTGAAGAAGATGAACGAACGACAACGGGGGAAGATGGCATTGTTTCAAACTGTCCTCCAGTGGCACGGCCGCGTCGTGTTCACTCATCACAAAAAGCACCGGCACACTGCTGTTTTCCAAGACCGTTGTTCTATCGGGCCGCTGCATCATGGCTTCAAAATACTTAACGAGACTTTCCGCCGAAAAGTTGCGTACGGCGTTCAGGTGTTTGTCAATCAAAGCCGGATTTTTCTCCTTTATTACCGGGCTGTACAAATTCGGCACAAAGGTTTTTAAAAACGCTTCAGCGCCCTGTTCATTCATTGCCGCAATGCCTTTGCGCCTGCCGTCCTTTTTTGCTTCGTTGTCGGCATAAGCCGTGGAATGAAAAAGACCAAAGGCGTTTAAAGCTTCGGGAAATTTTGCAGCAAAGGCAAGCGTCACATAACCGCCCATGCTGTGGCCGATGAGAATGGCCTCACCGGGGGTGAGGCTCTTGATCAGAGCATAAATTGCTTCCGCCAAGCCTTCCGTGCTCATGTCGTCAATCCTTTCACTCCCGCCGCTGCCCGGCAAATCGGGAACGAGCAATTGATAATTTGGAAAGATATCGAATTGGTTCTTCCAGATCGTACCGTCTTCGCCGAAACCGTGCAGCAATACCACTAACGGCCCCTTGCCTGCCGTGCGGTAGAGAATCTTTTTGCCGTTGTAATTAAATTCTTTTGTCTGCATTTCTTTTTCGGTTTGCAATGATTCCGCTTCGCAAGGCAATGGCGAGAACCAGGGGTAAAAAACCAATGTTCATCTGCTGCGGCAAAAAAGGCCAAAGCACCAGTAGCAAAACCGTGAGCCAAAATACAATTTTAAAATAGAGTTGCACCCTGCCCGATCTTTTGTGCACCAGGAAGGCCGCAACAAGATCCGTGGGTAAAGCCCAGAGCAGGTTGTAATTGTTGGCGCACAGCTTGTGATCGGTGCCGAACCACATGAACAAAAGCAATACACCCACCAAACCCAAGGTGAAAAACAAAAGGAAATCAACAATGCTCACCGCTGTTTGTGCCCAACGTTTTTTTATTAACGTAAGCGCAAGCACGATAAGCAAGAAAAGACTAAACGTTACAACCGGCGTGAAGAAAAAACTTTCGGTCGCCAACGAAGGAACGGCCAGTATCGTTTGCTTTGATGCCACCAGCGGCTTGCCTTCTACGGTTGCGCTGTCAAAAGCCATCATCAAATTATCGGGCAGAAACATGGCTTCTGTGTTGGATGATCTTCGGTCCATCTTTGCGCCGAGCAAAAGATCAATTCCCAGTTTGCTCCAATCTTGGTGTGCCTTGTTCAAATAAACCGTGATGTGCTCGCGAAACGTAAGCGGTTTTAGCGGCAATAAATTTTTGAAACGTACGGGCGCCGTTGCGCCGGTATCAATCATGTCTCGGGCCCGCGTGGTGCAGTTGTCGAACAAAAAATCATAACGATAATGGCGATTTTGCGGCAAGGCATTCGTTCGCAAACGCTGATACAATTCCTGTTTCTGCGCACAACTCAACGAAAGATCCTGTTCAATCACCGAACGGCTTTCCATTTGGTATTGATACATGAACTCGGGAAAGCTTTCTACCGACAAAGCGTAAAGAAGCTTGCCGCGAACAAACTTTACGTAGAAGTCTTCGTCAAATTCAAACGTGCCGTAGTTGTACACTTCATCCAGGCCTGTGCTTTTGTCACTTACCCGAACAGCGGTGTGGCCAAAGGTGGAATAAAGCTCCGCGCCGGGTGCGCAGGTAAGTAAACTGATGCGCAGACCGCAACTGTCTTGCGCAAACGATGAATGTAAAATGCAAAATGTAAAATAAAAAAGGAAGGCAGCCTTCTTCAACGGTTGTTTTGTTTGCGGCAAGATAGAGAAGAATGCAGTGTGGGGCGAAGTGTGAATGTTAATTTGTATTTTTCGCAAAAGGCATGCGATGGATGAGAAGGCCCGGCTTCAGGCATTGGAAAAACAAATAGAAGACCTGTCCGCACAGATAAAGGAACAGTACCGTGCGTTGCAACAACTTCATGCGGAATTGCAAAGCCTAAAACCCGCTTCGACAGTTAACCCAGACACCGTCAACAAAAAGAAGCTTCCAATTTATTCGCATCCTTCGTCTTCGCTTGAAAACCTCATTGGCCTGCGGCTCATTCATCTTATCGGTATCGTGGTGTTGGTGATCGGGCTTTCGTTGGGTGTGAAATACGCCATTGACAAAAACCTCATTTCCGAAGGCCTGCGCATTGTATTGGCTTACGCCGCGGGATTGCTTCTTTATTTTCTTTCGGCAAGCCTGCGAAAACAATACGCCGCCTTTAGCGCCATTCTTTTCAGCGGCGCCATGGCCTCGCTGTACTTTACCTCATTTGGCGCCTGCGTGTATTATCATTTTCTTTCGTACACGGCTTCGTTCGTCATCATGATTGCGTTAACCGTTTTTACAACCGTTGAAGCGTTGCGTTACAACCGGCAGGAGATTGCCTTGCTTGGGTTGGTGGGCGCCTACGGCATTCCGTTTTTAATTAGCCCGGACAGAGGTCATCCCGAAATGCTTTTTTTATACATCAGCATTATCAACGTCGGCGTTGTTTTTCTTTGTGCAAAGAAGCCCTGGATTCTCGTAGGCCGTGCGGCGCAAGCCATAAGCTGGCTGCTTTTTATTGGTTGGGTCGTATGGCAAAATGACGAGCGGCTAAAAACCTACGGGCTCGTTTTTATGTTCGCTTTCTTTGTGCAGTTTGCGGTGAACGCGCTTTCGGCAAAACTGTTTCGCAAAGAGCCATTTTCGCTTTTCGCCACTTACCAAATTCTTGCCAACAACCTCCTTTTTTACGTGGCGGCCTTATTTGTTTTTGGCTATTCGTTTGTTGATTCAACTATCGCGATTATCTCCTTGTTGTTTGCTGCTTTTGCCGCGGCGCAGGCGGTTGCATTTCTTTTTTGGAAAGAAAACATCGCAGGCAAACTACTGGCCTTTTATGCGCTGGCCTTGTTCGTCCTCTTCATCGGCTTTCAATGGAAGGGAATTACCGTAACGCTTTTGTGGCTGCTTACGGCCGTTGTAATTTTTGTTGCCGGTGTCAAATTCAAATCCATTCCGGCACGCATGGCCGCCATTGCGTTGATGGGTTTTACGTTACTAAAACTTGTCGCGTTGGACAGCCTTACTTTTTCGACGTTGCAAAAAGTAATTGCGTATTTGGTGCTGGGTGTTTTGTTATTGGTTGTTTCGTTCTTCTATCAAAAATTCAAGGAGCAGTTGTTTGGAGAATAAGCCTTACTGTGCCAGCGAAATCCTTACCTGCACACCCGCTCTTGTATTCGTCACCGGCGCCGTGGTAGCAATCTTCGGAATGATTTTGTTCTGCTCGAAATAAAACTTCAGGTTGATGCGCTGGTTCACCACGTAATCCACGCTTGGCGCAAGCCGTATCACCTTTTGCCCCGACGTACCGAAGGCCGTATTTTGATCAAGCTTGCTGTTGGCCGTTGCGTCGTCGCGCAGGCTGAAATCAAGCCGCAAGGTCACGTCGTTGTTCAACTGTTTTGCATTTTTGCCGATGCGTAATTTAGTTAAGAAAGGAAAGCCTTTGCGCCGCCAATCGGCGCCTATCGTTACTTCGGTTGAACGGTTCTCCGCCAATTGATAATCTATCAAACTCAAACTCAGCGTTCGGGATTTACGGTACTCAAACCGTGCAGACAATTGATTGGTAAAGGTCATGTCGGCAGCAATGAGCGGACTGAATTGCTCACTGATCGTCACATTCGGTACAAGAAAATAAGGAATGTAGTTTTTGTTGGTATCAATAAACGAAGGATAGCCGATGCGGAAGCGATCCTGGAACAACAGTGAAGTTGTAAAGCTGTTCATGCTCAACGTGCTGCTGTAGCCGTGGCGCAGGGTGAAGTTGGTAAAAATTTTTTCCAGCCCCGGTAGCCGCGTCAAACCGTTGTAGGTAATGTTCCAGTTGGGCTTGGGTAAAAGCCGCGAGAACGGATTGGAGCTAAGGTTCGGGTTGGAATTTTTTATCGTGGCAACTGTCAACGGGTCTTTGTTTGTATAAGCCGAAATAAAGGCCGGAATCAACACATCCTGCGCATAACGGTTGTAGCCTTCCACGTAACCGCCGTTCAGCGTCGGGTTATTTTTTGCGTAAAGGTTTTCACCGGCCAATCGCTGCGAAAGAATCAGGCGGTTGGCTTCAAACTGTTTGAAAAGATCGGAGACTTCGTTTGGATCGAACTTGGTAAACAAAGTTTGATACGAAATGTACGAGATGCTGAACGAACCCGTTGCGTAAGGGTTGTAACGCTGAATGCCCGAATGTCCCGTCGTGTCTTTTTCCAGTTCGGAATAATTCTTCGAGAAGGTTTTTGTCAGCGTGATGTCAATGTTCAAATCGCGGATGGGCGACACCTGCGCCGTTAAGTTGATGGTTTGCGAGTAACGCTGCTGAATGAGTGCGTTGAAAAGGGAATCTCTTGAAAGAATGCCTTTCGCCGCCAGGTTGTTAATGTCGTTTGTATCGGGCTGATAACCGCCAAGCGCATACTTCCAACCCGGATTGCCGCTGCCCGGATTCATGCCCAAAATGCGGGTGCTGTCCATGTAGCCCGGCAATAAGGTTCCGTAATCTTCGGTGTATTGAAGACCCACGCGTTTCACCGAGGTAATCATGCGAAGGAAAAATTTCGGCAAGGGCGAAATGTAAACGGGTCCACCGGGAAGTTTCTTCTTTTTTGCCAGCGTGTCTTTTGGCTGTTGCTGTTGTTTTGGCGGCGCTGGTTGGTCGCTGTTGATGGCCTGTAAAAAACGCGACTTGCTGTACAAACGGTCGAAGTCCAAATCAACGACGGCGTTTCGTGTTTGCCCAACGCTTAATGTGTTGCCCAATTCTCTTGCCAGCAACGAACCCGCAAGCCAGTCGTAGCTTACTTTATACGAAGCTCTCACCTGCGTCCAATCGAGCAAAGGAATTTTTGCCGTAGGAAGGTTATAAGCCAAATTAATATCCTGATGATAATGCGTATTGCGGCCACCCTTCCAGAAATTTCGCTTTACCGAATCCAGCTTTTCTTTCGTGTCCAATCGTCCATATGGCTCGTCCACTCTTGCGTTGTTCACCGCGTTAAAGTCAAGGTTGAGCGAACGGGTTAAATTCCAGCTCAGGGTATAATAGCGGTCAAAGAGGAAGAATTTGTCATAGTTCTCCGGCAGTGGTTTGTAAAAGCCCACGTTGCGGTTGCGCAACACGCCAAACTGCCGCAGCACATCGGCACGAACCGAGATAAGCGAAGGCTTGTAGTTGAAATTAAAGTCGCGGAACAATGCAAGCCAGGGCGACTTCGTCTTGATGAACTTTTTGAACGGTTCAATATACGTCGGCGTCGGCGCAAAATTGTAGCCTACCGCTGCGCGGGTGCGTTTTACGTCGTCGTATTCAATGATTGGATTGGTTCTCCGGTCGTGCGTGTAATTGTAATTAATATCGAAGTTTGAAAGATCCCAGAGTTGCGGTTTCTGTCCAAAAGGCTTGGTTCTTTTTACCGACGTAAAATTGAGCGTTTTGATGGTGCGCTGGTCTATGGCATCATTGCGAATCGAATCCCGTTTGTCGCTCGACGCATCCTTTAATTTGTCTTTTAGTTTGATGTCAAGATCGTAGGGATCGTACTCCGGCGTGGACGTGGTTTTGCTGATGCCCGCGTACATCGGGATGGTAATTGCCGCACTCTTTGGCAACAACTTGCCCAGGTCAAGACTAGCCGATAAATCGAACTGAGAAAAATCTTCTTTGCTTCTTTCGTTCACACGTTGTTCCAGCGTACCAAAACCGATGCTGCGAACACTGCCGCTAAAGTTTACGTTGCCCAAATCGGCAAGCCGCAGATCTACGCGGCCCAGGGCCGCGTAGCCGCCGCTTTCGTTCAGTTTTGAAAGACGCAGTTCGTTGAACCAGGCTTCCACGCAAGCCGCATCTTTGTTCACGTTCTCTACACCGAGAAACATGCCCCGCACTTCACCCAGGTTGGGATTGCCGATGATGGCGTACTGGCGGCCGTTGATGATCTGCGAATAGTATTGCGAAGGCGAAACGCCGCTGCCGTTGCGTTTTGATTTCAATGCGGTAAGCACACTCAAATCAAAATCCAAATTGTTTTGCACGGGCCAGATGGCGAGCGAATCCGATGCGCCCCAAGGCGTCGGCTTCAACGGAATTTTTACTTCGTAATAATTGGTCGTGTAATCGTTGCCGATGCGGATAACTGCGTTCATGTCCCCGGTGGCTAAATCGGTGCCGGGTGCGTTGCTCGATTCAAGGTGCGCAAACATGGAAAGTTTGCCATACTGCCGCAGATCAAGGCTCATGCTTTTGAAAACACCGCGGGATGCTTTTTTGAAAAGGTTGCACACTTTCAAACTCAGGGCTTGTTCGTTCAACAACAATTCCACGTTGTTGTTGCTGATTTGCTGCTGCCGTTCGATGCCGGGCGGCTGACGGTAAGGAATGGGCGAACGACGGTCGTTTTCTTCAATGTTCACCGCCAGTACATCCACCGAAGTAGGATCGTTTGCGGGCAGCGGCACGGCCACGCCGCTTGTGTCCACCTGATATTGCAGCTTGCGCCATTGGTTGCGCACCAGTTCCAGTTTGGCAAAACGCAGCACCGCTGTGTCTTCAAAACCGGTCATGAACATGCGGATAAAGCGGATGGATTTAAAGTCGGGAATGTTGCCCACCTTGGCCTGGTATTCTTTTACCGGAATGCGAAACAGGTACCAGGTTTCGGTGCGGCGGCTGTTGTCGGCCAGTTGCACGCTTACCACGCGTTTGTCCGTAATGTAGTTGCCTTGTCCCACCTGCATGTTGGGCTTTAGCTCAACGCGGTATTGGAAATATTCTTCCACTTCGTTCAAGGTATTGTCGCGGTTTAGTTCTTCGGCATCCGGGTAAAGCGTAAAGGCGTTGGTAAATTGGTCGGTAGAATTTGCAACGGGAGAATTGCCGTGGGGGTTATTGATGTTCTTGTAGCGCTCTAAAATGCCGTTGCGTTCAGAGAACGACGGATCGCGGTAGCCTTTGAAGTTATCGGCGGACGGATCGGCCTGCGCTGCCTGGTAAACCGGCGAACCTGCTCCTACTACAGCGCCCAGTTGATTCAGGTAAGGCGCAAAATGACGGCGTTCTGCGGTATCGGTCATGCCATCATAGCCCACGTCTTGATACGGACGGTCTGCCGGATCGTTGCTGAATGCATTGGTCACCTGGATTGGATTGCGCGGCACTTTTGCCCACGCCGTTTCGTCCACCGGAATGTTTGGCTGCGTGGGCGTGGGCAAACCGTTTTCGTACTGGCGTTTGCCGTCGCGCAAAATATCTTCGGAGATGTTGCCCAGATCAAAATACAATTCACCACCGGTGCTGGACGGCTTTTTAATAAAGGGATCAAGCATCCAGAATTCAATGAACTCGATGTTGCTTGTTTCAAAATCGGTTTGGTCAATATTACGCATCAAACCGCCCCAGGCTTTTTTGGGATTTTTAAGCCGGCCCGTTCCGGGGTCCACATCGTATTGAAAATTGTACGGCCCTTTTTCTTTTGGATAAAAAGCAAGGTCGAAGGTGTTGATGACGCCTTGTCCGAAATCGTTGGTGCGCTGCGGAAAAATTTCCTGCGAAAGCACACGGCGGGTTTCAGGTTTGGATAATTCCGCCAAGTCTCTTCCAAGCGGATTGTTGCTGTTTCCTTTTTCCTGCAACACCGGCTCAATGTTGTACCAAGCAAGTTTTGCACGGTTGTAACCGCTGCTCAAATCGTCCTTCAACAAGGCTTCGGGAAAAAGTACCTGGCCATTTTTATCCGGCGCGTTTTGCGGCACGGAAGCCATCGTCCAGCTAATGAGCGGAAAGCGCAAGTCAATGGAGGAACGCGTTCCTTCAAAATCGTCAATGTAAGAAATTCCTCCCTGGCCGCCGTCAACTTCTTTTGCGTGACCTGGCTTAAGCACCGCGCCTTCGCCGTAAGCCGTGATGGACGACATGGCCTTGGTGTTGTAAAAAGGCAGCTTGTTTAACCAGCGGGTCATCTGCGGAAAATCGTTGCGATAATCGAAGTCCATACCGTACATCGTGTTGCGAATGGGATCTTCGCCATAGGATTGTTTGGTAAAGAAAGGACGTTCGCCAAGCCGCACCATTTGCCCGCCTACCGTTAGGTGTTTGTTGTGTAAATAATCAACCCGAAGCCCCACGAAATTTTTCTGTTGCAAGCCAAATGTCTGGTTGTTTTCATAACCGATTTGCACCGGCAAACCCGCTGCGATAATGGCTTGGTTGGTGATGTGCAAAGTGCCGAGATCGTAGTTCACTTCGTAGTCAATTCCTTCGCGCAGTACTTGTCCGCCGGCTGTAACCGTTACCGAACCTTTCGGAATGTTGAAGCCCAATTGGTAATCGCCACTCACAGCCGATTTGGAACGACCAACGATTTTAAAACGATTCAGGTTTGCGTAGTTGGAGGCAATGGCTTTAATGGTATCGTAAAGCGGGTAAAACAAATATTTGGATGCTGCCGTTGCGTTCGGATAAACATAATCGAGGTCGTGACCAAAGGGTTCGAGCACCGGGAATATCACGCGGCTTTGCGAAGGAATGACGGTGTAGTTTTCAATGTAGTCGAACTTGCCATCGGGCTGCGGGTCGCGTTGGTTGTTCAGGCGGTCAAGGTTTACCAATTGCAAAATGGGCACGCCCTGATATTGCGTTTTAATATCGGCATCGGGCAGGTAGCGTTTGTCGCCTTTGCTTGGCTCTTCATAGGTTACTTGCAAGTCAAAACCATCAGCGGACAGTTGACCAAAACCTACGCTGTACACATTCTTCATCATCAAATCCCACAAAGGCAGGTTAGGCCGCTGCGAAGTAGCCTTCAACAATTTTAAAAACAAGACTTTGGTGGTGTTGCCGCTGCTGTCGGGCGGAACGTCCTGCGAAAATTCGCCCACCTGGTAAACCTTCCCGTTGTAGGTGTATTGAAAGGCTACACCCAATACTTCATCAGGTTGCAACTGTTGATTAAGCGATAGAAAACCAATTTGCGGGTTGAAGTAATAGTCGGTGGGTTGAAGCTTGCGGGCAAAGGTTTTTTCAAAATCCTGCACGGGCTGAAAGCCGGCTGCGGACAAGGCGCTTTGCACGTTGCTGGAGTTGCGAAAATCGCCGTTGGCGGGATTGGTGAGGAAACCATAGAGGTTGTTGGCACCGTTGCTTGGCAGGCTGTTCGTTCCACTGCCGCCAAGGCTTGTGCGGTAAGGTTTGCCTTCACCCAAATCGGCAAAGCCCACCACGTCGCGGGTATCGGTAGTGGCACCGGTGCGATTGGTGACCCATACTTCCACGCGAAGGATTTGCACGGCCGATTGCACCACGGGCAAACGCTTCATGGCGTTGTTGAAATTGTCGTGAAAATATTGCGAAAGCAAAAAGTGACGGTTCTCTTCGTACTCGTCGGCGCGAAGCGAAAACGATTGCGTAGCCGAACCGCCCTGCAAGCCCACGCTCTGGCGGTTACTGCGCTGGTTGGCCAATACGCCTGTGACGAAGACCTTTCCAAACTGCAATTGCGATTTAATGCCAAACAAAGATTGTGCACTCGGTATCAGTGTTCCTTTTGACGACCAGTTCACTGTGCCGGCCTGAAAGGATTTTAATATTTCATCTTCCTTTCCCTGGTAATCAAATTTGAGTTGGTTCTCGTAATCAAAGTTGGCGAGTGTGTTGTAATTGATCGGGAGGTTTATCTTATCGCCAATCTTGGCATCTACCTGCAATTGTGCGTTCTCGTTAAAATCAAAGCCCCCGGTTTTTCTTGCTCTTTCGGGCAGCGTTGGGTTTTTAATATTCTGTCCCTGGTAACCCGCCGAAACGTCCACGTAACCTGTAGGTCTTATCTCTACTTTGCCTGCACCGGTAATGCGGTTCACCCAGTCTTTTACAAAACCAAATTTGGGTTTGAACGAGCGGCGGTTTAAATCGCTCAGCAGGTCGGCACGTTTGCGGAAATAATCGTTCTCGTCTTTTTGTCCCTGCACCGACAAAAATTCTTTCATGGAAAACGTAGTCGGTGTGCGGTAATACTGGCTGCCGATTTTTTCAACGATGTAATACTGATTCGTTTTCGGATCGTATTCAATTCTTCGCTTGACGAAAGACGTATCGGAAAGGTTAAACGGATTACGCCCCGGCGTTGGATCGGTATAAGGATCGGTGCGCCGGTCGGTAATCGGATATTTTGTGGTGTCTTTATTTGGAGAAGTGGTTTGGCCGAAAGCAGGCATGAGGGCAGCAAACACGAAGCCTGCAACCAAAACGGCCAGTTTATGGGTAGAATACGTTCGCAAGTCTTTTTCTCTACAATTGGTAAATCAATCGCGTTTTCTCAGAGCAGTTGAAGCGCTTTTTTAATCAGGAGTTCCACGCCAACGGTTGGGTCCTGGTTCAGCACTTTTTGAATCGCACCATCAGCCGCTTGCCGGTTGATGCCCAAGGCCACAAGAGCATTTAACGCATCGGTTTGCAAAGTATTGCTTTTCCACGGAGAAATATTTGTTCCGGCTTCAACGGGTTGCTTGGCTAATTTATCGCGCAGTTCCACCACAATGCGTTCGGCGGTTTTGCGGCCAATGCCTTTGATGGCTTCCAAAGTTTTTGCGTTGCCTTGCACGATGGCCCGCGAAAGTTCATCGGGCTTCATGTAGGAAAGCATAACTCTTGCGGTGTTGGCACCGATGCCGGAAACCGCAACGAGTTGAAGGAACATTTCTTTTTCGGCTGCATCGGCAAAGCCAAAAAGGATGTGCGCATCTTCCCGCACAATCAGGTGCGTTTGCAGTGTGCCCTTTTCCTTGTCTTGAATTGATGAATACGTGTTGAGGCTGATTTGCACTTCGTAGCCCACGCCGTTTACGTCAATGTAAACGTAGGAAGGCGTTTTTTTTACGAAGTTGCCGGTGAGGAAGGCGATCATGGGGCGAAAATAACAATCGGCAAACGAGAATCGGCAATTTTAGTGGCCAACAGATTTTGTTGGCGTTTGCCGAGATCGTTGATTCATCCATTGCCGATTCTCGTTTGCCGATTGCTCTTGCTTATCTTCGCCCTTCCAAAAATTCAATCGATGCCGCACACGCAAAAAATTACCGCTGCCATTACCGCCGTTGGCGCTTATTTTCCCGAAACAAAACTGACGAACGCCGATTTGGAAAAAATGGTTGAAACCAACGACGAATGGATACGCAGCCGCACCGGAATTGAAGAGCGGCGAATTTTAAAAGAACCCGGCAAGGGCACATCCGATTTAGCTGCACCGGCCGTATTGCAACTCTGCGAAAAACGCGGCATCTCTCCCGAAGAAATTGATTGTATTATTTGTGCTACCGTAACCCCCGACATGGTGTTTCCGGCTACGGCCAACATCATCGCAGATAAAATTGGTGCAAAAAATTGCTGGGGCTTTGATCTTGAAGCGGCTTGTTCGGGCTTTTTGTATTCGCTCACCGTTGGTGCTTCGTTAATCGAAAGCCGTCGTTATAAAAAAGTTGTTGTCGTGGGCGCCGATAAAATGAGTGCCATCATTGATTATACTGATCGCACTACCTGCATTTTGTTTGGTGATGCGGCGGCGGCGGTTTTGTTGGAACCCAACACGGAAGGCTACGGCGTTATGGACAGTATTTTAAAAAGCGATGGCTCGGGAAGAGAATTTTTACACATGAAAGCCGGCGGCTCGCTGAAGCCGGCAACTGCGGAAACCGTTGCGGCCAAGGAACATTATATTTTTCAGGACGGGCAGCCGGTGTTTAAAGCCGCTGTAAAAGGCATGGCCGACGTGAGCGCCGAACTCTTAGAGAGAAATGGTTTAACGGGCGATGACATTGCATGGCTTGTTCCGCACCAGGCCAACAAACGCATCATTGATGCCACCGCAAACCGCATGGGACTTTCGCACGACAAAGTGATGCTGAACATTCACAAATACGGCAACACCACGGCGGCTACGATTCCGCTTTGCCTGTGGGAATGGCGCCACGAATTAAACAAAGGCGACAACATTGTGCTGGCGGCTTTTGGCGGAGGATTTACGTGGGGCGCAACGTTGGTGAAATGGGCGTATTAAACAAGGGTTGATGCCTTGATTATTTGTTCAATTTTTCGTTGAGAGCCAAAAGAAAGTTGAACAAGAAGGTGCGTCAATACAACTGTTGTACGCTATTACTGACACCATACTAATTGAAGACTAGAATGGCCCTTAAAAAGATTTTCTTTTTAATTATTACGGTTGCAATAATTGCCTGCAGCTCAAAATCAAAAGTTCAAAGTGTTCCAAATTGTTTTGTTAAGTATGACAGTCTTTTTAAACTAATAGACACCACAAATCTTGAAATTATAAGAGGGACAGATTCTGCTACAATTGAAGTATTGGACAAAGCATCAAAAGATGGCTACAGGGGAATTATGCGTTTTGACGACAAAGATAACTTACGCTTTTATGCTTTCCTGTACAACGATCATAACGATGCCAGTTTTATTTTGACTTATGATTCAGTTGCCAACAGAACTCGTAGGTCACACGGAGAAGTCGTACAGTGGACGTTTTACATACCAAAAGACTCAACAATTAAGTTTACTTTTTACCTATGTGCAATTGATAGAAACTATGGGGATATTACAATTAAATCTGGTAAGTTTATAAAAGAGGGAATAACACTTTATGAGTCAGGTTTTACCAAAATAATTTGTGCAAATATTTCAATTAACAAAGCCGACTTAGACAGCACGAAGAAGATTTATTTGACAGGAAATTGGCAGGACAAATGTTCAAAAGAACAACAACTTTTTGTTGACTCTACAATTGCACTTTAACAAAACAGCGTACAACATTGGGTTTTGTGCAAGTGGGGCACGACATGGATGCTTCAGCAAAGTGCAAGCATTGGCTTCAGTCTCAGCGTGACGAATAACAATAAGCGACAGGATAATCAATGAACTTGAATTTATAAATTGAGCAGCGGTTATGTGCAGACTGAATTCTAATTCCCCACCTGCACAAAGCCGTGTTCGTTGTGCGAAAACAACCTCACACATACAACATGATAACCCTTAAGAACGGTGAAATACCGGCTTACGATTTCAAACAGGCAATCAAAAAACCCATTCCTGTTAGTTGCATTCAAATGCAGGAAGCTTTTCGCGTGGAAACGCTGGAAGGAATTATTGAAGGCAAGGCTGGCGATTATTTGATGGTTGGCGTCAAAGGTGAAATGTATCCCTGCGCAAAAGAAATCTTTGACGAGACCTACGACCTTCTTTAAACACTTATCGCAACGCTTTCTCTACTTTATTTGCCAGTTGCCCGTTGCTTATTGACTATTGACCTTACTTGCCAATAATTCCCGACAAAATATTTATGGTGAACGCCACAATCACCGTGTTGTAAACAAAAGACAAAAGCCCGTGCACCAGCACCAGCCGGCGAATGCGCTTGCTGCTGGCAACAACATCGGACACCTGGAAGGTCATGCCCAGCACAAAAGAGAAATAAGCAAAGTCCAGCAAATCAGGCGACTCGTCGCCGGGGAAAAGGAGGCCGCCGCAAACTTGTTGCTGCGCTTTCTCGGCAGCCGTTGGGTAACTGTAATACAAGTGTGCGTAGCGTAGCGTAAACAAGGTATGAATGAGTAGCCACGAACAAGAAACCGCCACCGCCGAAAGCAGGATGTGAAGCGTTAATCCTACTTTGTTGTAATGCGGCATGCCCTGCAACAAAGCAATGATGGCAAAGAGCGAAATAAAGGCCGCGGTCACCACGAACAAAAACGTCATCAGCGGGCTGTTGTCCTGCTCACTCACCACTGCACCAATGGTGGTAGGATCGTTGATGAAAATAGTGATCCACGCAAAAGCAAGAACAGTAACCGAGAAGCCGATCCACGCATACAAAAACGAAACGGCTGCGTCAACGGCAAAGACCCGCAGCGAAAAAAACAAGCCCGCTCCCAACGCAAGCGCCAACAGCAGGCGTGTGGTTCGGTGAATACGGTTGAGCGTTTGAAAAAAAGACATTCATCAAATTTAAAAGATGCCGGTGCAAGCACAACGGATTTTCTTTTTGAGATGCGGTGCGCAAACCGTTTATCCTTCCGCGTGGTGTGCGTTTGCTTACGCTTTTTTCTTTCTACCTTTCTGTTCTCATCCGGCCGTGCTTCTGTAAGAACAGCAACATTGTTCACCGTAAATCAACTCGTCATGGCAAGCGTTACCAAAACCAAAACCGTTCAGCGCGGCGACTGGCGCACGCTGGAATCAGGGTGGAATTTTCATTGTTATGTGCAATTCCTTTTGCCCCGCGGCGCACAGGTAAAAATTCGCTACGGCGGCGGCTGGCCCTTTGGCTGGGACAGTCAAAACAAAACACTAAACGGGCAAACGACGGTGCAACTGGAAGTCACGAGCGGATCAAGCAAAGCCTACGCAAGAGTGCAAATAAAAGTACAGGAAACAACGGCGGTAACGTACACCTACATTGCCGCATGAACCGGCTTAGCGCCTTTCAATTGCGCCGGTTAACGATATCTTTTAGGCATCAAATATTTTTTCTAAAAGAATTTCTTCTCCAGTTATGAACCCGAACGGCTGCAAAAAAATCGTCATCGCAATCTTCCTGTGTTTGCTGTGCAATCTTGCCCTGCAAGCGCAAACCACAGTCTATAACAAACGTCTTGCGGATTCTTTAGGCGCAGATGATTACGGCATGAAGATGTACGTGCTGGTGATGCTGAAAACCGGTCCGGCAAAGATTGCCGATAAAGTAAAAACAGACAGCTTGTTTGGCGGGCATTTGAAGAACATCAAGCGCCTTGCAAGCATTGGGAAATTGGTGGTGGCCGGACCGCTGCAAAAAAACGACGAGCATTACGAAGGCATCTTTATCCTGAATACAAAAACAAAAGAAGAAGCAAAGGCTTTGCTTGATACCGATCCCGCTGTTCATGCCGGCCTTTTAGAGCCCGTGCTTTACGGTTGGTACGGCTCGGCGGCTTTGCCTTTGTATTTGCCGGCCGTTGAAAAAGTGAGCAAGAAGAGTTTTTAGAACGGCATGTCCTCAGAAAGTTCATCGACTACTTCTTCCGGCTCCACGCAATAAAATCAGTTGACGGTATTTTTTCTATACCGAGTTGCCGCAGCATGGTTACCATCTGCCCGCGATGATACGTGCCGTGATTAAACATGTGCAGCAGCATTTGATAGACCGGTTGCTTAAAGCGTTCGCCCTGCGAATTGAAATAAATAAACTCGTGTTGCAGGCCGTGTTCGTTCAAGCCGCTTATCCAGTCCTGCCACTGTTTGTTTTGCAGCAACAAGGCTTTGTTTAACTCGGAAAAACTTCCGTTGAAGCTCTCGCTGGGGCGTTCAATTTTTTCCTGCAGTTTAATGCGTTGCCACCAAATGCTTTCGGCATCCAGCAGGTGCAAAACGGTTTTAAACAGGCTCGGGAAACTGCTTTTTATTTCAGTCATCTGCTGTTCTTCCGGCAAGGCTTCTGCGGCAGAAAGAAGCAGGTTGTTTGCCCATAAATTATACGCAGCGTATTGCAGAAAAACTTCCTTCATGGCAAAAAAGGCGGTTTACATTTGAGGCTCGAAATAACGAAAACGACACATTTTTCATGGCTAAAAAATTTTCACCAAAAGGCTTTGGTTCTGCGGCGGTTCACGGCGGTCACGTGCAAGACCCAAACTATGCTCACCAAACACCCATCTACGCATCCAGCACCTTCGTTTATGATACCGCCGAGCAAGGCATGAAACGCTTTAGCGGCGCGGAGGAAGGCTATATTTATTCGCGTTGGGGCAATCCAACGTTTAAAGAACCCGAGGCAAAAATTACGGCACTCGAAACTTTTGGATTGAACATCGAAGCCAAAGGCATTTTGCACGCATCGGGCATGGCGGCTATTTCAACGTTACTCTTGTCAACCTTGAAAGCAGGCGATAAAATTCTCACACATTATTCTTTATATGCCGGTACTGATGACATTCTGCGCCTGCTGCTTCCGCACTTTGGAATTGAAGCCGTGGTGCTTGATTTGCGGGATTTAAACAAAGCGGAAGAGGCCATCAAAAACGACGCATCCATTAAACTGGTGTACCTCGAAACGCCGGCCAATCCCACGATCCAGATTGTGGACATTGAAGCCTTAACGACGATTGCAAAAAGACATAATCTTTTGGTGGCTTGCGACAACACCTTTGCCACCCCTTACCTGCAGCAACCGCTGAAATATGGTGTTGATTTCGTAGTTCATTCTACCACTAAATTTTTAAACGGCCACGGCACGGCCATTGGCGGAATATTAATTGGCCGCGATGTGGAATGGATGAAAACCAAGATCACCAAAACGCACCGCATGTTGGGCGGCAACTCCAATCCGTTTGACGCTTTTCTTTTAACGCTGGGCTTGAAAACATTGGAACTGCGCATGGAACGGCACTGCGGCAACGCAATACAGGTAGCGAATTTTTTATCGCAACATCCGGCCATTGCAAAAGTGAATTACGAAGGACTTGCCTCCCACCCCGAACACGACATTGCCAAAAAACAAATGCGCAAGCCGGGTGGCATGTTGAGCTTTGAATTGAAAGAAGGCTTTGAAGGCGGCAAAAAATTTATGGACGCTTTGCAAATGTGTACCCGCACCGTGTCGCTTGGAACGGTGGATACCTTGCTTTGCCATCCGCCTTCGATGACGCATTTCAGCGTGCCTAAAGAACAACGCGAAAAATACGGCATCACCGATGGCCTCATTCGCATGAGCGTGGGCATTGAAAACATTGAAGATATTTTGAGCGACCTGGAACAGGCGCTATCCGTTTGAGATGCAATTTGGTAGAGAAGCAAAATGAAATCATTGCCTGTTTCACATTTCTTCTGCAAACCGCTTGTCTCAAATATTAATAATCAACAAAAGAAGCAATCATGGCAATTGAAAATTATCCAATAGGCGGCAACAGTATTCACCGCACAGATACACCCCTCGAAAAAAAACCGACCAGTGAAGTAATCATCCGTCGTGCGGTGCGGAAGGATTGTGCCCGCATTTTGGAACTGGTGAAAGAGTTGGCCGAATACGAAAGAGCACCGCAGGAAGTCACTCTTACATTGCAACATTTTGAGGAAAGCGGCTTTGGCCCAAGCCCCGTATGGTGGGCCTTTGTGGCCGAAATGAACGGCCGCGTGGAAGGTTTTGCGCTTTACTACATCCGCTTCAGTACCTGGAAAGGCCAGCGCATGTACCTCGAAGATTTTCTGGTAACGGAAAAGTTGCGCGGTCAGGGCATTGGCAAAAAATTGTTCGACCAATTACTTATCGAAGCCAAAGAAAAAGGCTTCAACGGCATTGTGTGGCAAGTGTTGGAATGGAATGAACCGGCCATCAACTTCTACAAAAAATACAAGGCTTCCTTTGATGCAGAATGGGTGAACTGCATTTTACCAATCAGCAATGAGCAATAAGCAACAGGCAATTTGTAAAAGGCATCACGGCATTCAAGTAGCCGTTGCAAATTGCTCATTGCTGATTGCCTGTTGCTCTCCCCGGCAAAACATTTGCAACGATGGATGAGTTAATACGCCAATGACCCGTACACTCATCAAAAAATGTTTCGCTCTTTTCGCTGGCTTCGCCTTGCCGCTTGTTTTGCTGGCCCAAAACAGCGGCGATTTTTCCGTGTCGTCCAACGATTCGATCATCACTTGCGCAAGTGAGCAGTATCGTCCGAATTCATTTCTGCGGCGGCTGTTCATGGGCAACAATTACCGCAAGGAGTGGGCACAGAAAGTAAAGCTTCCCGTTTTTCATTTTTCGGGTTCGGGATTTACCGTGAAGGATTTGGGCGGCGGCATGCAAACCAAATCGCTGCACATGGTAGATGCGCAAGGGAAGCAATGGAGCCTGCGCACAGTAGATAAATTCATTACCGATGCGGCGCTTACACCGGCGCTGCGAAACAAAGTGGGCCGTGGCCTTTCGCAAGACCTCATTTCCGCTGCCTTTCCGTATGCCGCACCGCTGGCCGGCGAGTTGGCCCACGCAGCCGGCATTACAGCCGCAAGACCAAAAGTTTTTTTTGTGGCCGATGATCCTTCGCTTGGACAATACCGCGATGTTTTTGCCGGCAGGCTTTGCACACTGGAAGAAAGAGACCTGGGCTTTGACAGCACCGCCGATTCGGAAGCGCTGCTGAAAAACATTCGGGGCGATAACCGTTACAAAGTGCAACAGGAAATTTATTTGCGGGCAAGACTTCTGGATATGTTGATAGCCGATTGGGACCGTCATGCCGACAACTGGCGGTGGGGGCTGAAAGATTCGGCGGGCTTTCATTTTTACTGCGCCGTTCCCCGCGACCGCGACTGGGCTTTTTATTACAGCAAAGGATGGGTGCCGTTTCTCGCCCAAAAAAGCGGCGGTATTCTCTGTCTTATTCCCTTTACAAAAAAATTGAAAAACGTAAAGATGCAAAGCTGGAAGGCCTGGACAATGGACGAAGAACTAACGAACGAATTGAACGCCGCCGCATGGGAAAAATGCATTGATTCGTTCTGCCACACACTAACGGATGACGTCATTGAAAGAGCCGTTCAACAGTTGCCGGCCGCTGTTTACAAAACCGACGGCGAAGCCTTTGCACAAAAATTAAAAAGCCGCCGCGATGCATTGAAGAAAGAAGCGATGAAGTATTACCGCTTCCTGGCAAAAGATGCAGTGATTAACGGTTCAGCCAGCGATGAGAAGTTTTTGATTTCGGCAGATGGTGAAAATTTACGCGTAACGGTTTACCGCAACGATGCGGAAAGTCAAAAGCTTTACGAGCGAAGTTTTTCACCCGAGGAGACGGCGGCATTGACGTTAAGAGGCTTTGGCGGCGCCGATGTTTTTGAAATTGACGAAAAGGTCCAATCGCCGATACGCATCAAGATCATGGGCGGCAAAGGCCGCAACCGATATGACCTCAAAGGCGCGGTGCGAACAACCGTGTACGACGTAAGAGAACAAGCCGGTATTGTTCACGCAGGAAAGGCAAAATTTCATTGGCAGGATGACGCCGACTCGTCGCCAAATAAACATTGAAGCGCCGGCCGTGATTGTCCGCAAATTTGACAGCGGCTGCACGAACGGTTTTTTTTGCATTTTTGCACCAATTACAATTTCCGATGAAGATGAATGTTTACCCTTCGCTTTTGGAGAAGAAGCAGCACGGACAAAAGGCGTTTACGGTTTTGATTGATCCCGACAAGGTTGATTCATCTTCGCTTTCCTTGCTGGTAAAAAGCGCTAACGACAACAAGGTTGATTATTTTTTTGTGGGTGGAAGCCTTGTGGTTTCAGATCATTTGGACGAATGCATTGAACAGATAAAAAAAGAATCGGCCATCCCCGTTATTCTTTTTCCCGGTTCGCCATCGCAACTGAGCAAACACGCCGATGCGCTTTTGTATCTTTCGCTTATCTCGGGCCGCAATCCCGAATTGCTCATTGGCCAGCACGTCATCTCGGCGCCTTTTGTAAAAAAGAGTGGCCTTGAAATTATTTCCACGGGTTATATGGTCATTGATGGCGGCGCTCCCACCACGGTTTCCTACATCAGCGGTGCGGCGCCCATTCCATCGGACAAAGCGGAGATAGCACTGTGCACGGCCATGGCCGGCGAAATGTTGGGCCACAAACTCATTTACATGGATGCGGGCAGCGGCGCTAAAAAAGCCATCACCGAAGAAATGATTTCGATTGTTTCGAAAAACATCGACGTGCCGCTGGTGGTTGGTGGCGGCATTCGCGATGCAGAAAAAGCCTACCGCAATTGCAAGGCCGGCGCGGATGTGATTGTGGTGGGCAATGCGATTGAAAAAGAGCCTTCACTTTTGGAAGAGATGGCGGCGGCGGTGAGAGGGGTGAGTGTGGTGAAGTAAGATTACTTTAATGTATTGAATGCAACTTCCTTATCATTTCAATTCCTGAGCAACAGACTATTGCACATTAATCTCAACATTTGACAGGCAAAGTGTAACCAAAACTTATTATGCATTCGTATATTAGAGCTATACCATTAAACTAACAGACGTTCTATTAAATCCTATCATTACTAATATGCCAATTCTTGAAATAACATTGAATGAAGGGCAAATACTGATTTTTGGAATTTTAGTTGTACTAACCTCCATTTACTTTTATAATAAAACTTCCAATTATAAAACAAGACTTCAAAACGAATTAAGGCTAAAACAAGCGGAACAAACTGCTGCATTCCAAAAACAAGAGGCAGAATTAAAATTCAAGTATCAGGATTGGGCAATACAGGAATTAGAAAAGTTTAAACAGACGGAAATTGATTCGATAAAAACCAATTTAGAACAAGTGTCTTTACAAGCAGCTGCGAATGTATTACAACAGTGGAAAATGAATGAAGAAGCGAAAATTAGACAAGACGCTATTTCAAGAAGCTACGCAGTAAACCTTGGTAAAATATCAGAGCATTTAGTTCCATTTCACGGCAAATTTCCATTTAATCCAAATGATGCAAGATTCATAGGCAGCCCTGTAGACCTTCTAATTTTTGATGGGGCATCTGAAAATAGAGAGGATATAAACATCTATTTTGCTGAAATTAAAACCGGAAAATCAAGATTAACTGAACTCCAACGTAGAATCCAATCAGCTGTAAAAGATGGGAGAACCTACTGGATACAAATAAATCCGGATAATGACACATTTATCCAGGATAACTTCAAAACAAGTCGAGACAAGATTGAAGAAATTTTAAAAAAGATTCGGACAAATGCAAATAAGTAGAGAGTACTTAACGTTTTTTGCCGTTGCTGGTGTCAAGCATAAACAACGCATTAAGCTCACCAACAACTGTAGCAAGAACCCCATTCTTTTCATGTAACGTAACCGCTCCTAATTTCTGTAGTTGGTGCAGACACAAAACCAAGCGCAAGACCAGTAAGGTCACAAACAGCACTTAACATTTTTATCCGCAACCAAAAAAAAGAAATTCGTAATATCAACCATCAAAATCATTTTATGAAACTGCGATTGCTTGGTTTATTTCTCTTGTTCGCTTCACTGTCTTCTTGCACAAAAACAAGTACGTTTTGCTGGAAATGCACCACCACGCAAACCATGTATTACCGCAACGGTACGCAAACCACTTACGGGTCAAGCGTAAACGAAGCTTGTGGTTTAACAAATGCCGATGCCAGCAATTACGAAAGACTGGGCTCCCAGGAAGTAAGGACAAGCGACGGTACCCTTGTCACCGTCAGAAAATGTACACGGTAACTCGATTAAAAAAACCGCAAGCTTTTGATAAGCTTGCGGTCGTATAATATCCAAGCAGCACAGCGCAACGTTTGAACACGAACTTTTATCAACCCTCTCTTAACGCTGCAAACTTTCGGGCTTTACTCTCGTTGGCGTATCGGCACCACTCACAATCGTTCTGCTGCTTTCTGCAATTGCTTTGACAATGTTCGTCATGTTCTCCAAATCAAGCGTACTCACTTCATCGCTTGGCTTGTGGTAGTTTGGTTCGCTGTCCATTTTAGAAGTGGAGATTGTATGCGCCGGCACGCCAAGCCTTGCCAGCGTGGCATTATCGGAGCGATAAAAAAGTTGCTGGTCAGGATAAGGGTCGGGATGAAATTGAAAGGCCGTCCCCTGAAGATTTTTCTGCAGAATCTCGCCCATGTTGGTTTTCTCAAAGCCAGTGATGTAAGCGCTGTTTGTTCCCCATTTGCTTTCTGTGCCAATCATTTCAATGTTGAACATCGCCACCACATCCGACGGGTTCATTTGCTGCGAAAAATACTGCGAACCAAAGCCGCCGATTTCTTCGGCTGTAAAGGCAGCAAACACCAAGCTGCGTTCGTTGTCACCCAACTTTTTAAAATGTTTTGCCAGCATGATCACTGCAGTCGTTCCCGCGGCATCATCGTTCGCGCCGTTGTAAACGCTGTCGCCAGCCACAGGACGGCCTACGCCCAAATGATCGTAATGCGATGAGAAAACAACCTCTTCATTCTTCTTCGATTTGCCCGGTAAAATGCCCACAACGTTGGCAAAATGCGTTTCTTCAAAATCCTGGGAAGCTTTCACCGTAAAGGTTTTAGGCAAATCCGTCGCCAGCAAAAAAACTTTGCTGTACGGCGTTTGAAACATCGATCGCTTAAAAGCACTCAATCGCGAAAAGTCGGGTGCGTAGGACGGATCAACCAATACAATCAAATTTTTCTTTTCTGCGTTCAACGCCCTGGCTTGCACAGCCATGTTGCCTCCGGCTTTGATGGTGCGCACTTCATAACCCGAGGCCTCGTTGACTTCTATCTCAGGTTGCGTAGTGATAACGAAAATATTTTTCGCATCAACGTCGCCGCCTTCGGCTTTGTATTTTAATTCTTTCAGTTTTGGTCGCACCATTACAAAGGGTTGGAGAAAACTGTTGCCCTGCAAGGGTTGCAAGCCGGCTTTTTTAAATTCAATCGCAATAAAAGCGGCGACCCTGGCAATGTCCGGCGAACCGGCCTTGCGTCCGCGCATGTCGTCCGAAGCCAAAACATTTTCAATGCGGGTAGCTTCACTTACCGTAATGTCGTCGTTCTTCGATTGCGCATGAACAACCACGGTCGCTGTTAACAACAACAGCAACAAAATCTTTTTCATCATAAATTTTTACAGGTGTTTTAATCTTGTGTCGCTTTCATCAGCTAATCAGCTAATTAAAGACTCATCATTTCTTTAAACTTCACCGTTTGCCGGCGGCTGACTTCAATCTTTTCGCCGCCTTTTAATTCCAGCAACAAGCCGCCGTTAAAGTAGGATTCTACTTTGTCAATCAGGTGCAGGTTGACAATGTGTTTGCGGTTGGCGCGAAAGAAAATTTTTGGATCGAGGCGTTCTTCCAAAGCGTTAAGCGATTTTAAAATCAGCGGCTTGTTGGTGCCGAAGAAAACCTTGGCGTAGTTGCCCACGCTTTCAAACAGCCTCACTTCCGAGAGTTTTACAAACCAGCAACGTTCGCCGTCTTTTACAAACACCTGGTCGTGTTCGCCCAATAAGCCGGAAGGAGCAAAACCGGAACTTGCCGGTTGCGCCGTTTTTCCGTTTTGCAGCTTTTTAATTTTTTCAACCGCGTCGGCCAGCCGTTTTGGTTCAATGGGTTTGAGAAGATAATCAAGTGCGTTTACTTCAAAAGCCTTTAGCGCATAATCGTCGTAAGCCGTGGTAAAGACAACCGTTGGCGCATGATCCAGTTCCTGCAACATTTCAAAGCCGGTACGGCCGGGCATTTGAATGTCAAGGAAGATTAAATCGGGATTGTGGCTTTCTATTTTTTGCACGCCTTCTTCGGCATTAGAGGCTTCGTCCACCACTTCTACTTCGGGAAAGTCTTGCAGCAGTTTGCGAAGTTCGGCGCGGGCCAGGCGTTCGTCGTCAATGATAATGGCTCTCATGTGTGTTGGGTTATTTGTAAGTGCTAATTTAAGAATTCAGGAGACAGAAGACGGACGTCAGCGTTTAGAATTCCGGATTCGGTTTTTAATTCATTCGACACCGACCACGTCATAGCGTGGCCTAGGAACGCTCAAGCCCTTCGCTATTCATCATTCCTTGTTCTGCTGTTCAATATTCTTCACCGCAGCGGCATCAGCACCTTCGCTTCCACAAGGCCGTTGTCCAATTGCTTTATTTCAAAGCTGGCTTTTTCACCGTACAAAAGATTCAGCCGGTCTTTGGTGCTGGCAATGCCAAAGCCGCTGCTCTTTTGATAACCGTTCAAGTGCCCGGTGTTTTGCACCACCAGTTCGTGCTGATTTTGCTTGATGTCGGAAACGATTTTTATGATGCCGCCTTTCATTTGCTTGCTCACACCGTGCTTGATGGCATTTTCCACCAGGGTTTGCAACATCATGGGCGGCACAGGATTGTTCAAGGTTCTTTCATCTACATCAAAGGCAATTTTCAGGCGGTCTTCAAAACGCATGCTTTCCAGGGCCAGGTAATCTTTTACAATTTTCAGTTCCTGCTCCAGCGAAACGGTTTCGGCTTTTTCGGTACTGAGGCTGCTGCGTAAAATGCTGCTTAGTTGCGTAATGGCCGTGCGGGCCCGCTCGGGGTTTTCGTCAATGAGTGCCCGAATGCCGTTGAGCGAATTAAAAATAAAATGCGGATTGATGTGTGCCTTGATGGTGTTCAGTTCCAGTTCGCGAACCAGCGCTTCCAATTTCACAGTATCTACTTCCAGCTTGTGGGTTTTGATGATGAAGTGGTACATGAAATAAATGGCGTTCCACATCAGCAACAGCGGAATAAAGGAAATGAAATTGGTGATGAAAAGAGAAAGGTAAGAGACCGGCTGGCCTTCGGCATTGGTACGCAACTCATACAACTGCTCAAAGGGCGAAACCACGCAGGTGATAAAAAAAGAAAAAACAATCGTGAGTAAAATAAGAGTGAGAATCTGCTGACGCAGATCTTTTAAGAGCAGCGAAGAACGGTGAATGACCTCGCGCATGAAATGCGAAAAAACGATGCCCACTTCAATAAAAAAAAGAATGCGTTGCAGGCTGTTGGGCTCAAAACGCTGAAAGAGCCAGGTAAAAAAAACGTTGATCAAGGCAAACAAGCCCCACCCGCCAAATTGAAACACCCAATACCTTGACAACCGAAGCGACTTCATCATACAAAGCTACGAAAGCCTTGCCGTTAAAGGCCTTGCGTAAATATACCAGTGGCGCAGAGATTTTACAAACGGGGCACTGCGGCGCAAAGCGTTTGCGTTCCGCCGGAAGCCTGCGGCATTGTGATTTCTCAATATTTCGCTCTATCTTGGCCGTTTAAATCCGATCCCGATGAAAGCGCTCCACTGCAAAAGCAGATTGCTTTTTTCCATCATCTGCCTGCTCTTTTTTCGAGCCGCGTTTGGGCAAACTACCGGCAGGGTCGTGATTAACGAATACATGCCCTGGACTTCGAACGGCTGCGGCACAACGGCTGAATTTATTGAACTTCTCAACATGGGTCCCGGTCCGGTTAACTTGGGCGGTTATATTTTAACCACAGGAAAATACGCCGTTACCATTCCGCCAAATACCCTTTTGCAACCCGGTAAATTTTTCGTGCTGTCCGGCGAGGATTTTATTCCAAATGATTGCGGCAACATTGACAGCATTGCTACCGGCGTACACGCTAACCTTAACTGGAACACCTGCGGCTGTACCAACGTAGCCATTCCCACAACCGGCGACGGCATGATGACGGACGGCGGCGCTTCCAACACACCGTTGGTTTTATTCGATCCATCGCTAAACCTCGTTGACGCAGTGGTAAGAAGTCTACCGGCAGAAACATCAACTTCCATCACCACATCCACCGTTGGCGGCACATGCACAGCAAAAACCTTTGATCTCGGAAGCATGTCCATTAACTACGAGCAACTGGGCATGTCAGCAGGCCGGGGAAACAGTTTTGCCCGCACCGTTGACGGCGATTGCCAATGGGTAAAAGATCCGCAGCAAAGCGCCAACGCAACCAACAACCGTCCCGGCGACGCAGCTTCCATCACTTATACGTTTTCACTCATAGACGCATTTGCCTGCGGTGCATCGGGCGGCCGCGTGAGCATTTACGTCAACGCAAACAACTACGCCTCCATCTTTCCCATGCAATGCCTTCTTGCTTACGATGCAGACAACAACGGTGTTTTTGATTTTAATGATGTTTATACAAAGGCTGTTGATAGCACGGCGCCAACAGTAGATATCAACGGATTGGCGGCGGGTCGTTACCGCATTACTGTTTCCACGGCCAACAATTGTTCCGTTAAATCCTTTGATTTCACCATCGTTTCCTGTTTAGCACCGTTGCCGGTGCAACTGAATTATTTTACCTACGTCGGGCAACAAAACGGACATCACTTGCTGCAATGGAAAGTAAGCGGCATCGAGGCACTTCAAAAAACCGTTGTGCAAAAAGCAAAGAACAATGAAACCTTTAGTGATGATGAAACAGTACAGGAAACGGCCGGCGCAAATGGTTCGAAAGCTTACACGGCGCAGGTTGAGGGCAACTACCGCTTTTTCCGTCTCAAGATGTTTTCAAGAAGCGGGAAAGAGTTTTATTCCCCGGTGATTAGCGCCGGCATTGTGGCAAGTGCGTTTAAAATTTGGCCCAACCCTTCCACCGATGTTCTGCACCTGCGGTTGAACACTTCAGAAGCAGGCAAAATTGCGTACGTTGTTTACAACGTTTCTGGCAAGCCGGTTCAGAAAGGCGAAACCGCGTTGGCCAAAGGTGAAACGGTCTTCTCTCTACCGGTATCAACGCTTCTTCCGGGCATGTACCAGTTGCAAATCAACGGGCAATTTACAGGCAACCAACCTATTTGCTTTCGGTTTGTTAAGCATTAAGGCAATTCTTCTACTTGAAGGGAAAGAAACTAATTTTACGGCCTTAAAAACTTCTCATGCAAATACCCGCGGGCACGTTGCTGCAAGCTATCAATTCACCCGATGACCTGAAGAAGGTGCCGAAGGAAAATCTTCACCAGGTTTGTGATGAACTGCGCCAGTACATCATTGACGTGGTGAGTGTGCACGGCGGGCATTTTGCTGCATCGCTGGGCGTGGTGGAACTTTCAGTAGCCCTGCATTACGTTTACAACACGCCGTATGATCAGTTGGTTTGGGACGTGGGTCATCAGGCTTACGGTCACAAGATTCTTACCGGCCGCCGCGACAGCTTCAACACCAACCGTAAATACGGGGGCTTAAGCGGCTTTCCCAAACGCAGCGAAAGCGAGTACGATGCCTTTGGTGTGGGCCACTCTTCTACTTCCATTTCCGCAGCTTTGGGCATGGCTATGGCGGCCAAATACAAAGGTGAAGACCGCAAGTCTGTAGCCATTATTGGCGACGGGAGCATGACGGCGGGCATGGCCTTCGAAGCCATGAACCATGCCGGTGTAGCCGACACGGACATGCTCATTATTTTGAACGACAACTGCATGAGCATTGACCCCAACGTGGGTGCGCTGAAAGAATATTTAACCGACATCACCACGTCGCAAACCTATAACCGCTTTCGCGACGACGTTTGGAAACTGATGGGGAAATTGCCCGTTGGCAAACGCTTCACCCGCGACATGGCTTCAAAACTCGAAGCCGGCATCAAAGGCATGGTAACAAAGCGCAGCAATTTGTTTGAAGCCTTGAACCTCCGTTATTTTGGTCCGATTGATGGCCACAACATCACCAAGTTGGTGGATACGCTCAGCGATCTTCGAAACATTCCCGGGCCAAAGCTTTTGCACATCGTTACCGTAAAAGGCAAGGGCTATGCGTTGGCGGAAAAAGATCAAACCAAATGGCATGCACCGGGCTTGTTTGACAAAATCACCGGCGAGATTTACAAAAAGAAATTCGACCTGCCGCAGCCACCGAAGTACCAGGATGTTTTCGGCCATACGATTTTAGAACTGGCCGAGAAGAACGAGAAAATCATGGGCATTACACCGGCCATGCCGTCGGGTTCGTCGCTCAACATCATGATGAAGGCCATGCCGCACCGTGCCATTGACGTGGGCATTGCCGAACAACACGCAGTAACCCTGAGTGCAGGTATGGCAACGCAAGGATTGAAAGTCTTCTGCAATATTTATTCATCATTCATGCAGCGGGCCTTCGACCAGGTTGTGCACGACGTGGCCATTCAAAAATTACCCGTTATTTTTTGTTTGGATCGTGCAGGACTTGTTGGCGAAGACGGACCGACGCACCACGGTGCTTATGACATTGCTTACTTCCGGCCCATTCCCAACATGATCATCTCTTCGCCCATGAACGAACAGGAATTGCGTAACCTGATGTACACCGCTCAACTCGAAAGCACAACGTTTCCGATTGTGATTCGATATCCTCGCGGTGAAGGCGTAATGCCCGAATGGCGCAAGCCAATGGAAGAAATGCAAATTGGCAAGGGCCGCAAACTGCGCGACGGAAAAGACGTGGCTATTTTATCGTTTGGCCACCCGGGAAATTTTGCCGCAGCAGCTATCAGGGATTTACGTGCCTACAACCTTCAACCCGCACACTACGACATGCGCTTTGCAAAACCTTTGGATGAAGAACTTTTGCACGAAGCCTTGAACAGGTACGGTAAAATTATTACGGTGGAAGACGGCACTGTTCTCGGTGGTTTTGGCAGTGCGGTAGCGGAATTCATGGCTTTGAACGGCTACAAAAACGATTTGAAAATTTTGGGCATTCCGGATAGAATTGTTGAACACGGAACGCTGAAAGAATTGCACCGCGAATGCGGCTACGATGCGCAAGCCATTGCTGATGCGGTACGGGAAATGATGAAAGAGGTGAAGGTGAAAGTGCCTGCTCTTTAACTTTTTCTGCAGAACGTTGTAAAAGCCGCTTTCGAAGCGGGTTTGTTTTTATTGGTTGCCAATACCTTTAATAGACGGCTTGATTAATTCTTTACTGCTAATGTTACCGTTCAACTCTAAAAGCATCAGGCACTGTCCGCTGTTTGCGTTTACAACAGCCGCATGTGTTCTTCATCCGTCAGTCCTTCTTCTGCTTCGTTGTACTCCACAATAAAATTGTTTCTTCCGTCGCCGATCACAATGCGCAAAAACTTTCCCTGTACCAATTCCAGCATCGAAAGAAACATAAAGATGGCGTGAACACGGTTTTCCACCCGTTCAAAAATCTTTTCAAAGGAAAGCGTACGCTGGCTTTGTGCCATTGAAATCATTTCGGTTTTGCTGACTTCTATGGAATAATTGTAGCGCACCACGGTATGCGTGGGCTTGTTCATCTTGTCATGGTAGCGTTGCATCACCCGCTCAAAAGCCTTCATCAGTTTGAACAATGTAATGGTTTGTACTTCGGTGCCTTCGCTTGCTTCTTCCCCAATGTGCGATAGTTCCCGTTGAATGTTGCCGCGTTTTACCAGCAGCATTCGTTCGGCTTCCAGCGCAGCCATTTCGGCGGCAGCTTCCTTGTATTTCTTATACTCCAGAATTTTGTCGATGAGTTCCTGGCGCGGATCAATCTCGTTGCCTTGTGCGTCTACTTCCTTGCGCGGCAAAAGCATCTTGGCCTTGATGCGCATGAGCGTTGAAATGAAAAGAATAAACTCGCTGCTCAACTCAATGTTCAGGGTTTCCTGTTGGTGAATGAAGGCTAAAAAATCTTTGATGATTTTGGTAATGGGAATGTTGTAAATGTCCAGTTCATCTCGTTCAATAAAAAACAGCAAAAGATCGAAAGGACCTTCAAACTGCGGAAGTTTTATCTGGTAAGTTGCACTCACAGGTTATTTTTTTAAGAAAAGAAAAAGTCCCGTCGTTCGCCAACGGGACTTCACAAAAATAGGTTTTTGCTTTTAAAACCTGACGCCGGCGCCCACGCCCAGCAAGGACTTCATCTGTGTGGCCGGACTGGTTTTGTTTGGGCCGAACATCTTTACGTTATCGTCGTAATACAAATCAAAATTGTAGTTCACCGTGAGCCAGTTGTTCACTTTCATGCCGATGGTGTTCGTCCAATAAACATCGAGCAGGAAGGGTTCATTTTCGATGATGTCGTTGCTTACGTCAAGGCGGGTTTTCCAAGTCACGTTTTTCACAATCTCCTTATTGAACAGGCCCGAAAAATATAAACCCGTTTCGATGCGCACCTCGCGTTGGGGATTCACGCCGTACAACGAAGCCAGCGCTCTTTCCGTTGTGCCATCGGGCTTAATCCCACCTTGATAGTTCAGGCTGTAAGGCGAGTTGGTAACAACCACCCAACGAACATCGGGACCAAGGTGTAAACTCAAGGCATTGTTGGCTGTTAAATATTGAATGCCCGGACTGAATGTAATGTATGCCGGTGCAAAGAAACCCGAGATGCGCTTGCGCGGCGTTTGCGAATAATCGTAGCCGTTCACCAATTGTGTGCGCAGCGTGGTCAGCGCACCAACGGCCCAACGCGGACTGTTCAACGCGTGACTGTATTTGGAATACAAATCAAACTTGTCGTCAATTTTGCGCACGCCGTTTGAAGATGTATTAATCAAGGCATAAGCCACGTCAAGATTGTTGGTCCATTTGTTCTTGCCCCATTCTTTATTGGCCCACAGTTGCAGGTTGCCGTAAGCCGTAAGCGAAAACTTTTCTTCGCCGGCCGGCGCCCAGTTACGCGTACCGCTTTGCCCGCCCAAGAGTGTAATCATTCCGCCGGTTTTAAAGGCAGTTGGTGAACCAGTTTTTTTTGTGGATTGAGCAGCGGCGGCGAGTGCAAACAAAGCGGCGGCAAACACGAAGAATAAGCGTCTCATTTCAGCCTGAATTGGTTTACGAATTCAAATGCGGTGTAGCCAAAGATAAGGGAGGTTTAGAGGAGATTATTTCTTCAGCGAGTCTCTGATTTCCATCAGCAATCTTTCTTGCAGCGTGTATTCCGGCGGAGCTGGAGCCACGGGCTCTTCTTTTTTGCGTTTTAAGCTGTTCATGCCCTTAATGAGAAGAAACAACACAAAAGCGATGATCACAAAACTGATGACGGCGGAAAGAAACTTTCCGTACTTAACCGCTCCCCACGATAGATCCTCAATGTTTTTTAGTCCGGCCTTTTCAAGAATTGGCGCCAGAATTAACGGTGTAATGACATCGGCTACCAGTGAAGTAACGATGGCGCCAAATGCGGCACCGATAATAACAGCAATGGCTAAATCAACCACATTACCTTTTAATGCAAACTCTTTAAATTCTTTAAGCATGCCCATAAAATTGGTTTTAGTGTGAAGAGATGATGATACTTTGAAATTAAGCAATTCATTTATTCCTTACGCAAGAGTGGATAACTCATCTTTAATTCTTCCAAGGCCGTCAAAAGCGTTTTGGCAATGAGGTATTCCTTGTACCAGTTTTGATCCGCAGGCACGATGGTCCATTCGGGGTCGTTGCAATGCGCAAAAACGTCTTCATACATCTGCATGTATTTGTCCCAAAGTTTTGCTTCGTCAAAATCTTTTGCGTTGTATTTCCACATTTTCTCCGGATTCTCGGTGCGTTCCTTCAAACGTTCCTGTTGTTCTTCCGGCGATACGTGCAGGTAAAATTTCAGCAGCGTGGTTTGGTTGTGTTCCTGCAATAACTTCTCGAAATGATTGATGGCTTTAAAACGTTTCTGCGCCGTCTCATCATCGCACCAGCCATGCACGCGGGTAACGAGTACGTCTTCGTAATGACTGCGGTTAAAGACCTGTATCATGCCTTTGGCCGGTGCGTGTTGGTGAATGCGCCACAAGAAATCATGGTTCAGTTCTTCGGTTGTAGGTGCTTTAAAAGATTTCACCTGAATGCCCTGCGGGTTCAAGCCGCCAAAAACGTTTTTAATGGCGCCGTCCTTACCGCTGCCGTCCATTCCTTGTATCACGACAAGTACAGCGTGACGACCTTCGGCAAACAGGAGGTTTTGCAGGTCATCCAGTTTCTTTTTTATTTTCCCGGTTTCCTCCTTTGCCTGTTCCTTGTCAAATTCCTTCGGGCTTTTTGTAGAAACATCTTTTAGTAATACCATAAAAAATAGATTACGGCAAATTACAAAGCTTCTGCACTTTTGCAAGCAATGAAAAACGGGAAAGCGTTAAGCTGGATGCTCTTTGTTTTGTTGGCGCTCATTTGGGGAAGTTCGTTTGTGCTGATGAAAAAAAGTGCCGAACAGTTGTCGGGATGGCAAATTGGTGCCGTTCGTATTTTGTCGGCAAGCCTTATTTTTTTGCCCGCTGCCGTTTTTCACGTGCGCCAATTGCCGCGAACAAAAATTCCGCTTGTGCTCTTAACCGGCTTCTTTGGCAATTTGGCCCCTGCTTTTTTGTTTGGCATTGCCATTCAGCGCAACGGCGAAGAAAGTTCGCTGGCCGGTATTTTAAATTCGCTCACACCGCTTTTCGTGATTGTGATAGGCATTTTATTTTTTCGTGCAAACGTTCAGCGAAAAAAGCTTGCCGGCGTGCTTGTGGGGTTTATTGGTCTTTTTATTTTAAGCGCCAGCAAAGGTCCGCTCACGCTTAACGGCATCGGCTTTACCCTTTTGATTTTGTTGGCCACGGTTTTTTACGGCCTCAACGTAAACATCGTGGGCACGTATTTAAAAGGCCTTAATCCCGTGAAGATGTCTACCGTGTCCATCGGTTTTCTTTGCCTTCCTACGACTTTGATTTTGTGGCTTAATCCTGTTTCGCTACACACGCCCGGGATGCGCACCAGCATCGCTGCCGCCGTTACCTTGGGCATCATGGGCAGCGCTGTGGCCACGGTTCTTTTTTATACGTTGATAAAAAAAGCCGGTGGTTTGTTTGCCTCGTTGGTAACCTACGCTGTGCCAGTGGTGGCCATTGGCTGGGGATTGCTTTACCACGAAGCCATTGGCCTTGTGCAAATTGGTTGTTTAGGAATTATTTTAAGCGGGGTGTGGCTGGCAAATGAATGAGCAATGAATAATCAATGAAGAGTATCGTGTTATGCGATGAAGCTTTGCACAGTTAAAAGGTATTCCAACAGTAACGGACCCTTCATTACTCATTCTCCACCATTCATCGTCACACTGCCATAATTTCTTTCTCCTTTGAAGCAAGGTGTTTATCGGTGATGGTGATGTAGCGATTGGTAAGGTCTTGCACCTCGGCTTCCGCATCTTTGGCGGCATCTTCGCTCAAACCATTCTTCTGTGCCTTTTTTATGCTTTCAATGGCATCACGGCGAATGTTGCGAACGGCAACTTTTGACTGTTCGCCTTCCCCCAGGCAACGCTTCACCAGTTCTTTGCGGCGCTCCTCGGTTAACGGCGGCAAAAACAAGCGAATGATGTTGCCGTCGTTCTGCGGATTGATACCGATGTTTGAATTAATGATGGCCCGTTCAATGGGGTGCAGCATGTTTTTTTCCCAAGGCTGAATGCTCAGGGTTCGGGCATCCATCACGGTAATGTTTCCCACTTGGTTAATGGGCATGGGCGAACCGTAATAATCCACCATAATGCCGTCGAGCATTTGCGGATTCGCTTTGCCCGCCCTGATTTTTACCAGTTCTGTTTCCAGGTGGCCAATGGCCTTCTTCATGGCATCCTCGGCTGACTGAATGATTGACGACACGTCTTCTGCTGACATTGTTTCAAATTTTGGTAGCGCAAATCTAAGAAAGAAGCGAAACGAAAGGTCTTCCTCCGCCGTTTGAATACAGTAAAAAAGAAAAACTGCCCGAAGAGGACAGTTTTATCGCTACAATTTTATTGTGTCGTGCGGTTGTACTTATTGTTCAGCCATGGCTACGCCTTCGTTCTTCATAGCCACCACTTTTGTAGAACCGTTGGAATGGTCTTCTTTTTTTTGAAAAGCCGAACTTGCGATTGTCAACAGAGGACGGCGGCGCCACCATTTTAAAAAGCCAATTAAAACAAAAGACGTGGCAAACATGGAGGAAAGCAGAAGCGTAGAACCGATTGTGCGGCTAAAATACGCCAGCACAATAAAAGCCGCGTTCATTACCAAACAAACGTGCGTCACCTGGCTGTGGTTAAGGCCTCTGTCAAGTAACAGGTGATGAATGTGATTGCGGTCGGCGGAAAAAGGGGACCGGCCTTTGGCGATGCGCACACTGAATACCCGCAGCGTATCAAGCAAAGGAACAAGCAAGATGGAAAAGCCAATGGCTACCGATGATGTAATTGGGAAGGCTCCATTTGTGCCGTCGGCAACGGCAATAAATTTGATAACGAGGATTGCGTTTACAAGGCCCAGCAAGAGCGAACCCGAGTCGCCCATAAAAATTTTTGCCGGGTGATAATTGAACACAAGAAAAGCACACAAGGCACCGGTAAGCGCAAAGGAAAGGCTGGCATAAGCGGCAAAAGCGGGCCCTGCCATCATAAAGTAAGTGCCAAAAACAGCCGTTGTTAAAATACCAAGACTTCCCGCCAAACCGTCCACACCGTCAATCAGGTTAAAAGCGTTTACAATAACGATGATGGTTATGTAAGTAAGTGGGTAACTGATGGTGGAGTCAAGTTTTTCGATCCCAAGAAAGCCGTGCATGCTGTCAATGTGAATGCCGCCCAAGTGAATAACGATGGCAGCCGCGGCAAGTTGGCCCAAAAACTTTTTAGACGCCGACAACACCAGAATATCGTCTTTGATGCCCAGGAAAAAAGTAAGCAAAGCTGCGGCAAGAAAATACTGGAACTCGGGATTGTCGTGGAGGGAGATTTTAAGCAGAGCCGAGAGAAAAAAACCGATAAAGATGCCCACGCCACCCAACGATGCGATAGCCTTTGTGTGCAATTTGCGCGAATCAGGAACATCAAACAGTCCCTTTTCATCGGCTACGCGTATAACCGCCGGAACGGCAAGAATGGTGATGATAAAAGAAAGGGCAGTGGTTAGCAGGAGATTCATAATGTGCCAGGGTTTTGGAATGTGTAAATTAATTTCATTCGTTTCAGTCTTTCACGCAGATATCAGTTTTCACTTGTGGCTTTTACAATGAATCTTGTTTTACACAGTATGCTATGCCGACAAATGTAATATATAAGAAGGAAACTTTTTCTAAGAAAAAGGCTGCATTTTTGCAACTCCCTGTTTTCTAAGAACGAATTTCTTTAAAGAGGTTTATTAACTGTAAAATTTTATGCCAAGTCTTACCGAGATTGCATCTCAAGTCAGAAGAGATATCGTACGCATGGTTCACGGTGCGGCCAGCGGTCACCCGGGTGGCTCGTTGGGTTGCGCGGATTTACTCACAGCGCTTTATTTTAAAGTGATGCATCACACACCGCAGCCATTTGATATGGATGCTAAAAACCAAGACGTGTTCATTCTCTCTAACGGCCACATCTCTCCCGTTTTTTATTCCGTGCTTGCCCGCAGCGGTTATTTTGATAAGTCCGAGTTAGGAACCTTTCGCAAAATCAATTCACGTTTGCAAGGCCATCCCACTACACACGAAGGACTGCCCGGCGTACGTATAGCCACCGGTTCACTCGGGCAAGGAATGAGTGCGGCAATCGGTGTAGCCCTTGCCAAAAAATTAAACAATGACCAAAGCGTTGTTTATACGCTGCACGGCGATGGAGAATTGCAGGAAGGACAAAATTGGGAGGCCATCATGTTTGCGCCCAATCACAACGTGGACAACCTGATTTCGACCATTGACTGGAACGGACAACAAATTGATGGCCCAACGTACAAAGTGAATAACCTTGGAGACATCCGTCAGAAGTTTGATGCCTTTGGGTGGCATACAATGGAGATGAACGGCAATGACATGGAAGAAGTGGTGCACATGCTGGAAGAAGCGAAATCCTTGGTGGGGAAGGGAAAACCCATTGCCATTATCATGCACACCATTATGGGGAAAGGCGTAGACTTCATGGAAAACGACCACAACTGGCACGGCGTGGCGCCAAACGATGAACAACTGGCAAAAGCCCTGGCACAATTGCCGGAGACATTGGGCGATTATTAAGCAAGAACCTTTTGGACCGAACGGATTGCATAAAAAAATGTCTCTGAATTCAGAGACATTTTTTTATGCAGGAGAAGAAAATTGACGAGGTGAGTTACTTGCTGCTTGTCACTTGCTCTAAACGCTCTGCCATTAGTTGCTTCACGATGCTTTCCAACTCCTGAATTCTTTTTTCCAGTTGCGGAAGGTTGCGGAAAACAGCCTGGCTGCGTAAAGCACTCGTATAATCGCCGGCCGGTGAACCCGTTACCGCTCCATACGGATCTTTAATAGACTTACTCACGCCGCTTTGTGCGTTAATTTTAGCGCCATCGGCAATTTGAATGTGGCCTACCAACCCGGCTTGTCCACCAATCATCACATTGTTGCCAATTTTTGTAGAGCCGCTTACACCGGCCTGAGCGGCAATAACGGTACTGTTGCCGACTTCTACATTGTGGGCAATTTGTATAAGGTTGTCCAATTTAGCACCGGCTTTAATGCAGGTAGAACCCATGGTGGCGCGGTCAATGGTGGTGTTGGCGCCAATCTCTACATGGTCTTCGATCACCACGTTTCCGATTTGCGGCACTTTTTTAAACGAACCATCGGCTTGAGGAGCAAAGCCAAAGCCATCCGAACCAATTACCGTTCCGGCATGAATGATCACCTGATTGTTCAACTCACAATCGTGATAAATTTTTACGCCGGGATGAATGATGCAGTCCCGGCCAATGCTCACGTTATCGCCGATAAACGAGTTGGGAAATATTTTGGTGCCGCTTTCTATTTTTACGTTATCACCAATATAACAAAAAGCACCGATATAAACATCGTCGGCTAATTTGGCAGAAGAAGAAATAAAACAAGGCTGTTGTATGCCTTTTAGTTGCTGTGTTGCCATTTCCTGGTATTTGCCCAATAATTGAGCAAAGGCCGAATAAGCATCTTGCACCCGGATAAGGGTGGGCTTTACAGGCTGCCGCAGTTCGTAGCCCTCGTTTACAATGGCAATGGAAGCGTTGGTGGTGTAGAGGTAATCTTCGTATTTAGGATTGGCAAAAAAAGTTAGTTGCCCCAGCTGCGCCTCTTCAATTTTGCCAAAGGAAGAAACCATCGCGTCAGCATTCCCCTCAATTTTACCGTTCAACAATACCGAGATCTGGGCGGCCGTAAATTGCATAAGCTATCAGATAAAAATTTCCTGTAAACACAGGGCCATTAAACAAATGTGCGAATAAAAAAAGTCAAACGAACAAGCGGCCTGACTTATTATGACTATTTTGACTTTTATGACACAAAGCCCAGACGCAAAAGCCCTGGCCACTGCACCCTGAAAGTCTCCACAATTTTTCGTTCGTCGTTTGCCTTTTATTTAAGGTAGCAAAGGTAATATTTCTTCACCGGCGTAGAGAGGCGTTGGTGAATCAGCGCATTGTCTACTTCCGATATGTTGGCCACCGTTCCATCCTTGTATAAAATGTTGATGTGTTCATCAGCTGGATTATAAGTAGTATTCACCGCTTCGCCCGTAAACACAAAATAAGAAGCTTCCGCTTCGCTGATGTTTAGTTTCCCCGCCACATCTTTGCGCAAAGCCTCTATCACCAGTTCATCAAATGGAGTTGAAGCAAATTTGATTTTGAGCAGTTTTCGTTCAACCAGGCCTTTGCTTAGGCGAGACAGGACTGTATCAAAATGGCCGCACCAATTTTTGATGGTACACATCACATCCGTATCGTCAAGGTGCGCAAACTTTTCAAGGTGTTTGATAAACTTGCCATCGGGCTTGTGTTCCTTCAAAAAGAAGGCAAGGTTGGACGAAGCCATCGACAATTCAATGCCGTTTGCAAGCAGTTCGTTGGCCCGTTCAATGATGCGCACCAGCATTTTTTCGGCCGCCATCACCGTTTTATGCAGATAGACTTGCCAGTACATCAGCCGGCGGGAAACTAAAAATTTCTCCACGGTAAAGATGGCCTTTTCTTCCACCATTAATTCGCCGTTGTGCACGGTCAACATTTTTATGATGCGGTCATAGCCGATGGCGCCTTCCACTACGCCGGTAAAAAAAGAGTCGCGGGTTAAATAATCCATGCGGTCCACGTCCAATTGCCCTGACACGAGTTGATGAAGAAAAGGCTTTGGGTGAGCATCGCTGAAAATTTCAATCGCCGTTTGCAGTTGCCCGTTGAATTGTTCGTTTAGCAAGCCAAGAATAAGCATCGAAATGTCCTCGTGATGCACGCCTTTGATGAGTTTTCTTTCAAGCGCATGAGAATAAGGCCCGTGGCCGATGTCGTGTAGCAGAATGGCAATCTTGGCTCCCAGTTCTTCTTCCTGTGTAATCTCCACGCCTTTGTTGCGCAGCTCGTTTAACGCCAGTCCCATCAGGTGGTAAGCACCCAGTGAATGATGCAGTCGGGTATGTACGGCGCCGGGATAAACCAGAGACGCAAAAGCCATCTGATGAATGCGGCGCAACCGTTGATAATAAGGGTGCGAAATGATTTCAAAGATGAGCGGATTGTCTATGGTAATAAAACCATAAACGGGGTCGTTGATGATCTTGCGGACATAAGCCATTCGATTGCAGATTTACGATTTTCGATTGCGAATTTAGATTTGAAAGAAGCGAATTTCCTGAAAAATAAAACAACAGTTGATTAACTACTTTTGTTTTTCCCTTTGAGAAAGAAGAACGTTTCTTCTGTTACCTTTCACCGCATTACAGTCAGTCTAACAGGGCGCCGCAACCTGAAATCTAAAATCGCAAATCTGAAATCGAATGAGCTTAGCAAAAATCCTTTGGGTAGATGACGAAATAGAAAGCCTGCAATCGCAAAAAAAATTTTTGGTGAACAAAGGCTACGACGTGCAAACGCTGACAAACGGCTTTGACGCCATTGATTACGTGAAGGAAAACGTGGTGGACGTGGTGCTGATTGACGAAAGCATGCCTGGTATAACCGGCCTTGAAACCCTGGCGAAGATCAAAGAAGTGAACGCCCAAATACCCGTGGTGCTCATCACCAAAAACGAAACCGAAAACCTGATGGACGAAGCCATCGGAAGCCAGATTTCCGATTATCTTATAAAGCCCGTAAACCCAAACCAGGTTTGGCTTTCGCTCAAAAAAATCATTGACAACAGAAGGCTTGTGGCAGAGAAAACAACCACGGCTTACCAGCAACAGTTTCGCAATTTGTTCATGGCTTTAAATTCCAATCCGAACTACAACGAATGGATGGGCATTTACAAAGAACTGGTGCATTGGGAACTGAGCCTGCAACGCAGCGACAGCCCCGAAATGCGGGAGGTTTTTCAAAGCCAGAAGAACGAAGCCAACACCGAATTTTTCAAATACATTTCGCGCCATTACGCATCGTGGTTAAAGCCGGGTGTAAAGGACCGTCCGGTGCTTTCGCACACGTTGATAAAAGACAAATTGATGCCGGCTGTTGAAAAAGGCACACCCACTTTTTTTGTGTTGATTGACAACCTTCGCTTTGATCAGTGGCGTACCATCATGCCCATCTTTCTGGAAAGCTTTCGCCTAGTGGAAGAAGACACGTTTTACAGCATTTTGCCCACGGCTACGCATTATGCCCGCAACGCCATCTTCTCCGGATTGATGCCGATTGAAATTGAAAAACGTTTTCCGCAACAATGGAAAAACGACGACGAAGAAGGCGGAAAAAACATGTTTGAGGAAGAATTTTTTAAGGCTCAATTAAAGTCAATGGGCGAAACCTCGCTCCGCACGTCGTACACAAAAGTTTTGAACAATCAAGCCGGTTTGGATTTGGTAAACAACGTGCACAATCTTCTGAACAATGATTTGAACGTGATCGTTTACAACTTTGTGGACATGCTTTCTCATGCCCGTACAGAGATGGAAGTGTTGAAAGAATTGGCCGGTGACGAAGTGAGCTACCGCAGCATCACGGCCAGTTGGTTTGAGCATTCGCCGCTGCACCAGGCCTTGAAAAAGATTGCGGATAAAAATGTAAAAATTGTCTTGGCCACCGACCACGGAAGCGTTCGGGTAAAAACACCGGTGAAAGTGATTGGCGACAAACAAACCACCACCAACCTTCGCTACAAGCACGGCCGCAATCTGAACTATGATCCCAAGGAAGTGTTGGCCTTTCGCGAACCCAAAGACATCGGACTGCCTTCGCCCACCATTAATTCATCGTACATCTTTGGCGGTGAGGATGTGTTCCTTTGCTACCCGAACAACTACAATCATTACGTCAATTATTACCGCAACACGTTTCAGCACGGCGGCGTTAGTTTGGAAGAAATGATTGTGCCGGTGATACAGATGGTGAGCAGGTAAACACAAAATGTAAAATGTAGAATGAAAAATGTAAAACACGACTTTCTACTTTTGCATTTTAAATTTTGGATTTTACATTTTTCATTTCTGATGAAATACACGCAAACAACACTTGATAAAATAGACAAGATGATTGAAGAGAGCGGCTACATCGTTCGTTATGAACGCGGTTCTTTTCAAAGCGGCTTTTGCATTTTGGAAGACAGAAAAGTCGTTGTGCTGAACAAATTTCTTCAACTCGAAGGCCGCATCAACACGCTGATTGATTTGGTGCCGCAATTAAAGATTGACGCCGAGTCGCTAACCCCCGAAAGCAAAAAATGGTTCGACGACATCATGGGACGGCACGCGGCGAAGGGAGAACAGAGTTAATAAGTTAATACGTTACTACGTTAGTATATAGCCGCCCACTTGGTAACTTATTAACCCATTAACTTATTAACTTCCCCACGTGAACCCTCCTCTCAAAATAACTTTCCTCGGCACCGGCACCAGCAGCGGCGTTCCCATGATTGCCTGCGGATGTTACGTGTGTACCTCACCCGATAAAAAAGACAACCGCCTCCGCTCGAGCATTTTGGTTGAATCGCCTACTACAACTGTTGTTGTTGACACCACGCCGGATTTTCGTTACCAGATGCTGCGCATCGGCGCAAAAAAGTTAGACGCGGTCTTGTTCACCCATCCGCACAAAGATCACATTGCCGGATTGGACGACGTAAGAGCCTTTAATTTCTTTCAGCACAAGCCCATGCAGCTTTACGGCAACAGCATGACCCTCGAAGGCGTCATTCGTGATTTTGCTTATGCCTTTGCCGACAAAAAATATCCCGGCGTGCCCGAGCTGGAGTTAAACGAAATCACACTTGATCCTTTTTCCATCGGCGACATTCCCATCATTCCAATTCAAGTGTGGCATTTAAAAATGCCCGTGTACGGTTTTCGTTTTGGCAACTTTACCTACATCACCGATGCGAACCGCATTGATGAAAGCGAAAAAGAAAAAATCTGGGGCAGCAAAATTCTGGTGGTGAATGCGCTGCGGAAAGAGGCCCACATCTCGCATTACAATCTGCAAGAAGCTATCGCACTGGTGCAGGAGCTGCAAATTCCTGAAGCTTATTTCACGCACATCTCACACCAACTTGGACGGTATGAAGAAATTGAAAGAGCCTTGCCGCAAGGTATTCATCTTGCTTATGATGGTCTTGTATTGAATGCCTGAACCAGGATGACCCGGATGTTTTGGATTTATGAGATTAGTGGTTTGCATCAACAAATTCTCACGGAAAATTTCTCTTTTCATCTTGTCCCTCCCAACAACCCCAAAATCCCGGTTCAGACAATTATCTTCGCCCGCTAAACGATTTGCTACCATGAACTTTGAAACCTCCGAAATCACCACGCAAGTAGCGCAAACGGCCCGCGACTTTGCCCTGCAAAACATCAAGCCCTACGTTATGCAGTGGGACGAAAGCCAGGAATTTCCGCTGCACATTTTTAAAGGCCTCGGACAGCTTGGAATGATGGGCGTGCTGGTGCCTGAACAATACGGCGGCGCCGGTCTTTCCTATTTTGAATACAAGGCCGTCATCGAAGAAATTGCAAAGGTTGATGGCTCCATTGGTTTGAGCGTGGCCGCACACAACTCGCTTTGCACAGGACATATTTTATTGTTTGGCAATGAAGAACAAAAACAGCGCTGGTTGCCAAAGCTGGCTACTGCCGAATGGCTCGGCGCCTGGGGATTGACCGAGCCAAACACCGGATCTGATGCGGGTAACATGAAATGTACCGCCACCAAAGACGGCGATAACTGGATCATCAACGGCACCAAAAACTGGATCACACACGGCAAGAGCGGCGACGTGGCAGTTGTGGTTTGCCGCACCGGCGAACCGCGTACAAAAGACAACGCAACCGCCTTTGTGGTAGAAAGAGGAACGCCGGGATTCAGCGGCGGCAAGAAGGAAAATAAATTAGGCATGCGTGCTTCCGAAACCGCCGAAATGATTTTTGAGGCTTGCGTGGTGCCTGATGCAAACAGGTTGGGTGAAGTAGGCGATGGTTTCAAGCAAGCCATGAAAGTATTGGACGGCGGGCGCATCTCCATAGCTTCGCTTTCACTCGGCATTGCCAAAGGCGCTTACGAAGCGGCGCTGCAATACGCACAGGAGCGGTACCAGTTTGACAAACCCATTGCTTCGTTCCAGGGCATCTCGTTTAAGCTTGCGGATATGGCGACTGAAATTGAAGCCGCTGATTTACTAACGCTGCAAGCCTGCGATTTAAAAGAGCGCAAAGAGACCGTAACCAAAGTGGCGGCCATGGCGAAATACTATGCCAGCGAAACGGCCGTGAAGGTTTCCAACGATGCCGTGCAAATTTTTGGCGGCTACGGTTACACCAAAGATTTTCCCGTAGAAAAGTTTTACCGCGACAGCAAACTGTGTACAATCGGTGAAGGAACAAGCGAGATACAAAAGCTGGTGATTAGCAGAGAAGTGTTGCGGTAACCTTACGACATTCCCAGCCACACACCCACGGCAAAGACAATCATTCCGCCAAGCACAACTTGTACAACTGTTTTGGCCAAAGGCGTTTTCATATAACGAAAGCGAATGACCGCAATGGTCAGCAGTTCAATGATGACAACGGCATAAGCAAGGTGCAAAGCGGTTTTAATATTGGCGAAGAGGAATGGCAAGGTGTGCAACATGCCGCCTAAGCCTGTAGCCACACCGGTAATGAGTCCGCGCATCCATGGATTGCCCCTCCCCGTTATGGTTCCGTCATCCGACAAAGCCTCAGCAAGTCCCATTGAAATGGCCGCGCCAAGCGATGCAGCCAAGCCAACGTAAAACGTTTGCAGCGGTTGGTGAGTAAGACCCGCTGCGGCAAACAGCGGCGCAAGCGTGGAAACTGAACCGTCCATTAAACCCAGCAAGGCTGGCTGCACGTATTGAATGACGAATTGATGGTGTTTTTGTTTGGCGGCTGCGTTCATAAAAAATTGTTGCGGCAGAAGTGATTAAAATTTCATGCCTCCTTTGTCCAAACTCTTTTCGTTGAAAATATTCTTGCAAAACACTAAAAGCTTTTCAACATTTAAAGCCGCATCGTCGTCTAACTTTAGAACATGAGCCAGATAAAATATTTGGTAAGTGCTTTTCTATTGCTGCTGCTTTTAGTATTGGTATATTTTGTTGTTGACAAACTTTCTTCAACAGAAATTATTGCTAAAGAACCAACAGTTATAAACGTTGATACACCCGCTAAACCAAGTTTCGCAATAAATGCAGAAAGGAAAAGTTTGTTTTATGAAAACTGTGCAACTTGTCATGCATTAGACAAAGTAATGACGGGACCTGCGTTACGAGGCATCAATGAACGCGGCCCGTGGATAGAAAGAAAAAACTTGGTCAAATGGGTACGTAACCCTGCAGCAATGATTCCTAAACTTGCTTACACAAGAGAGTTGGCCGCAACATTCAATGGACAAGTCATGCCTTCATTTTCACAATTAACCGACAAACAGATTGAAGATATTCTCGATTATATCAAAACGGCACCAACTGTTGTTCCTACAGCACTACCGGATTTTGTTGCAAATTAAATTCTTCAAAAGCACAAGTCTCACTTCACCTCCTGCATCTGCACCAAACGATAATAATAACCTTGCTTCTGCAACAATTCTTCGTGCGTTCCTCTCTCTACAATTTCTCCTTTTTGCAACACAATAATTTCATCGGCATGACGAATGGTGGAAAGGCGGTGCGCAATTACAATGGACGTGCGGTTTTGCATCATGTTGTTAATAGCATCCTGCACCAGGCGTTCGCTTTCGGTATCAAGAGAAGATGTGGCTTCATCCAAAATCAGTATCGGCGGATTTTTTACAATCGCCCTTGCAATTGTTAAACGCTGGCGTTCGCCGCCGCTAAGCTTTGTACCACGGTCGCCGATGTTGGTATTAAACCCCGCTTCTTTTTTCGTAATGAAGTTGTACGCATTGGCCACTTTTGAAGCGTCTTCAATCTCGCTTTGCGAGGCTTCCTGTTTGCCCAGGCGAATGTTGTTCTCGATGCTGTCGTTAAACAAAATTGGCTCCTGCGTTACAATGCTGATTTGCTCACGAACAGACCGCAGCGAGTAGTCTTTGATGTTTACGCCGTCCACCAACAGTTCGCCACCGCTCACGTCGTGAAAACGGGGAACCAAATCGGCCAGTGTGCTTTTTCCCGCACCCGACGAACCCACCAGCGCCACTGTTTTTCCCTTCGGCACTTTTAGGTTGATGTTCTTTAAAATGGGTACGCCGTCGTAAGAAAAGTTCACGTTGCGCAGTTCGATGCAATCTTCAAAAGCATCCAGTTTTTTCCCGTTCGGGTTGTCATCAATGGCGCTTTGCGTGCGCAAAATTTCTTCGATGCGTTCAATGGCCGCCGTGCCGCGTGCCATGTTGGAAAAAGAACCCGACAAGGTTTTTGTTGGGTTGATCAACTGGTAAAACAGCCCGAGATAAACAATAAACAAAGAACCCGTGAGCGACAGCGTTGAATTCAACACCAGTTGTCCGCCAAAAAAAAGAATAGCCGTAAAAATCACAACACCCATCAACTCCGAAGCCGGTGAAGCCAAATCGCGACGAAAGCCCAATTTGTTTTTTACCGTTACCAGGCGATGGTTGATGCCGAAGAAACGGTCGCGTAAAAAAGGCTCTGAATTGAAGGCTTTAATCACACGCAAGCCACCGAGTGTCTCATCCAAAACAGATAATGACTCCGCGTTCAGAGTTGCCATTTCCGAAGAACCTTTTTTCAGGCTTCGTGTAATGCGGCCAATGACGAAAGCAACGATGGGAATGCAGGCCAAAACAAAAAGCGTAAGCTGGTAGCTAATGACAAACAACGTTCCGAGTGTAAACAAAATCGTGAGCGGGTCACGCACCCAACCTTCCAGCGTTCCCACCACGGAGCCTTCCACTTCGCCCACGTCGTTGGTAATGCGGCTGATGATGTCACCCTTTCTTTTCTCGGTAAAAAAACCGATGGGCAGGTGCAGGACTTTTTCATATAACTCCGTACGCAAGCGGTTAACAATGTTGTTCTTTAACGGATTGAGAACGTAGTAAGCGAGGTAGAGAAAAAGATTTTTGAAAAAAATGGAGACGATAATGAGCACGCAAATCAGGGCCAGCGTAGGTACGTTGCCACGGGTTGTGATGCTCTCCGTTAGCGTGTGGCGAATAAAATTTACCAGCGCATTGTCGGAATTGTTTAAAAGCCCCGTGCCCTTTGCCCCGTTAAAGATCATTTCTAAAAAAGGCAGCAACATGCCCAGCGATATCAGCGAAAAAACAATGGACAACAAAATAAACAGGATGTACAGGAAAGCCTCGCCCTTGTAATGGCTTAGGTATTTAAAAACTCTGGCGTACTTCTTCATGCGGTGGCCTGCGGCCTAATTTTGGAAAGGGGCAAAGTAACTACTTTTACAGCGCCTGCCGAAGCCAGGGCCGGAGCGGGCATCCGAATTAAAGATTTGTTATGAAGGAAGGAAAACGACAAAAGCAAATAGGCGGACTGATTCAGGAAGAAATCAACACCATTTTTCAACGCCTTGGATTGAGCTTTGTGAACGGCGGAATGGTGTCGGTGTCCTCGGTAAAAATTACGCCTGACCTGCTAGAAGCCCGCATTTATTTGAGCATCTTCAACGCAACGGATAAAAAAGAAATCCTCAAAAAAATTGAAGACCGCCACTGGGAAATTAAAAAAGAACTGGCCGCACACGTGAAGCACCAGTTGCGCCGCATTCCCGAGATAAAGTTTTTTCTCGATGACACGCTTGACCAGGTGTTCAAGATGGAAGAATTGTTTGACAAGATCAAGAAGGAGGAGAAGAAAGACGAGGAAAGTTGAATGGTTGACTGGTTGATTTGTAAGAACCGGTCCTAACCAATAAACCAATCAACGAATCAACCAATCAACCAAACATGCACTCCCTCTTCGCCTGGCGCTACTTCAAAGCAAAAAAAACCACCAACGCCATTAACGTTATTTCGTGGATTAGCATCGTGGCCATGTTGTTTGGCACTGCGGCGCTCATTCTTGTATTGAGCGTGTTCAACGGTTTTGAAGATTTGGTAAAAGGCCTTTATTCTTCGTTTTATCCCGATGTAAAAATCGTTCCGGCTTCGGGCAAGAACCTTAGCTTAACAGCAGAGCAATTGCAAACCCTTCGTTCGGTAAAAGGCGTAAAAGCCCTTTCGTTGGTGGTAGAGGAAAGAGCGTTTTTAAAAAACGGCGAAGCACAATCCATGATTACGCTAAAAGGCGTGGACAGTGCCTACAAGCAGGTCACAACGGTTGCGGAACACATCGTAAACGGTGAGTTTAACACGGGCACAAGCGACAAGCCTTTGCTTGTTTTGGGCTACGGTATCGAAAACGCGGTAGCCGTGCAAGCCGACCGCAATATTTTTCCGTTGACCGTTTATTTGCCGCGCAAAGGCGAGGTGGATTTATCCGACCCGTTGAAATCGCTGGCAACCGACACCGTAAACACGTCGGGCTCCTTTCTCATTCAGCAGGACTTTGACAACAAGTATGTGCTTACCAACTTGGGCTTTGTAAAAACAATGCTCAACATGCCGCCCGACGCCTACGGCGCAGCCGAAATTGCCGTGAACAATCCCGATGATGCAAAGACCGTTCAGGTACGCTTGCAGCGATTGTTGGGCAAGGATTACATGGTGCAAACACGCTACGAGCAAAACAAAAGTTTGTACTCCATCATGCAAATGGAGAAGTGGGTGATCTACGCCATTCTTTCGCTGATACTTGTTGTTGCAGCTTTCAACATGATTGGTGCCTTAACAATGCTTGTACTGGAAAAACGCGAAGACATCGGCGTGTTGCACGCCATCGGCGCCAGCCGGAATTTTATCAAAAGAATATTTTTGAGCGAAGGCTTGTTGCTGGCCACCATCGGCGGCGGCGGCGGCATGTTATTGGCCTTGCTTATTGCCTGGGCGCAATTAAAATTTCACCTTGTTCCCCTGCAGGGTGATTCTTTTTTGATCAGTTATTTTCCGGTAAAAATTAATCCCTGGGATTTTTTGCTGGTGGGCACAACAGTGCTGGTCATTTCGCTCATTGCGGCTTACATCCCGGCACGAAAAGCAGCCAGGCAGCAATTGGTATTGCGGAGTGAGTAAAACGGCGGCAACTTCCTATCTTGTCAATACAAAGCCTCTTAATCTTCACAAAATTTTTTTATGGCCTCACCTGTTGCTTTCACCGGTCACGTGCCGCACAATTACGACACCTATTTAGGCCCTTTGTTTTTCGAACCGTATGCGATTAACCTTGCAAGCCGGCTTCAGAATAACCATTACCAAAGCATCCTCGAAATTGCCTGCGGCACGGGCCGCGTTACAAAACATTTGCTGCCAAAGTTGTCGGCGGAGGGCAAATTGGTTGCAACGGATCTGAACGAAGCCATGCTGACTGTAAGTCGCGAAAAAATAAAAAATCCCCGCGTTGAATGGAAGATAGCCGATGCGCAGAATTTGCCGTTCAATGATGAAGAATTTGACTTGGTTGTTTGTCAATTCGGCGTCATGTTTTTCCCCGACAAGCCAAAGGCATTTGGCGAAGCATTCCGTGTTTTAAAAAGCGCCGGAATGTTTTTTTTCAATACCTGGGACCGCATTGAAGAAAATGCGCTGGCCGATGTATCTCATGCCGTCTTGAAAGAATTTTTTCCCGACGGCTCCGGGAGTTTTATGGAAAAAGGCCCGCACGGATTTTACGACACAGCCCTGATCACTCAACTGTTACAAGACGCAGGATTTGGCCAAATTTCCATTGATACCGTTCGTCTTGTTAGTACGGCCGCAACGGCCGATGAATGCGTCAACGGCATCCTTGGCGGCACACCGCTCAACGTCTTTCTTTCGGAGCGGAACGCCGACAAAGAACCCATTAAAAAACGACTGCGCGACGAGCTACAAAAACGCTACGGAACCACCAACCTGCAACTGCCCATGCAGGCCTTTGTTTGCACGGCCACCAAAGGTTGTAAAACGTGAGACGACAGACGTGAAACCGTGCAGTCTTTCCGATTGAAAACGCCCTACAGTTTCACGCCTCACCTTTGACGTTTCAGCCTCTCCTGCCTCACGTTTCACGTCTGTTGTCTCACGGCTTTTTAACCTTCTCAAAGGCCGTTTACACGGCTTAATTCGGTATATTTGCCCGAATTGATCAGCACCGGTTTTGGTGTGTAAATTTTAGCGACAAAATGAGCGATATTTTAGATGCAGTAACAACGGTTCCGGCACCCGCAATCAGCCCGGCATACGGCGCAGATTCCATCCAGGTTTTAGAAGGATTAGAAGCAGTTCGCAAACGCCCCGCAATGTACATTGGCGACATTGGCGTAAAGGGTTTGCACCACCTCGTTTACGAAGTGGTGGATAACTCCATTGACGAAGCCCTGGCCGGCTGGTGTAAAAACATCATTGTTACCATACACGAAGACAATTCCATTTCCGTAGAAGACGATGGCCGCGGCATTCCTACCGGCATCAATTCCAAAGAAGGCCGCTCGGCACTTGAAGTGGTAATGACTGTACTTCACGCCGGCGGTAAGTTTGATAAAGATTCCTACAAAGTTTCCGGCGGTTTACACGGTGTAGGCGTAAGCTGTGTAAACGCATTGAGTACAAAACTGCACGTTAACGTTTTTCGCGAAGGAAAAATATTTGAACAGGAATACAAGATCGGCGTTCCGCAATACGACGTTCGCGAAATTGGCGTGAGCGAAAAAAGAGGAACGACGGTTCATTTCTGGCCCGATGATACCATCTTCATCACCACTACCTACAACAAGGATATTTTAGAAAGCCGCTTGCGTGAGTTGAGCTTTCTGAACAGAGGCCTTCGCATCACGTTAAACGATTTACGTGAGAAGGATGAAGAAGCGGGCCTTACCTATTCCAAAACCTTTTACAGCGAAGGCGGCATCATTGAGTTTGTAGAAATGCTGGACGCCAACGGCGGCCGTGCCTCCTTGTTGCCCAAGCCACTGTTTGTAGATGGACGTGACGAAAAAAACAACGTAGCGGTAGAAGTTGCCATGACCTACAATACCAGCTACAACGAACATATTTACTCATACGTCAACAACATTAATACCATTGAAGGCGGCACACACGTAGCCGGCTTTCGCCGCTCTTTAACCCGTGTTTTCAAAAGTTATGGCGACAAGCAGGGCCTATTTGAAAAAGCCAAAGTGAGCATCGAAGGCGACGATTTTCGCGAAGGATTAAGCGCCGTAATTTCTGTGAAAGTCCCCGAGCCCCAGTTTGAAGGACAGACCAAAACAAAGTTGGGCAACAACGAAGTAATGGGCATCGTCGATACGACGGTGTCAAGAGCTCTGGAAGCTTACCTCGAAGAAAATCCACGGGAAGCCAAGAACATTATTCAAAAAGTAATTCTTGCGGCCCAGGCAAGAGCGGCCGCCAAGAAAGCCCGCGAGATGGTGCAACGCAAATCGGTATTAAGCGGCGGTGGCCTGCCCGGCAAGCTTGCTGATTGCTCCGAACGTGATCCCGATAAATGCGAACTCTATCTGGTGGAAGGTGACTCGGCCGGCGGTACAGCCAAGCAGGGCCGCGACAGAAGCTACCAGGCCATTCTTCCGCTCCGCGGTAAAATCCTGAACGTGGAAAAAGCGATGGAGCACAAGATTTACGAGAACGAAGAAATTCGAAACATGTACACAGCATTGGGTGTAACCGTTGGCACGCCCGATGATCCAAAGGCTTTGAATTTGCAGAAGCTTCGCTATCACAAACTCATCATCATGACCGATGCCGATGTGGACGGAAGCCACATTGCAACGCTCATTCTCACGTTCATCTTCCGCTACATGAAAGAACTGGTAGAGCAAGGCTACGTGTACATTGCGCAACCGCCGCTTTACTTAGTGAAGAAAGGCAAAGAACAAGCCTACGCTTACAACGAAGAACAACGCCGTGCATTGGTTGAAAAATTTGGCGGCGGCAACGAAGGTTCGGTGGGCATTCAGCGATACAAAGGTTTGGGTGAGATGAACTCCGACCAGTTATGGTCAACAACCATGAACCCGGATACAAGAACCCTCAAGCAGGTAACCATTGAAAGCGCCGCCGAAGCCGATCGCATCTTCAGCATGTTGATGGGCGATGAAGTGGCGCCGCGTAGAGAGTTCATCGAGAGCCACGCGAAGTATGCACGAATTGATGTGTAGTGCTCCTACCCCGGCCTTTCCCCGATGGAGAAAGGCCACCAGCCGCACAACCTTGCTTAGCGACGATACTGAAAAACTCAATCATTCGTTTGGTTGAGTTTTTTTTATTTTCAAATTTTGGTGGTTTGAAAATTTGACGATGCGATCATTCCTTGTACTGCTTTTCTTCTCTTGGTTAACGGTTGCTCATGCACAGACGTTGCTAAAAGGCGTTGTGTTAGATGAGGAAAAGCACACTCCTGTTCCAAAAGCCAGCGTGTTTCTAAGCAACACCTCTATTGGTACAACCGCAAACGACGAAGGCGGCTTCGCTTTAAACGTTCCTGCGGGAAAATTTGAGCTGGTTGTTTCTTCTGTTGGCTACGCAACGTACAGCCAATCCATCAACACAAACGAAGTGCTTGGTTTCATCACCATCAAACTAACACCAAAAGCACCGGAATTAGAAACGATCATCATTGAGCCTTACGAAAAAGACGGCTGGGAAAAATGGGGAAAATGGTTTACCGACAACTTCATTGGCACAACGGAATACAGTCGCGATTGCCGGATAAAAAATCCCGAAGCATTGAAATTCCGCAATTCAAAAAAGAACAACACTTTGACCGCCGTTGCCGTTGCGCCCTTGCAAATAGAAAACAAAGCACTCGGCTATCGCATCACTTATCAACTCGAAGATTTTCGTTACAATTTTAAAACGCGGATGTTGTTTTACGCCGGCTTCCCATTCTTTCAGAACTTGCAGGGCAGTGACCACAAACAACGGCAATGGGAAAAAGCAAGAGAAGACGTGTACCTGGGTTCTATGCTTCAGTTTATGCGGGCACTTTACCGAAACAAAATTGTTGAAGAAGGTTTCGATGTAAGGCGGCTTCAAAAAATCCCCAATGCCGAAAAAAACCGGGTTAAAATGATTTACAAAACAAGCAGCGTACGTGCTGATGAAAACGGAAGACTGGTTTCCACCGTCAACCGCGACAGTTCGGCTTATTATAACCGCATCATGCGTGAGGACGATTTCAAAAAAGTTTACGGAAAAGACCTTTTGCGCGGCGACAGCATGGCATACGCAATTGATTCGACCGTGGCCGGGTTTGACTTTCCCGACTACTTGCTCGTTATCTACAAGTACAAAAAAAATCCTCCTGAATTCAAGCAGATGTTTCCGAAAAGCAGCGACGCGATGATGTCGGAAATTACGCTGGTGAACGGCAAGCCGCTGCAAGTGCTGGCCAACGGCTCTTATTTTAATCCCGAAGATTTATTGAGCACCGGTTATTGGGGCTGGTGGGAAAAGATGGGAACGATGTTGCCCTTCGATTATCAGCCACCAGCACGCAAGTAGTTTAGTTGTTGAGCAGTTGAGTTGTGAATTAAATTGAATCGAACAATTGGAGAACAATCAACATCTCAACGTTTCAACAATTCAACCAATCGCCTATCTTCAACACATGACTTACCAACCATCGCCCGGCCGCTACGCATACATGGAGTACCGCCGCTGCGGCCACAGCGGCCTTAAACTGCCCGCACTTTCACTGGGCCTTTGGCACAACTTCGGCCGGCAGGACGATTACGAAAAATGCCGCGACATCATGCACACCGCTTTTGATTGCGGCATTACGCATTTTGACCTGGCCAACAATTACGGTCCGCCGCCGGGTGCCGCGGAAGAAACCTTTGGAAAAATTTTAAAAGATGATTTCAAAGCCTACCGCGACGAGATGATCATTTCATCAAAAGCTGGTTATCCGATGTGGCCGGGGCCTTACGGCGATTTCGGTTCAAAAAAATATTTGGTGGCTTCGCTCGACCAAAGCCTGAAGCGTATGGGATTGGATTACGTGGATATTTTTTATCATCATCGGCCCGATCCTGAAACGCCGCTGGAAGAATCAATGACGGCACTTCATCAACTTGTGCAACAAGGCAAAGCTTTGTACGTTGGCGTTTCCAGCTACTCGCCGGAACAAACAAAAGAAGCCTACAAAGTTCTGAATAGCCTGGGCACGCCGTTGCTCATTCACCAGCCCAAGTATTCGTTGATGGTGCGCACACCCGAACAAGGTCTGCTGGACACCATTGAAAAATTAAACATCGGCTGCATTACCTTTTCCTCGCTTGCACAAGGCTTGCTAACCGACCGCTATCTGCACGGCATTCCCGAAGACTCGCGGGCCGCAAGCGGCAGGGGCAACGGCGCCATTGATACCAACGTTATCACAGACGAATTGATTTCCAAAATTCAACGCTTAAACACGCTTGCGGAAGGCCGCGGGCAAACGCTTGCGCAAATGTCGCTGGCCTGGGTGCTGAAAGACAAACGTGTTACTTCCGTCATTATTGGCGCAAGCAAACCCGAACAGGTTTTGGACTCGGCGCAAAGCCTGCGCAATTACAATTTCAGCGAAGACGAGCTTCGGCAAATAGATGAAATACTCGGATAAGTTTGCGCAAAGGACGACACAATAATTAAGCATCGTTGTGTAGCACTCTTGTACGCTTTACTCACTGTGCGGCAAGCTTCAATCACAGAGAGCAGAAAGGAAAGAGAGCACGGAGAGCCACAAAGAATTTTTTCTGTGGCTCTCCGTAGTTAAAGAAGTTGAGCCTTGTTCCAAACCCCGAAGTGTGCGACGCAACGGAAGCTGAACAGAATTACAATTGCCGGTTACATAAAGATTCATTCCTTCCTATTTTTACAGCAAAACCGTTTCATGATTCAACGCATACAATCCGTGTGGCTCTTGCTGGCTGCTATCTTCGCCGCTATTACGTTTAGTGTTCCTTTTTACGTGGGCACGCCACTATCGGCCGATATTGCTCCGCAGTTAACGGCTAAATCCAACATGCTGCTTATCGTGCTGACAGTATTAACGGGCCTAACGGCTTTTGCTTCCATCTTTTTGTTTGAGAATCGCAAGTTGCAACTCAAAGTTGCGGTTGCCGGACTCGTGCTCACGCTTGCTTTGCTTACAGACTACATTCTTCAATTGAAATACTTTACTGCCGGCGCCTTTGCCCTTTCCTGCGTTCTTCATTTTGGCATTCTGGGTCTTTACATTTTGGCTATACGAGGAATTAGAAAAGATCAAAAGCTAATTAAAAGCCTCGACCGGCTTCGATGAAAGAACGTCGCTGAGATGAACGGCTGCTTCTTGAAGCAGCCGTTTTTGTTTGCATGCCTCAGCAAAAAACGAATGTTTTAAAATTTATATGCGAAGATGAAATTTGTATATTTGAGTACAGCCAATCAAACTGATACCAAAACGATTCTGCTTTATGTACCGTACAGCCGCCCTGTTTTTCTTTTTATCATTTGCCCGGGTGGCACATTCGCAACTTGTCATTAACGAAGTCGGCATTGCACCAACGGGTGGCAACGGCAGCCAGTTTGTTGAACTCTTTAACCGCAGCGGCTGCACCGTTGATTTAAGTTGTTACACTTTAATATTTAGCAGCACCAGCGGTGCAAACGGCACCGGCAATCCTACCGGCTGGACGGTCAAAATTCCCTCGGGAAAAAACATCAGCGGCGGCGGATACTTTTTGATAGGCGGTACTGCGGGAACTGCCGGTGTAAGCAGTGGAACCGGCTATCCTACGGGTGGCGCCGTAAACAGTTATGCAGGTGCAGCCGATGTTAACATAGGCACGTTGGCCGTCACTGCTAACGCTGTGTACATGAAACAATTTTTAAGCGCCGGCAGCTTTCCCAATACAAAAGGCCAGCTAAGTTTGTTGGATGCCTCAGGCAATCTTGTAACGTCGGTTTCTTACAACAACGGCAACAACGCAGGCACTTACCCGTTGAGTGCTTATACAACATGCGCCGCATCGGGGAACGCACAAGGTGTAAACAATGTTCCCAATCCGGGCAATTCAATAAACAACGTTAATGCCGTATTTAGTTCGGCATCTAACCAAGGCATTTATTTGAGCAGCAGCGGAACGTACCTGACCGAACCAAGTTTAACGCCAGGTGTTTCCAATGCAGGCAACGGCGGAACACAAATTTGCAGCGGTCCTGTGTTGAACGCAGTGAACAACGCAGCCGTATGTTTTGGTGCCAACACGCAAACTGTTTTACTTTCTTATTCGTCTTCAAACGCACCGGCTACTTATACCCTAACATGGGACGCAACGTCATCGGTTTATTTTTCAGCGGTCAACAACGCAACTCTCGGTGGCAATATTCTTATTACCGTACCCGCGAACACGCCACCGGGAGCGTACACCGGCTATCTTAGGTTGTCGAATGTTTGCGGCAACAGTTGCACAAAGCCATTTACGCTAACCGTCAATGCGCTTCCATCAGTGAATGCCGGCAGTTATGCGCCGGTTTGCATTAACAGTTCATCCATCCTTTTAAACGGCATGCCTGCTGGTGGAACGTTTACCGGAACAAACGTTACCGGAAATAATTTTATACCGCCGGGCACTGCGGGCAATTACGTCATTAATTATGCTTATACCGACGCAGCAAGCGGTTGTTCAAATAACGCAGCGGCTACGATCAATGTTTCATCGTCGGCTAGTACATACACCACGGCTTGCACAGACAACACGCCGTTTGTATTCTTTGGACAATCGTTTACCACGACAGGTTTGCATACCGTGCTTTTGAACAACGTCAACGGCTGTACCGATACGGCACGTCTTTACTTGGTGGTGAAGCAAGCGGAAACTGTTGATACAACAAGTTGCGATTCGGTTTTGTACAACGGAACCACTTACACAGATGATGCAAACTTTACGCAAACGGTCAGCAGCGTTGTTCTTGCCTGCGATTCGCTTGTAAAAAATATTCACATACGAATCAAGCGGGCGACGGTAAAAGACACAACGGTATGCCTGCCGCCAAACGGTTCGATTGCTTTACTCGGACAAACATTTTCATCGAGCGGAAATTATCTCTTGTACACGACAAATACCAAAGGATGTGATAGTACTGTTCGCTTAAACCTGACCGTTGCAGATATACAGATGCAGACGCATACTGGTTGCGATTCGGTGTGGTTAAACGGACAACGATTTTATGCATCTACCGTTTTCTCAGACACCTTGTACAATCAACAAGGTTGCGATAGCATAATACAAACGCACAACGTCGTCGTCAATCATTCGTTGCATACCTACCTGAATGTTTGTCTTGCAAGCGGACAGGCGTATAACTTCAACGGACAGGTATTAAACGCATCGGGAGATTACACCGTAACACTAAACGGTGTTTCCTGCGACAGCGTTGTGCACCTGCATTTGTTGATTGCACAACGACAAACCATCCTTTACCAGGGATGCAATCGTTTCACGTATAACGGTGTGACTTATGTTTCGTCAACAACGTTAACGGACACGCTTCGAAGCACAATCACAGGTTGTGACAGCATTTTGCAAACCATTCAAATTCTCATTCAACCAGTTCTTCATACAAATATCAACGCTTGCATTCAACAAGGACAGTCCTACTTTTTCAACAATCAATCCTTAACGACAGGAGGTTATTATACTGCGCAATTGACGACGCACGACGGCTGCGACAGTATCGTGCAGTTGTATTTGACGATGGCCGTTACACAAACGCAAAACATCAGCGGTTGCGATAGCTTGTTCTGGCATGGACAGATGTATTATGTCTCAACGCGGTCAATTGACACGGTTCGCAGTTCGCTTTCGTCATGCGACAGCCTTTATCGGGTAACCAACATAACAATCACTGCTTCACCCGTTCGGTACACGTCTGTTTGTCTTGGCCCCGGGCAATCTTATTCATTCAACGGACAAAGCTTAAGCGGTTCAGGACAATACACAGCTGTTTTCGTTCGCCTGGGCTTTTGCGACAGCACTGTACACCTAAAACTTGTTATAGCTTCCGTTCAACAGCAAACGCTCAACGGTTGCGGGAGTGTTGTTTACAACGGCACAACTTATACATCCTCCACGCTTTTAAGAGACACCCTGCGAAGCGCGGGTTTCTGCGATAGCGTTTACCGCATTGTACAAATAAATGTTTTGCCGACGCTGCAAACTTTTGTCACAACCTGTATTAACCAAGGTCAATCCTATCTCTTTAACGGGCAAACATTAACCGCAAACGGTTATTATACGACAACGTATCAAACGACGAATTGCGACAGCACCGTGCGGCTTTATTTGACCGTAACGCAAACAAAAACGCAAACTGCACAAGGCTGCGATTCGGTGATGTTTAAAGGGAGAGCCTATTTTTCTTCCACCGTTGTTCGTGATACAATCAGAAGCCTTGTTTCGGGTTGCGATAGTCTAATTACAATCACCACGCTAACCGTTTATACAACCAAACATCAATACGTTTCTGTTTGTTTGCAGCCGGGTCAGACTTATAATTTCAACGGCCAACTATTGACCAACACAGGCAATTATCAGACTGTGTACACGACAAGCACATGCGACAGTATCGTTCGTTTATATCTTGTTGTGGCGGGCCGGCAAAGTCTCACGTTAAAGGGCTGCAACGGCATTGTCTATAACGGAATCACCTACAACTCATCCACGATTGTAAGAGATACTGTAAAGAGTCTTGTTACTTCATGCGACAGTCTTTATCGCGACGTAAACATTCTTATTGCTTCCGTACAGCAAACTTTTATCACAGCTTGCATCGCGCCGGGCAACGGTTACCTTTTTAACGGACAATGGCTGACAGTTACAGGAAAGTATGCGGCCAACTTTACGACGGCTACGGGTTGCGACAGCCTTGTGAATTTGTACTTGGTCGTGAGCAAGGTGAATGAGCAATCCGTTTCCGGCTGCGATTCGGTTGTTTACAAAGGCACGGTTTTTACGACGCCGGCCGTTATAACCGACACGACGAAGAGTGCTGTCACGCATTGCGACAGCATCATCAACGTGATAACCATAACAGTCAATAAAAAACCGGCATTAAACATAAGCCGCGACACAATCGTTTGCCGTTGGGGAACGGCGGTTTTAAACGCATCGTCACCCGGTACCCCTGTAAACTGGACGAACTTTGGCAATACAGCTTTCATTGTCGTTTCTCCGCAAAGCACAACGCAATATTTTGCCAGCGCCGTTGATACCAACGGATGCAAGAACACAAAGACTGTAACGGTTTTTGTAGAAGACTTTTTAATTGTCTTGCGACCTAATATAAATCCGGCACTTTCCGGAACGAATGTGTTGATCCAATCAAGCAGTAACCTCCCTTATTCAATTGCAACATGGCAACCGGCAAACTTGTTCCGCAATCAAACAAGCAAAAGCCAAGGATTTGCAATGGACACATCGGTAAACATCACAGCCGTTGGACAATCATCGCTCGGCTGCAGGGATACCGCAACCTTGCAACTGATCGCTATCCCGCTCGACGACGTTTACATTCCATCAGCCTTTACGCCAAACGGTGACGGACGAAACGATGAAGTGAAAGTGATGGGCACGGCAATTAATGAGATTGACTTTAAAATTTTTAACCGCTGGGGACAAATGGTTTTTCATACGACAGATAAAAGCCGTGGGTGGAACGGAATGATGAACGGCACGCTGCAACCAAATGGAACGTATGTGTACACTGTGCGGGTGAAGAAAGCAAGCGGTCAGATAGTGGAGAAGAAAGGCACAGTGACGCTAATTCACTAACTCAACTTCCGCAGGCTTCTGGCAACGGAGAGCTTCTTTTTCGTTGGGAAATCAACCTTATGACCTTTGCAGAAAAACGGAGCAAAGGAGAGGAAAACCGTATTCGCTTAATTGGGTTTTGCAATACGGAAGCATGAGGCAAGAAGATTTCCCTCTAAGCATCAACCCCTTCTAATAGGATCATGAGGTTTGCCTTATCACAGCAACAAGTTTTTCTTACTGCGTAAGTTCAGTTAAATAAATTGTCCCGTGTGACTCTCTTTTACTTTCTTCAATCCTTCCGGTTTGCCTTCATACACAAGATAACCGCCTGCGTCGCCGGCTTCGGGGCCGAGATCAATCACCCAGTCTGCGCTTTTAATGACATCGGTGTTGTGTTCAATCACAAGAATAGAATGGCCTTGTTCAATCAAAGCGTTGAAAGAAGCAAGCAATTTTTTTATGTCGTGAAAATGAAGTCCTGTTGTGGGCTCATCAAAGATGAAAAGAATTTTACCCGCCGCCCGTCCTTTACCAAGAAAAGATGCAAGTTTTACGCGTTGCGCTTCACCGCCAGAAAGTGTATCAGAAGATTGTCCAAGTTTTACGTAGCCCAAACCAACTTCACTTAAAGGTTTTATCGCTGTTAGAATCGATTTTTCATCGGCAAAAAAATCAATGGCTTCGTCCACGCTCATCTCCAACACATCGAACACACCTTTGCCTTTGTATTGAACTTCTAAAACTTCTTCCTTAAACCTTCGTCCATGGCAAACTTCGCAAGTCAGGTGTACGTCGGCGAGGAACTGCATCTCCACGATTTTTTCACCTTCACCTTTGCACGCATCGCAACGTCCGCCATCAACGTTAAACGAAAAATGCTTGGGTTGAAAGCCGCGAATTTTGCTCAGCGGTTGCGAAGCGTACAAATCGCGAACGTTGTCCCATGCACGAACGTAAGTAACCGGGTTGCTTCGCGATGATTTTCCAATCGGGTTTTGGTCCACCATCTCTACTTGCGTGATGGACTCTACATCGCCTTTGATGGCTTTGTGAAAACCAACTTTGTCCGTTGGCTCGCCTTGTAACTTTTTCAGGCCGGGATAAAGAATGTGTTTGACGAGCGTTGTTTTTCCACTGCCGCTAACGCCGCTAACCACGCAAAGAACGTTCAACGGAAATTCAACCGTGATGTCCTTCAAGTTGTGCTGCCGTGCGCCTTCAATGATGATGGAGCTATTCCACTTACGAACTTTTTTTGGCGCATCAATGCTTAGCTCTCCACTCAAATATTTTCCGGTTAAACTTTTCGGGTTGCTAATGATTTGTTCGTAATTGCCAGCGGCAATCACTTCGCCGCCAAGGTGCGAAGCCAGCGGCCCCATGTCAATAATGTGATCGGCTTCACGCATCATCATTTCGTCGTGTTCAACAACAACAACCGTATTACCCAAGTCGCGCAGTTCTTTCAAAACGCGAATTAAATTGAACGTATCTCTCGGATGCAAGCCAATGGAAGGCTCATCCAAAATATAAAGCGAGTTGGTAAGATTGCTGCCCAAGCTTCGCGTTAATTGAATGCGCTGGCTTTCGCCGCCGCTTAACGTGTTTGCCAAACGGTTCAAGGTCAAATAACCCAAACCCACGCTCAGCATCGTGTCAATGCGGTGATTGATCTCAATAAGGATTCGTTTGCCGACTTCCTTTTCAAAATCTGTAAAATCCCGACTCGTCCTGTTAAACCAATCCTTCAAATCCGCGATCGGCATCTCGCTCAATTCGCCAATGTGAGCACCGTGAACTTTTACGTACAACGCTTCTTTGCGCAAGCGATAGCCTCCACACTCGGGACATTTTGTTCGTCCGCGATAGCGGCTAAGAATTACGCGGTACTGTACCTTGTATAAATTCTGTTCTACTTCTTTAAAAAAAGCATTGATGCCGTCCGCGTAGCTATTGCCCTCCCACAAAACGCGGTATTGTTCTTTCGTTAAATCAGCAACGGGCTTGTGAACCGGGAAATCAAAATGCCTTGCCGCCTTCACAAAGTTTTCGCGCCAGCGGCCTAACTTCTCTCCTTTCCAGGGCGCCACGGCACCTTCGTAAACGCTCAAACGTTTGTCGGGAATCACCAAGTCTTCGTCAATGCCCAACACCATCGAAAAGCCTTCGCAAACCGGGCAAGCACCAAAAGGATTGTTGAAGGAAAACAAATTGGGGGAAGGTTCTTCAAAGCTCATTCCATCCAGTTCAAAACGGTTGTTGAAGTGCAGAATCTTTTCACCGTCAACCTCCACATATACATCGCCTTCGCCTTCGTAAAACGCGGTGCCGATGGAATCGCCCAGACGGTGTTCGTCGTCTTCGTCAAATTCCTTGGCGACGATGCGGTCAACCAACACGTACACATTCTCGGGGTACTTAAAAGCTTTTTTAAAATCATCGGGATTTGAGAGCACGTCTTCAATCGAATACGTTGTGCCTTTGCCTGCCGCATTTTCTTTCTGCGTGGCTGAAAACGGCGAAACATAAATCCGCGAAAAGCCTTTTTGCATCAGGATGTTTAGCTCTTCACGTTCGTCGCGGTTGCGGTGCGTTTTAAAAGCCGACAGGATAAAAACACGGCTGCCTTCTTTCAATACTTTGATGGCTTCGAGTACATCTTTTACATCGTCCTTTTTTACCACGCGGCCGGAAACAGGCGAAATGGTTTTACCGATGCGTGCAAACATCAGGCGCAGGTAATCGTAAATCTCGGTCATGCTGCCCACGGTGCTTCGCGGCGTGCGGGTAATGACTTTTTGCTCAATGGCAATGGCCGGCGCAAGACCTTTGATGTAATCAACGTCGGGCTTGTCCATGCGGGCCAAAAACTGCCGTACATAAGCACTGAGGCTCTCGGCGTAGCGGCGCTGGCCTTCGGCAAACAAGGTGTCTATGGTTAAGGATGATTTACCGGAACCCGATACGCCGGTAACGACTATGAGTTTATTGCGCGGAAAACTGACGTCAATGTTTTTGAGGTTGTGAACCCTTGCGCCTTTGATAAATATTGAATCATCGGCAACGGCAATCTCTTCTTTCTTTCTTCTGGTCTTAACAACTTGCTCTTTCATGCGGGAAACAAATGTACTAAGGTATTTAGCAAGAGCAGCCGAACGTTAACAGTTTTTTGACGGCGGAAAAGCAGCGCTCGCCAACAAAATATTTGGCGAATAGGAAAAGACACCTATTTTTAGGTCAACAAATCCAATGCACCGAAAACTTCTTAAACGCAACACGCCTATCGCATAAACTTCTACGCAGATTTTTCATTTACATCGTTTTTGCACCAAATCCTCAAACCCTTAAACGCGGGAGTTTATGAACCTGTTATCCAAACTGTCCGACCATGAGTTGATCAACTCATTTAATGCCGGTAATGTAAACGCATTTGAAACGCTGGTATTGCGTCACAAGGAAAAATTGTACACGTCCATTTTCTTTTTAGTAAAGGACAAGTACCTTGCCGAAGACATCTTTCAGGATGTTTTTATCCGCATTATTGATACCATCAAAAGCGGGCGCTACACCGAGGAAGGCAAGTTTTTGCCTTGGGCGATGCGCATTGCCCACAACCTTTGCGTAGATTATTTCCGAAAAGTTAAAAGAACGCCGACGATCAAAAACAGCGATGATCAGGACATCTTCGAGGTGCTGAATTTTACCGAGGAAAGCGCCGAGGACAAGATGATAAAAAAGCAAAGTCACAACCGCGTCCGCGACATGCTGGACCAATTGCCCGAAGATCAACGCGAGGTCATTATCCTCCGTCATTATGCCGATATGAGCTTTAAAGAAATTGCGCACATCACCAATTGCAGCATCAATACCGCACTGGGCCGTATGCGTTATGGATTAATTAACTTACGCAAGATGATGGTGGCAAAACAAATTTCGCTTTAACACGTTTCTTTGTAAAGAAATGAAATTCCATTTCCAACATCTTGTCATTTCTTATCTCCAATCACACTGCTTGCCGTGACCGGCTGATAAGAAATGACGCCCAATTGCTCCCGAAGGGAGAACAGAAAAACCAGTAAAAAAATATCCCGCCGTTGAGCGGGATATTTTTTTATAGAAAGCAGGAATCCTTATTCAGACGGCGGCATAATGGAATTAATGACGGCTTCGCTAACGCCGGTCAAACTGAAACCACCGTCATGAAAGAGGTTTTGCATTGTTACGTATCGTGTTAAATCAGAGAAAAGCGATACGCAATAATCCGCACAAGCTTCTGCAGGTGCATTACCGAGAGGACTCATTTTTTCTGCGTAATCAATAAAAGCATCAAAGCCTTTTACACCGCTTCCGGCCGTGGTGCGGGTGGGCGACTGTGAAATCGTGTTGATGCGCACTTTCTTTTTTACACCGTACTGATAACCGAAGCTGCGGGCCACGCTTTCGAGCAAAGCTTTGGCATCGGCCATTTCGTTGTAATCTGGAAAGACACGTTGAGCGGCGATGTAAGTGAGTGCAACTACGCTGCCCCATTCATTAATCGCGTCCATTTCCCAAGCCGTACGCAGTACACGGTGCAGGCTCATGGCCGATATGTCGAGCGTCTTTTTGTTCCACTCGTAATCCAGCTCGGTATAATGCTTGCCTTTGCGCACATTCAGGCTCATGCCGATGGAATGAAGCACAAAATCAACACCGCCGTTAAACTGCTTTTGCGATTCCTCAAAGAGTTTTTTCAGGTCGTCCATGTTGGTTACATCGGCACCGATAACGGGTGCTTGAACGGCTTCGGCCAGTTTGTTTATTTCACCCATGCGCAGTGCAACGGGAGCGTTGGTAAGAACCAGTTGTGCGCCTTGTGCGTGGCAGGCCAGCGCCGTTTTCCAGGCAATGGATTTTTCATCAAGTGCACCGAAAATGATGCCTTTTTTCCCGGCTAAAAGGTTATTTGACATAAGCAAAATTGATTGAAGGTTATGGCGGTAAAAATAAGGCTTATCTGTGTGGTGGCGGCAGGAGTTTCAAAATAACAAACGTTACCAGAAAGGTATAAACGAAGACCAAGGCAAAGCAAAGCAGCATGTACAAAAGAAACTGTCCAAATGATTTTCTTGGCTGAATTATCCCTTGCAGCCAACGATTGATATACACGGCCGGGATGAGGGAGAGAAATATAAGAAGCGTGATAAGAATGCCTTTCAGTTTCACGCGGTAAATATCGCTGCAATTTTTGCCGCAGAGAACAGGAGAAGCGGATCTTGCGCAGGGTGATTTTCTTTGCGTGGATTCACGTTTACCTTTCTCTGTGGTTTAAAAAGTTGAATAACCTTCGCGAACATACAAGCCCGCGACGCAAGCGAAGCTTAATAGTAGCACTAACGATGGCCTATAAAAAATTGCCGGCTCTTGCGAGCCGGCGAATTTTGTAAGAGACAATGCTTTGCTTATTTGCGCAGCGGAACGCTGATGCCCGCGTGAACACCAAGGTTATTTAGATTTTTAAAATCGTCCTGATTAAAAGGCATTACGTTGTAAGAGGCTCCAAGAGTGAATCCGCTTTCGCCGCCTTTTTTAAACGGAACAAAAAGACCGGCTTCGGGACGGGCCGCGAAACTGAACTTGGTTTGCTGTCCGCCAAACTCACCCAAAAGCTGGTTATAAGCAATGACATTTCCGCCCACCCCAAGTGCCGCATAGGGTTGTACAGCTGCGCCTGGCGTAAAGCTGTATTTGGCTTGCGCTAAAACCGGAATGGTTTGAATGGAATAAGTAAGCACAGCCGACACATCGCTGCCATCGGAAAATTTGTAAGTCTGGCGGCTGTTCTTTTGGTAAAAATCCTGGAAGCCCGTTCCAAAACCTACAGACAATTTATCGGATACACCGTACAAAACACTGCCTTGAAAACCGCGGTAAGACGTAGACGGAACAAGGCTTTTAAAACTTCCTGCCGGCACTGCTACGTTGTAGCTTATATCAAGTTTTGTTTCGCCTTTTTGCGCCTGCACTAACGAGGTCGCAAAAAGCCCTAAAACGGAAAGAAAAATTATTTTGCTCTTTTTCATCTTTAATATCGTTTAGCGTGAAGTTTTTAAATAGGGCGACTGATCGAACAAGGCCTGCACCTGACTTTGCACGTTGCTGCTGCGGAAGATGCCTGCGCCACGTACGAGGCCGTTCCACACACCTTTGATGGTGTTGCCTGATGAAGAGGCGTCTTTCAAATCAAGTACGTCAATGGACAAGGCGCCTTCTGTGCTTTGGTAAACACCGTAAGTTGACGGGAAATAGTAACCATATCCGCTGTAACCCCAGTAATACGGATCGTAATAACCACCATAACCACCCCAATAATCATAGAGATCAACAACACTCGTTGTGGTGCTGTAAATGCGGCTTATGTTAATGCCAAGGTTGGGGCTTTGTGTCCGATCTACTTTTACAAAGCCTCGTGCGTTTAAGGCGTTTTGCACTGCGGCAATTACGGCTACGTCCCACGATGTTGCTTCTTTGCCCGCAAAGCGATTGTTGTCAATAAGCGAAACGGAATCAACGATGCTGTAAGTTTTGTAAGAATTAAAATTAGCTGTCGAGTCGTGGTTGGTGATGTAGATGCGGCTTTCGTCTTCGGTCATGTCTTTCAAGGGGTCTTTGGTGCAACTGCTCAATGCTACAAAGCTGGCCGCGGCAAGCAGTACAGCCCCAATGGTGTTCTTCATATTAATCTTTGATTTTGGTAAAAGGGAGTGCAAAGTCAATGCCTGTTAAGAAAACTACGAGCGAAGGTTAACAGGCTTCTAACAAAAGCGTAGAAATAAGGCCTGTCAAGGCTTTGCAGCAGGCACGGGTTATTTGCTGAAGCTGAAAAGAAGACAGCGGTGAAGTAAATTTTCCAGCGTTAAGAGAGCTTATGTGTGGAATTGTCAGGACAAAATTTACGGCGCTTAAAAACAAGGTCTTTTGCAAAAGCATCTTGTTTAATTCTTGTTTGAAAGAATTTATCAACTATTCGCCCATTAACAAATCACGGCTGTTTTCATCACGGTTCTTTTTCTTCCACCGCTTCGGTTGCGCACCGTCCATTTTTACAATTTTTGGAAAGAAGACCCCAACCGTTTCTACCAACGAACTTTGCGCTTTCATTACTTCGTGAATGTCTTTGTAAGCAAACGGCGCTTCATCCAAACCACCGCCTAAAAGTTTTACACCCTGCTTTGCCAATACTTCGTTCAGTTCTTTGTGCGTGACGGTTTTTAATGCGGCCGTACGGCTCATCTTTCTTCCGGCGCCGTGCGAAGCGGAATTTACAGATGACATCTCCCCTTTTCCTTTCACAACAAAGCCCGGCGCGGCCATTGAACCGGGAATGATGCCCAGCACATCTTTTCCTGCGGGAGTTGCGCCTTTACGATGCACGATAACTTCTTTGCCTTCCCGGTTTTCCTTCCACGCAAAATTGTGATGGTTCTCCACCATCTTCAGCGGCTTGCGGCCAAGTTGTTTGGCAATCTTCTCGTGAATCACGTGGTGACAAGCCGAAGCGTAATCACCGGCAAGATTCATCGCCATCCAGTATTCAACGCCTTCTTGTTCGTCCAGCGAAAGCCATGCAAGGTTTACGGCATCACCAGGCAAGCGGCGTTTTTCTTTAGCCACTTTCGTGTAATGGTTTGCAACGTTTGCACCCAAGGCCCGCGAACCGGAATGTGAAAGTAAGCCAACGTAAGTGCCGGCTTCAACACCGAGTACTTGGTCTTTCTCTTTTATCTCCACAATACCCCACTCAACAAAGTGGTTACCCGAACCCGAAGAGCCAAGTTGTTTCCACGCACGATCCTGCAAACCTTTGAGCAAACCCAGTTCGTCAAATTCTTTTCGGTACATCACTTCGTGGTCGGCGGCTTTTTGAAAGGTAGAACCGCTGCCGAAGAGCGTTGCTTCGTTTAACTCACGAGTGAAAAAATGTTCGCGGTCGGCAAGTTCTTTGGGATTAATGTCAAAAATAGAAAGGCACATGCGGCAGCCAATGTCCACACCCACGCCGTAAGGAATAACAGCATTCTCCGTTGCCAGCACGCCGCCAATGGGCAAGCCATAACCGTGATGCGCATCGGGCATGAGCGCACCGGCAACAGCAACAGGAAGTTTTGTCGCCGTGTACATTTGATGCAAAGCGCCTTGCTCGATTCCTCCGGCACCAAACACGTTGAAGTCAATGCCTTTTTCCGCAAGCGGTAATTCATCACCACCCGCTTTTGGTTTGGGCAATAACGCTTCTGCAATTTTGTTCAGCACACCGTCGTGTGCGTATTGGTTAGGGCTTTGCAAAATGCTGCTCAATATTTCCAATGCATCTGTCTTTGCAAGATGCCTGAAGTTCTTTTCCATGATGTTCATGGCAAGAGAAATCACCGGACCTTGGGGGTAGCCGATGGCGCGGAGTTCTTTGCCTGTGAGTTGAAGACGAGGCATGTGCGGAACGCTGCAAAAACTTTTCCATCCTTAAAACAATCTTCCCTGCTCGCCCGGCCTTCTGAACTTGCTTCTGTCCAAGCTCCATTCTTCTGCATTCATGCCGTACAGCTTCCCGTATTTTTTGTATTGCTGTGCCACCAGTTGCGCAATGTTTCCTTCGCCTCTCATGCGAATGCCCCAACGGCTGTCGTTTACTTTTCCGTCGTGACTGGCTTCAATCAGGTGCCATACTTTGTCCGCACGATCGGGAAAGTTTTTGTACAGCCAATCGTAAAACAAATCTTTAATGGCGCCGTTCAAGCGAATAAACGTGTACGCAGTAAATGTTGCGCCGGCGTCTCTCGCGGCTTTCATGATGCGCTGCATTTCGTGTTCGTTCAGTCCCGGTATCATTGGCCCCATCATAATGCCCATGCGCACACCGGCCTTGCTCAATTCTTCAATCACTTTCAAACGCTGTTTGGCTGTCACGGTTCGCGGCTCCATCACCCTCCGCACTTTGTCGTCGAACGAAGTAATGGAAACCATCGCCGATAAAATTTTCTTCGCCGCCATTTGCTCCAGGATGTCCTTGTCTTTAATTATCCAGGCATTCTTCGTAAGAATGCCCACGGGCTGATTGAACTCGTTGCAGACTTCAAGCAGCTTTCGTGTGATGCGAAACTTTTGTTCGGCGGGTTGATAACAATCGGTATTGCCGCTCAGCATGATGGGCGTCGCATCCCATTTTGGGTGCATTAAAAACTTGCGCAACAATTCCGGTGCGTTTTTCTTTATCAGAATTTTGCTTTCAAAATCAAGTCCTGCGCTATACCCCCAATACTCAAACGAATTGCGGGCATAGCAATAAATGCAGCCGTGTTCGCAACCTTGATACGGATTCATGCTGTACATCATGCCCACGTCGGCGCTCTCTACTTTGTTGACGATGGTTTTGGGAAAGACTTCAAGGTATTGTGTTTTCACCTCATCGTCTATCCATTCGTCAATGCCTTCGATGTGTTCTCTTGTTGTTTCCTGCGTGATGAATTTGTTTTTCGTATTGAACTGGGCACCACGGCCGTGCTTGTAGGTATCAACGGGTTTTTGCTCCTGGTCTTTGTTTTCTCCTTTCATGATTTGTTGGCTTGGTTTGTTTGCAGAATAGGATTACCGGACGCACAAGAGTATCCCTCGACAAGCTCAGGGTAAACTTGCAACAGGGGTTCATAGTAGCAACGCAGCCGGTTACATAAATAAACTTCCCTGTCGAGTGGCTACCGGTAAGTTTTGAAATTCAAAACGCATGATGGCTTCGTATTTTATTTCGCCAACCGGACGGCGCAGGAGAATTAAACTATCTGCAATGAACCGTCCGCTGAAGTGATGATGTGAATACTCCAGCCAACTTTCTTCAAATTGCCAGGGTTTTAACTTGCGGCAAATGGTAAGGTGCGATTCTTCGATGAAATGCGGTTTGTTGTCCTTTTTCAACGTCATTAACTGCGTCGCCGATTTCAGCTCCTTTACCACATTCTGAATGGGGACTTTGGTGGTAACGGCCGCGTAAATTGTATGCGAAGGAAAAGAACCGAAGCCGCTTAACTCAACTTTGAATGGCGTTACTCCCATGGCAATGGTACCAATACGGTTGATGATCCGTTCTTGAGTCATTTGATAGGCCAGGAAACTGACAAGTGCAATTTGTGGCTTTGTGTGAAAGGCCAAGGGAGCTTTGTACTTCTCCGCAAATTCTTTTTTAATTGCCGTGATTTGAGCCCGCAATTCTTCATGCGGCTGAAGCACCAGGAGACATTCAAATACACGATAACCCGGAATGCTGGTAATTTGCTTTTGCATGTTGGTTGGTTTTCGTTGATAAATGAATTAGAAAAGGCGTATAGTGGTTACCCGTTGATACTTTTCGTCACCTTCCTGCTTCTTTAACAAGAGAAGGTTATTCACTACAAACACATCCCGAAAACTTCTGGAGTTGAAGTCTTCCATTGCTTCTAAATACATTAGATAAGGAATCCACTTTGCAACAGTGAGATGCGGATGGTTTACCAAATAAGCAGAGGAACAACCATCGGTTTGAAGAAGATGATTAACAGCACGTAAACCTTTTGCCAATTCCAGAAAGGGCTGATGCGTTTGTACTTTAATATAAATGGTGGATTTATCATACCGTTCGAAACCGGCGAAATCCTGCAATGGCGTTGTAAACCTGGAATATCCGGCGCATATTTTTTGCAACAGCGCAATCAGGGAGGCTTCCAAATCTTTTGTTGCATTAAAAGCAGCCAGCGTGATGTGTGGCAGGGTGTCTACCGCTATTTTATGACCGTAAGAAAAATAGAAGTCTTCTTTGACATCCATTACCCGAGCGGCTAAATCTCTGTCAGGAGATGCTAAGAACAAGTAGCGCCATGGATCGTTAGGAAAGAGGAATCGAAGTTGTTTCATTTTATTGGTTTTAGTTTTTGACAATGAAATGCAGCGATGTTGATAAACTAAATTCGTTAGCATAAAATTACTAACTAATTTAGCATAACAAAACCAAAGACCATGAATGGGGAAAACTTTTATTATTCAGCCTATAACGGTTCGAAAGATTTTTCGCAGCAAAATGTTCGCACAGCCAACGCTACCGGATTTGGCGCTGCCGCTGATGATTATGCCGAACGCGGCATAGACCTGAACGAACAACTCATTAAAAACAAGCCCGCTACTTTTTTTCTCCGCGTGAACAGCGATGCCATGAGCGGCGCGGGCATTCACATTGGCGACGTAGTGATTGTGGACAGGTCATTAGAGCCAAAGAACGGAAAGATTGTGATTGCGGTGGTGGATGGAGAGCTGTTGATACGAAAGCTTGAAGTGACAGAAGGCAAAAAGCTCTTGCATGCGGCCAATAAAAAATTACACTCGATTGATGTGACGGATAAGCTGAAGTTGTGGGGCGTAGTGACGTACATTATTCACAACGTTTAACGAAACAATACACTCATGTATGCCATCGTTGATTGCAACTCCTTCTATTGCTCCTGCGAAAGAGTGTTTCAGCCGAAGTGGGATGACAGGCCCGTGGTTGTGTTGAGCAACAACGACGGCTGCATCATTTCCCGCAGCGACGAAGCAAAAGATCTTGGCGTAGAAATGGCCGGCCCTTATTTTATCGCAAAGCCGTTGATTGAAAAATACAACGTCGGCCTCTTTTCCTCCAATTACAATTTATACGGCGACATGAGCATGCGGGTAATGGACACCTTGCGTCATTTGGCCGGCGATCGCAACGTAGAAGTTTATTCGGTTGACGAATCCTTTGTGAATTTATTTTTTCTGCCACAAAACAAGCTTCGGGAATTTGCGATGGAGTTGCGTCACACAGTTGAAAGGTGGACAGGGGTCGCCGTATCGGTGGGTGTAGCGCCGACAAAAACGTTAGCCAAGCTGGCCAACGGCATTGCAAAAAAATACAAGCGGCAAACCGAATGCGTTGCCGTTTTGGAAACCGGTGAAAAAATTGCAAAGGCCCTGCGCATAACGCCTGTTGGAAAGCTTTGGGGCGTTGGTGGCCGGTCGCAAAAAAAACTAAACGATCTGGGCATACATACCGGCTGGGACTTGCGCAACATGCCCGAAGAATGGGCAAGGAAAAATTTGGGCGGTGTTGTTGGCGTACGCTTGATCAAAGAACTGCGCGGCGAAGAAGCCATCGTGATGGACACGTATGAAGACAAAAAAATGATTGCCACAACCCGCATGTTTGGCAATGCGGTAACGGCACTCGCAGACATCAAGGAAGCCGTGGCAACGTACACGGCAAGAACGGCGGAAAAACTTCGGAGACAGAACAGCGCCGCGGGAATGATTAACGTGTTTGTGGTAACCAATGAAAAAGAGAACAGAAAAGCCGTCAATCCGCATTTCAGGCACGGACCAACGTACAGTTCACACATCGTTTTGCCTTATCCTACTTCGCAAACAAACGAGTTGATAAAGCCAGCCATTGCCCTGGCTGAAAAACTTTACCGGGAAGGCAAGCAATACAAAAAGGCCGGCGTTGTTTTAAGCGGCATCGTACCCGATGATGCCATCCAGGCAAATATGTTTGAGCAACAAAAAAGCATTGGCCGTTTTTTGATGGAGCAGATTGACAACATCAATTTCAGCATGCGGGGCGACGTGGTGAAATTTGCTTCGTCGGGCACAAAAAGAAACTGGAAGATGCGGCAGGACTTTCAAACACCGCGTTATACCACAAGATGGAATGAGTTGTGCAAAGTAAGTTGATTGGTTGACCGGTTGATTGGTTGAAAGCAATAACGCCAATCAATCAATCAGCGCTTCCTTCATCAACAATTCGGCCGGTGTATAGTGCTCCTGCGTGGCGCTTAATTTTTCCAACAACGCAACAATATTTCTCACCCCTATTTTCTCCGCCCATTCGAACGGCCCGTAAGGATAAGCCGTTCCAAGTTTCATGGCTGTGTTGATTTCATCTTTAGTACTCACACCTTCGGCCAGCGCAAGAAAAGCTTCGTTCACAATGGTGCTCACAACTCTTGGTGTAACAAAGCCCGCTTCGTCGGGCAGCCATTGAAGTTCTTTGTTCCACAACGCGAAAACAGCTTCTGCTTTTGTTTTCAATCCGTTGTTATTGCAAGCGGCTTCTATTATCGAAGAAGACAGAAATGTATTCCATCCGTTGATGCGGATGAAAGAAGCGTGTGTTTCGCTTAGCGTATGCACAACGCTGTTTACGATGACGGGCTTTGGCAACAGTTGTTGCAATACCTGTTGACGTTCGATAGTATTTACAAACTTTAAATCAACAAAAGCATCTGCGTTTCGGTGTTGCGAAAACTCCTGTACGGTATTTATCCAAACAACGTTAGCCGTCATCTGGCTGCGCAACAATTCTTCCTTCTGAAGTACACCGGCTAAAACAACAATTTGCATAAACGCGAATTACACGAATTAATACCAATTGCACAAATGCCAAAATGGTTACGAAATTAATTCGCCAGAATTCATCCAAATTCGTGTAATTCGTACTATGGAAAAGAAAATCATCAACACCAAAAACGCTCCAGCCCCCATTGGCCCGTACAACCAGGCCGTAATGGTTAACAATACACTTTACATCTCCGGCCAAATCTGCATTGATCCTTCCACCGGCAACTTAAAAAACCGCGACATACAAGACGAAACGCACCAGGTAATGCAAAACCTGAAAAGCATTTTAACCGATGCAGGCCTGAGCTTCGACAACGTGGTAAAAACAACCATCTTCATTACCGACATGAACCGGTTCAGCGAGATCAACGAGATATACGGCAAATATTTTTCAGGCTCCTTTCCGGCACGCGAAACGGTGCAGGTAAGCGCTTTGCCCAAAGGCGTAAACGTTGAAATCAGCACGATCGCCGTTGCATGATTATTCCGCATTTCGCAGATATGAAATATCTTAATGGCTCTGCAAACGCAGGGCTTTTTTTATAAAAGATTCGAATTCCTTTTCACCCAAACCGGAACGCAATTATGATTGCCTGGCTTAAACAACGGTTGTTCAAAATCATTCTTTGGCTGACAAATAAATTTTCGTCAAGCCCCAAAAAAGACAAGGTGTTTGAAGGGCTGAGCAAAGTAATGCGGGGCATTGAAAACGGGAAGGAAAGCAAAGGTGTTGTCATTCCTTTCGACGAGAAAGAAGGCCGCTTCATTATTTTTTCCGACCAGCACAAAGGCGCCGGTGATGGTGCTGATGACTTTCGGCTATGCGAAAACAACTACCTGGCCGCACTTGATTTTTACGATCAAAACAATTTCGCTTTCATTGCGCTGGGCGATTGCGAAGAACTGTGGGAAAACAGATTGACAGCCGTTGTAAAGCACCAGCAACAAAGCTTTCAACGTTATCAAAAATTTGTTGCGCAGGCCCGGTTTTACAAAACCATTGGCAACCATGACCTGGATTGGAAGAACGATCCGCTGACCATTGCACAAATCAAAAAATTGTTTGGAGGCGACGTTGGCATTTATGATGGCGTGTTGATGCAAACAACCGTTGCGGGCAAGGAGCTAAAAATATTTTGTACGCACGGCCACCAGGGAGATGCAGCGAGCGACGGCAATTGGTTCAGCAAATTTTTTGTTTCCAAAGTTTGGGCGCCTTTGCAAATTTGGTTGAAGATAAATCCGAACACACCCGCTTACGATGCGCAACTAAAAACGCTGCACAACCGGCTGATGTACGAGTGGAGCGCAGAACAAAAAAACGTATTGCTGGTCACCGGGCACACGCACCAGCCGGTGTTTGAATCGCTCACGCACATTGAACGGCTCTACCGTCAATTGTTGCAGGCGCAAGCCGATGGCAACGAGCAGTTGATACACGAAACCGAGGCGGAAATTCAAAAACGCAAATTCGAATACAACCACGTATCGAAAGATTATCTCAGCATGAGGCCAACGTATTTCAATTCCGGTTGCTGCTGCAACAGCGACGGCGACATCACGGGGATTGAAATTGAAGGCGGTTGTTTACGCCTTGTAAAATGGGCCGTTAACGACGGTGTGTCCAGTCGTGAAGTGTTAGAAGAAGAAACACTCGAAGCCTTGTCCAAGGCCATTGACTAATCAGCTATACTACTCCCTGTTTTTTCAGGAACGACAGGAAAGATGTTCATTCAATGCAAGCCTGAAAAGTTTTTTTGGTCGGCAAAAACGTAAATCGTCCCAAGCCATTAAATCAGCAGTTGGCCTTCGCACGTTTACCGTAAATCTCACGGGTAATATTTCACGTAGGTTTTACGGTCCGGCCTGTAAATTCTAATAAAAATCACACCCCGCGAAAAGCGTGAAAGTGCAGGGTTTCTAAAAAGGAGAAGGCGGTAGCTTTAGGAAACTAAATTTTACCTTATGAAAACAATCCGCTACTCTTTCCTCGCAGCAATGTTTGCTCTGACCGTTGTTTGTGTGCTTCCGCACAAAGCCCTTGCCAGCAAAGAACGACCGCTTGTTATAAGCAAGCAAACATCTGTCTTTGGTTCCTTCCGAACGCACCGGCAAGGAAAAGGCATAACCGCCGTTTGGAACCTTGCATCGGCTGACGGCGTTGTGGGCTTCAGTGTACAACGTACCTATGAAGACCCAACCGACCCTTATGCATATTGGGAAGACGCCGGATCTGTACCGTTTAACAGCACGCGGTCTTTTACGTTTACCGACAGCGAAGTTTTTCCAGGTACAATCAGTTACCGAATCGTGGCTCTTATGACCGATGGCACAACATCCGTATCGGATGTTTCGCAAGTGCGCATCGTTAGCCACAAGTAAGATTTCAACAAGCGGTGAAAACAAACAAAGCTTCACCGCTTGTTGTTCTCCCTAACGTTAAAACAACCCCTATGAAAACAACTTTAGTTTTCACGCCTCTTTTCTTTGTCTTTACCGTAAAAACTTACAGCCAAATTACCACACCCGTTATCCGGGCAAATTTTGGCGTGGACGGCGATCTTCGGTCGAACTATTTTAACGGTTTCGTCTCTTCGGGCAACGACGACTGGTTTCTTTATCCCGGCTCTTCCGGTACAGGTCAATTTATTATTGACACTACAGGCGCTGCCGCTATTGTAGCAGGCTATAACAGCAATATTGCCTCACGCCGGCTGCCGTTTTACCGCAACATGCGTTTTCCTGCTTATACCGTTATTAACAATCGCCTGATGCTTGATGCTGTTTTCATTCGTGACTATCACGGCGATGATTCCACTGTTTTTTCTGGCGGCAACAAAAATGGCGACAGTCCGGGTAACTGGCAGTGTCCCGTTTCGCAAGGCGTCCCCGACAAGAACGATATCCTTGACATGATGGTGCATGTAAGGCGTGCTGGGCCAAACAGAACGGACTCGCTTTGGATGTTTGGCGGCCTCTCGCTGGACAACACCACCGGCAACCGGTATTTCGATTTCGAGATGTACCAAACCGATATTTATTACGACCGTAGCACGCGACAATTTTATGGGTACGGTCCTAACGCCGGCCACACAAGTTGGGAATTTGATGCGGCGGGCAACATTACAAAACCCGGTGACATCATCTTCAGCGCAGAGTACCAAAGTTCATCGCTCAGCAACATTGAAGCTCGTATTTGGGTAAACAGCGCAGCGCTTTCTCTTACCCCCACTTCTTTTGATTGGACCGGGCAATTTGACGGTGCCACTACCGGCGCCACCTATGGCTACGCCAGCATTAAACCCAAGGCCTCTGGCACGTATTACACGGGGCTTCAATGCAGCAACGGAACTTGGGGCGGACCCTTTTCGGTTGTCTTGCAAAGCGATGCTCTGATGACTGATTACGCAGCAAAACAATTTGTAGAGTTCTCGGTAAACCTTACAAAGCTGGGCCTTGATCCCGTAACGCTTTTGGGCAGCAACAGTTGCGGTATGCCCTTCCGCAGAATCCTCGTTAAAACAAGATCCTCTGCTTCATTTACATCAGAATTAAAAGATTTTGTGGGGCCGTTTGACTTTTTCTTATCGCCTCGTGTAGAGGCACTCACGGCTACACCGTATATCTGCGAAGGATCGAACATTGCAGAAGTAGATGTAACCAATCCGGTAGCCACATCGGTTTACCAATGGACAACCCTCAATGGCAATATCATTACCAGCCCTACGGGTACAACCATCTTCGTAAACAAACCAGGCACGTATATCGTAACACAATATTTGCAGGAAGGATGCTCCGCCTACGCAAGCGATACGGTGCAGGTTTTCCAAATGCCTTTGTGCACTGTACTTCACGCCAACGGCATTTTTGATTTTAAGGGCACGCAAGCCAATAAAGAACTCCGGCTTAGCTGGCGGGTGCAGGATAATCTTCAAGCCCGTTCTTTTGAGGTACAACAAAGCACCGACGGCGTCAACTTTATAACCATCACCACTGTTTATCCCCAACCCTCAGCAGCACAAAGCGCCGCTTACGCTTTTCAGATTCCCAATGAATTGAATGGAGCACGTTATTACCGCATCAAGTTGATGAGTGAGGATGCCCTTTTTAATTACAGCAATGCTCTCCGTTTTACGCCGGTTACAGAAAATCAAAACAACCGTTTGCTTGTTTATCCAAACCCCGTAAAAGGAACTGCGCAATTGCAAGTAATATCTCAAAAAGAAGTTGAAATGAAAGTTGAAGTTTATAACACTGTCGGCCACAGCGTGCTTGCCACAACCGGTTACGCTCAGCGGGGCATAAACGCTCTTCATCTTGATAACTTAACCTGCCGCACAAGAGGCGTTTGCATTGTGGTTGTCCGTTTGGGCGATGAAACCTTATCCCAAAAGATATTGGTTGAGTAAACAAAGCCGTGCAGAATTGCAGCACAAAAAAGAAGAGCGTTTCATATTCGAAACGCTCTTCTTTTTTACAGTGAGATATTATCACTTTAATTTAATGACCGGCCGCAGTTTGTAGCCGTCGTTTTCTTGCTTGATAGAAAGAGCGGCATCAAAATCAAGAACAAAAGAGTTAAGTGTTTCGCCGAGGTGCTTGTCAATTTTAATCTTTAACCCACTTTCGCTTCCGCTGGGAATAACAAGCGGCTGCATAACACCGTTCACTTTAACCGTGTTTCTCGATCCTAAAATAAAACGCACTTCCTTTAGAATACCCGTGGGTGCAGTGCCTGTGGCCAAGGTGTCCATGATGCCGTTTTGCAAGGCCAACAGGTTGTACACGCCGGCTTTAGTGTTTAGTGAGATCCAGTCCGTTGTGTCCTTGTCAAGTTTTACACGGATGTCCGTAATGTCAACGTTTACTTCGTCAAAGTCTGTAGGGTTGTCGGTTAGGACGATTTGTACGGGCACTTGTTTGTCTTCTTTCTTGCAAGCGAAAAGCACTGCGCAAAAAGAAAAGGCTGCGAGAGAAAGTTTCCAGTTCATAGGTAACGTTTTAGTTGTGCAAAGGAAGAAAGAAACATGCCAAAAAAAGAAGCCTTGCGGGATTTACGCAACATTGCGCAATAAACTTTTCTTCGTCCGTAATTGTACGAAGGGTAACGACAAAGCGAGGATGCATTACCGGCGCCGAAGCATTCGTAACCGGCTTAATGTGCTTGACAAAGTGTTGGCTAATTTGTATGCTTTGGAGCCTTTAATGTCCTGCAGTTCTTCACTTAGCTTTTTCATTTTTATGATTAAAGCAAAAGGCGAAACATACTTGTTGATGTAATGCAGTGTAAGCCAATCGTGAAAGCCGTCTTTGTTTGGTTGCAGGCCGCTCAGGCCGCGTTCATTGTATAACGTAATGATCTTGTCAATGTATTTTGTTTTAATCGTTGCGTCTTCAAAACATTTTACGTTCAAGTCGTAATCGGCGTGAACGAAGTATTTCAAATCATACTTGCCAATGCGTTCAAAAATTTCTTTTTTGTAGAAGATGGCCTGATGGCAGATGCTGATTTGTTCACCGATTAACTTTTCCAAACTCGATTCACCGGAATAAATTCTTTTGGCATGCTTAAAAAAAACATTGCCGTAGATTAAATCAACGTCCACGTTCTTTGCGTCGGCAAAAATCTCTGTCAACACATTACTAGAAAAAAGCTGATCGTCGCTGCCCAAAAAAAGCAGGTAGTCACCCTTCGCTTTGTCTATGCCCTTGTTCATAGCGTCGTAAATACCGTTGTCTTTTTCGGAAACATAAGTGATGAAGGAAGACTGCGCCTGATACTTTTGCAAGAGCGAAACCGTACCGTCTTTTGAAAGGCCGTCTATAACTATAACTTCTTTGTGCGGATAGGTTTGCTGTACGATGCTTTGCAGGCATTCTTCAAGCGTTGCTTCTGAATTGTAGGTTGGAATTATGATGCTTACAACAGGGTTCATCTAAATTGTTTTAGCGGTCATGCTTGTTCACAGTGCGCTGCGATAAAAATAGAAAAAGCACCAGCGGCAACGAAAATTGGTTCGTCTAATTATAAAAAAAATGGCAGTCAAAGACTGCCATTTTTTATTTGCTGATTTTGGTTTTATTGTTTCACCATTTTCAGTTGTTGCTTGGCCGCGCCCTGAGATACTTCGATGTAATACAAACCTGCACGGTATGTGCTGCCGATTTGAATGGTTTGATTAGCAGGAACGCTTGTGCGTTGCTCAATCAAACGGCCGGTCATGTCGGTAACTCTAATGGAAACGTTTTCTGTTGAAACACCGCTCACCTGGATGTTGAAGCTGCTTCTTGACGGGTTGGGGTAACCGCTAACCGTAAAGGCGTTGCTAAGTCCCATTGAAGCCGGGTCACTGCTTCGCGAGGTTGTTGTCGGATTTCCGTGTGCGTCAATTGGGCAACCGAGGTTGTTATAGCCGTCAATTGTAGTTCCCAAGGCCAATATTTGATTCCTGTCGCATGTAGCAAGGGCAGCGTTCACCATGTTCTGTAATTGTACAGGGCTCAATGGATAGTCTACGCGGGGATCAGCGGCGTTTAACAAGCCCGCAACTGCGGCACGTATCAAGATAGTAACCGCGCCGTTGATACCAGGGCCACCGCCGCCTTGCAGTGATTGCATCAAGGTTTGGCTGCCAAATGAGGTCAAGTTGCATGTAGAGGAACCCGTGCCATTCGGGAAGGTGAAATACATACTGGCAAGATCATTTGCCGAATAACTAGCCGGCCAAACAGCAGGATGATTTTTCCAGAAGCCAGGAGTGCAACCTTCGTTACCCAAACAAGTGTTGGGTCCAAATTCTACAATGTAGAGCTGTGATTCAGTGTTAAACCAGTCGTTCCAAAAACCTTGGTGCTTTCTTCCCAAACCGCCGGCACTGTTATCCGGCCCGTCACCAAACGCCAACAATTGAACATAGTCTTCACCGTTTGAATTGCCGCCCTTTACAACGTTATTTGGTTCACATAATAATCCATTAAAGGGACTAGGGGTTGTTCCGCAATCCCAATTTCTAAAGTCGCTGCAATTTTCACCGTTAGACCATAAGAAAGTACCCTCAGAAGCTTGGTCAGTCAATCCAATCCAGGGATTTCTCTTATCGTAGTAAGAACCTTCACCCGCTGGATTTCCTGGCGTGTAGTTTACAGAAGGCTGTCCAAGACCACTGGTAATGAGATAAGTTTTGTACAAGTTATACACGCAATCGTTTTCCCCCTGTGAGGTAAGGGTAGCCAAATAACCTTGTCCGTTGGCGATCGTCATCGCGGCCGTATTAGCAGCTGGCCAGAGAGCTTCACCTTTTGATACGTAATAATAGTGTGGTTGTCCGCTCACCATACAAGAACCGAGATAATCATAACCAGCGATTGCATTGCCCGTTTGGGCTTGAAGAAGATTGGATGCTAACAAGGAAGCGCCGAGCAGAGCTTTCCCTGTGTTCTTCTTCAGAAAATTGAGTACTGAAGTTGCCATAATCATTAGTTTTTGGGGTTATAAAAAAGGAAATATGCCAAACTAAGCTTGAACGTTCAAGCAGCTTTCAGGACAATGGTTGGCTCATCAAAATAGGAGATTAGGTTCGGCTTGGGGAGTCTGGTGTTTCAGAGGTAAATCGTGGCGTATTCAAAGGAAGGTGATACAAATGTAGAGGAAGTGAACGCAACTAACCAAATAAATTAAAATTTATTTCAAGGCGAAATTTTGATAGGTAAGGTCATGTCGAACGAAGCTAAATTTGCCGGCTATGCAAGAACTGATAAACGCCGTTACGCAATTGTACAAAACCTGGTGCGGAAGTGAACCCACAAGCGTAGATGTCATTCAGCAATCGGGCAGCGACCGCCGCTACTTTCGTTTGCACGGCAACGAATGCAGAACCGTTATCGGTACGCACGGGTTGAATGTGCCCGAGAACGAAGCATTTATTTATTTCTCCGGACAATTTCACAAAAAAGAATTGCATGTTCCGGAGATCATAGCCGTAAGCGAGGATGAAACGGTTTACTTGCAGGAAGACTTTGGCGATACGTCACTCATGAACATCCTGGAAGAGAAAGGCTGCGTGCCGGAGGTTTATGAGCTGTTCAAAGAAAGTTTGTATCAATTGGTCCGCCTGCAGGTAAAGGGCGACGAAGGCCTGAACTACGAAAAGTGTTTAACCAACAAGGAGTTTGGCAAGCAAGCCATCATGGCCGACCTGCTTTATTTTAAATACTATTTTCTGGATGCCTTGCACAAACCTTACGACAAGCAACGGCTGATTGACGACTTTGAAGCCTTAAGCAATTATCTCACGCATACCGAATACAAGTATTTTATGTTTCGTGATTTCCAAAGCCGGAACATCATGGTAACAGAGGATAAGCAAGTACACTTCATCGATTACCAGGGTGGCATGAAAGGCGCCCCGCAATACGACGTGGCCAGCATGTTGTGGCAGGCAAGAGCAAACCTTCCCGACGAATGGAAAACAGCTTTGCTGGAAGAGTACATGGATTCCTTTGAAAACGTTATCAGCACAACGATTGACCGCGATGTTTTTCGCAGCCAATACAACGGCTATGTTTTGATACGCCTGTTGCAGGTGCTGGGTGCTTACGGCTTTCGGGGCTTGTTTGAACGTAAGGCGCATTTCTTAACCTCCATTCCGCAAGCGCTAAAAAACCTAAAATGGTTTGTTGACAACAACAACATGGGCATTGCGGTGCCGGAGTTCCAAAAGGTGTTGCAACTTTGTATTGACAATGAAATTATGGCCCGCTTTACGCCGGTGCAGGCTGATGCAAACACACCACTCCACGTAAAAATTTGCTCCTTCTCTTACCGCAAAGGCATACCCGAAGACAAGAGCGTTCACGGTGGTGGTTTTGTGTTCGACTGCCGCGGCATTGACAACCCGGGTCGTCACGTGGAGTACAAAGAAATTCACGGCCGCGACCGGCCCGTGATGGAATACCTCGAGCGGCAAACACGCATGAATGATTTTTTAAATTCTGTTTTCGACATCGTGGACATTTCGGTGGAAGAATACATTAAACGCGGGTTTGATCACCTAACGATAAACTTTGGCTGTACCGGCGGTCAACACCGGAGCGTGTACGCGGCCGATGCCACGGCAAGGCACTTGCGCAACAAATACAAAGTGAAGATTGAACTCTGTCACCGCGAGCAAGAAGCGAAAGGGTGGAAGAATCCTTTGGGTTCATCGTACCCCGCTTTAAAAAAAGAAGACGAATGAAAGCCATGATCTTTGCCGCAGGTTTGGGCACACGCTTCAAACCCTGGACTGACGAACATCCGAAAGCTTTAGCGATCGTAAACGGAAAAAGTTTATTGCAACGCAACGTTGAATACTTGCGGCAATACGGTATCAAAGATGTTGTTGTAAACGTTCACCATTTCGCGGATCAAATTGTTGATGCGATTGAAAAGGCAAATGGCTGGGGAAGCACCATCACCATCAGCGATGAAAGCAACGAAGTATTGGAAACCGGTGGCGGTTTGTTGAAAGCTAAAAATTATTTAGCAGGCGAAAGTTTTCTTACCATCAACGTTGATATCCTCACCGATGTTAATCTCACCGCTTTCATCAGTTATCACCAACAGCAAAGTGCAGACATAACGTTAGGTGTTACAAATCGTACAACAAGCCGCTATCTTCTTTTTAATGAAAACAGCCGTTTGTGCGGCTGGCGAAATATTTCAACAGGAGCAGAACGCATTTCTTTTCACTCCGACAACTACATTCAAAAAGCTTATAGCGGATTAGCACTTTTCGAACCATCGATTTTTAATGCCGTCAAGCAAACCGGGAAATTTTCGTTGATTGACGTTTATCTTTCGCTTGCATCAACACACAAGATTATCGGTTATGATCACAGCGAAAGCCGCGTACTGGATGTAGGCAAACCCGAAAGCGTCGCTCTTGCCGAATCAATGTTTCCTTAAATCGTATGCAGGGTTTACGGCACAAGATTTACAGGGATTCTCTTTCTGTAATTTCACCGCTCAAGATTTTTACCAATGAAAAAAACAATGCTGGCCTTGTTGGCCAATTTTGGTTTGTTGATCGTGTTTGCGCAAACACCAACAAGTACCGTTTCCAAGTTCAATCCGAAAGCCCTTTGGGATTTGCAGTTTTATCCCACCGCACCCAACGAATACCGCTCGGCCAACGGTGCTCCGGGACCGAAGTATTGGCAAAACCGCGCCGATTACAAGTTGAACGTTACGCTTGACACAACACAGCACAAGGTTTCCGGCGAGGTTGAAATCAGTTACACCAACAACAGTCCCGACAACCTTAATTATTTGTGGCTTTACGTCGAACAAAATATTTATCGCGCCGACAGCCGCAACGCATCATCACCCGCAGGCACAGGTGGACGTTACACAAACGCGATGTTTACCCAAGGCGATGTAATTAAATCCATCTCGGTTGAAGTGGACGGGAAGAAATTTACGCCGCAGTACAACGTCACCGATACACGCATGCAGGTATGGTTGCCGCAAGCCTTGAAGGCGGCAGGCGCAAAAGCAAAACTGAACATCGCTTACGAATTTACCATTCCGGAATACGGCACCGACCGCATGGGACGATTAAAAACGGCGAACGGCTGGATTTATACCATCGCTCAATGGTACCCGCGCATGTGCGTGTACGATGACATCCAGGGATGGAATACAAATCCGTATTTGGGTCAGGGTGAGTTTTATTTGGAATACGGCGATTTCGATTACAGCATTACCGCACCATCTAATTTAATCATCGTTGGTTCGGGCGAATTGCAAAATGAAAAGGATGTTTTGACATCGCAACAAATAGAGCGATTGAAAGAAGCCCGCAACAGCGACAAGACCGTTGTTATTCGCAACGTTGCAGAAGTAACCAATCCGAAGTCGAGGCCTTCTGGTGCAAACCTTACATGGCGCTTTAAAATTCAGGCCGCAAGAGACGCGGTTTGGGGTGCATCAAGAGCCTTTGTATGGGACGCAGCAAAAATGAATTTGCCCAGCGGCAAAAAAGCATTGGCCATGAGCGTTTATCCCGTTGAAAGCATCAAGCAAAACGGTTGGCAACGCAGTACGGAATTCATCAAAGCTTCCATTGAATACAATTCGCAAAAATGGTTTGAATACTCCTATCCTGTTGCGGTGAACGTGGCGGGCATTGTGGGCGGCATGGAATATCCGGGCATTGTGTTTTGCAGTTATCAATCAACCGGCGCCGATTTGTGGGGCGTGGTTGATCATGAATTTGGTCACAACTGGTTTCCCATGGTGGTGGGCAGCAACGAACGCAAATATGCCTGGATGGACGAAGGCTTCAATACATTTATCAACGGTCTTTCTACAAAAGCCTTCAACAAAGGCGAGTTTGCAAACTTCTCCTATTTCGCAGGCGAAGAAATGCTGAAGTTCACCTTTAACGACAAGATGGACCCGCTCTTTACCACAGCCGATGCCATCACCGAATTTAACCTGGGCACAGCCGCTTACGACAAGCCTGCGAAAATGCTGAATGCCTTGCGCGACGTGGTTTTGGGGCCAGAACGCTTTGACCGTGCATTCAGAGAATATATTGCGACCTGGGCTTACAAACATCCAACACCCTGGGATTTTTTCCGCTCCATGGAAAATGCCGGCGGTGAAGATTTGGCCTGGTTCTGGCGCAGTTGGGTGTTTAACAATTACAAGTTTGATGTAGCGGTAAAAAGCGTATCGCAAACAGGAACGGCTCCCCAAACCGGCTATGCCATCACCTTACAAAACGTAGAGCAAATGGCGATGCCGGTGCCGGTATTGATTAAAGAAGCAAACGGGAAAACGCAATCGCTGACCATTCCCGTTGAAGCCTGGATGCGCGGCAGCGAAACAACATTTTATGTTTATCCCGACAGCAAAATCACCGAGGTGGTTCTTGATCCGGAGAAAAAACTACCGGACTTAAACAGAAAGAACAACGGGTGGAAGCCGGCGATGTAAGTAAACTGGTTTTAATAAGGAAAGGATTTGCGATGCAAATCCTTTCTTTTATTCAGACTTAGTAAGCTTATGCTGTCCAATGGCTAGTGCTTATCTGAAGATACTTTTTGTTCCTGCAATAAAAAGCGGCCCAAAGGCCGCTTCAACTTTATGGAGATACCCAGCAGAGTGAACCCACTAATTACTCATCACTCATTTTTTGTACTGTGGAATGATGCCGTTTGCCAGTTCCACCATTTTGGCAATGCCGTCATCGGGCAGTGCGCCTTTCTTAAACTGTTGCAACACATCAGGCAATTTGCTTTCCATTTCCATCAGGAATTGTTCTTCAAATTCTCTCACCTTGCTTACGGGAACGTCGCGCAGCAAGCCTTGCGTGCCCAAATAAATAATGGCCACTTGCTTTTCCACCGGCACCGGCGAGTACTGCGGCTGCTTCAAAATTTCCACGTTGCGGGCTCCCTTGTCAATTACGTTCTTCGTGGCCGCGTCAAGGTCGCCGCCAAATTTCGAGAAGGCTTCCAGCTCACGGTACAAAGCCTGATCAAGCTTCAACGTACCGGCCACTTTCTTCATGGACTTGATTTGTGCGTTACCGCCCACGCGGCTTACAGAGATACCCACGTTAATGGCCGGACGAATACCCGCGTTAAACAAGTTTGATTCAAGGAAGATCTGCCCGTCAGTGATAGAGATCACGTTTGTTGGAATGTAAGCCGATACGTCACCGGCCTGCGTTTCAATGATCGGCAACGCCGTTAACGAACCACCGCCTTTTACCAAGTGACGAATGCTTTCGGGCAAGTCGTTCATTTGCTTTGCTACTTCGTCATTCGCAATCACTTTGGCCGCACGTTCCAACAAGCGGCTGTGCAAATAGAATACGTCACCAGGATAAGCCTCGCGGCCCGGCGGACGACGCAACAACAAGGATACTTCGCGGTAAGCAACGGCCTGTTTGGAAAGGTCATCATAAATAATCAGGGCCGGACGTCCGGTGTCGCGGAAAAACTCACCAATGGCCGCACCCGCAAACGGCGCGTAGAACTGCAACGGCGCAGGGTCAGATGCAGATGCTGCAACAATAGTGGTGTAGGCCATTGCACCCGCATCCTGCAAAGTCTTCATCACACCGGCAATGGTGGATGCTTTTTGACCGATGGCAACGTAGATACAGTAAACGGGCTTGCCCGCTTCAAAGAATTCTTTTTGGTTGATGATGGTGTCAAGACAGATAGCTGTTTTACCAGTCTGGCGGTCACCAATTACCAATTCACGTTGACCACGGCCTACGGGAATCATCGCATCAATGGCTTTGATACCCGTTTGCAGCGGCTCTTTCACTGGCTCGCGATAGATCACCCCTGGAGCTTTGCGTTCCAGCGGCATTTCATAGCGTTCGCCGGAGATGGGGCCTTTGCCGTCAATGGGTTCGCCGAGGGTATTCACCACGCGACCCACCATGCCTTCGCCCACTTTAATGGAGGCAATTTGTCCGGTGCGGCGCACTTTCGAACCTTCCTGCAGTGTGCCCATTTCTCCCATTAATACCGCACCCACATTGTCTTCCTCCAGGTTCAGGGCAATGCCTTGCACGCCGTTTTCAAATTCCACCAGCTCGCCGGCGCGAACGTTTCCGAGGCCGTACACACGGGCAATGCCGTCGCCCATTTGCAAAACGGTTCCCACTTCTTCCAGGTCGGCGCTGGCGTTAAAGCCGCTCAACTGCTGGCGCAGGATGGCACTTATTTCATCTGGTTTTATTTCTGGCATAGTATCACTAATTAAGAATTAAGAATTATGAGTTATGAATCGTTTCGTCTGAGTTTGAGAAGACTCATGATTTCATTCATAATTCTTAACTCATAACTCATTATTGTTAACGCTATCTTACTTTGTAAATAAAATCGTTGTTCTCAAATTGACGTGAAATGTTTTTTAAATCGTAGGCAATGCTTGCGTCAATCAGCTTGTCGCCAGCCTGCAACACAAAGCCACCAATGATGTTCGGATCAACGGTTTCTTCTAATTCCAGTTTGTCAAAACCGCCGGTCTTTTTCACTTGTGCGATGATTTCATTTTTTAGTGCGTCGCTCACCGGAACCGCCGTTGTCAGCTTCACGGTTTGAATGCCTTTGTGTTCTTTATATTGCTGAATGAAAGAAGTGATGATCTCGGGCAAAACAGCCTCCCGGGCCTTGCTTGTCATCAGTTCAATAAAGACGGTCGTAATCGGGCTAACCTTGCCGGCTGTAACTGCGTTTATAGCTTTAATTTTTGTATCAGCCTTGATGACGGGACTGCGCAGCAAGCCTAAAAAATCGCGACTGCCTTTAATCAGTTGTTGCAGGTAAAGCATGTCGGCGTGCACCGGCTCCAACTGGCCTTTTTCAGCGGCTAAATCAAGCAGCGATTTCGCATAACGGGAGGCAACTCGTGGGTTCAACATTTAAAACGATATTGAGACATTGGTGATTGGGGTATTGCAATTCGACAGTTTGGTTTCCGTCAATATCGCAATATCTCAATATAACAATATCCTGTTTCTTAATTCAGTTTTACATCGTCCACCATCGCTTTGATGTGGGCTTCCTGGGCGTCTTTGCCGGCCAGTTCTTTGCGCAGCACTTTTTCGGTTACTTCCACTACCAACTTGCCTACCTGGTTTTTTACTTCCGTGATGGCCGCCATTTTTTGCGCATTGATTTGTTGTTGCGCTTCGGCAATGATTTTATTGGCTTCGGTTTTTGCTTGCTCTTTTGCCTCGTTCACAATGCGGTCTTTTGTATCGCGGGCTTCTTTCAGCATCAGGCTTCTTTCTTCACGGGCCCTGGCCATCAGCTCTTCGTTCTCGTTTTTCAGTTGCGCCATTTCACGCTTTACGCGGTCGGCACTTTCCAACGAATCAGCAATGGTTTTTTCACGCTGGTCAAGTGATTTTAAAATCGGGCCCCAGGCGAACTTGCGCAGCACGATGAACACAATAATAAAGGCCAGCGCCGTCCAAAAGATCAACCCTAATTCCGGTGTCAGTAAACGCATATACTTAATGTGATAATTTGATAATTCGATAATTTGATAATGAAGTTTTATTCGCTCAGACCTTCTTCATTACCGCATCAGCACAGTGGTTAACCAGCTAATTAAAACCGCATCCGCCGCCCTGTGCTTTGGATGCGGTTTTGTTTTTTTAAACGAACATCGCCAGAATACCGGCAATTACGGCAAACAGCGCTACACCCTCAATGAAGGCTGCAGTCAGGATCATGTTTGCACGGATGTCGTTAGAAGCTTCTGGCTGGCGTGCAATAGACTCTACCGCACCGCGACCAATTTGTCCGATACCGATACCGGCACCGATGGCCGCCAGGCCAGCGCCAATAGCACCACCGGCATTTGCCCATGCTACCGTGCTTACCAAAGTGAAAAGTAAACTCATGTTTGTTCTTTTATAATGATGAATAAATCCAAAAGCCAAGATTGTTGTTCGTTGGTCGTTAGCCGAAGAGCGAACGGGCAACTGTCAACGGACAACGATCAACTTAAAGAATCAGCGGTTCCGTTGGCGGCTCGCCGTTGTGCGCACTTTCTACCGTATGATGCCCGTCTTCGGTGGCCTGACCAATGAATACCGCGGTCAGGTTGGTGAAGATGAAGGCCTGGATGAAAGCCACCAAAATTTCAATCACGTAAATGAATACCGCAAAGGCAATGGAAATGGGCGAAAAGCCAAGACCAACGCCGGTGCTCAGGTGACCGAAAATAAATATCAGCGAAACCAAACAAATAATGATGATGTGACCGGCCAACATGTTGGCAAACAAACGGACGATTAAAGCGAACGGTTTTGTGAACATGGAAAGTATCTCCACCAAAATCATCAAGGGCTTGATGCCGTGCGGCACCGGCGGCCAAAAAATGTGTTTCCAGTAATGTCCGTTACCGCTGAACGTGATTACCAGAAAAGAGATGATGCCTAAAACAAACGTAAAGGCAATGTTGCCCGTTACGTTGGCCGAACCGGGAATTAAGCCAAAGGCCGTGTTGATTAAAATGAAAAAGAAGAGTGTCAGCAGAAGCGGCATGTACTTCCTGTAATGGGGGCCCATGTTTGGCTTTGCCACTTCGTCGCGAATGAATTGCACCACGGGTTCGATGGCGTTTTGCCAACCCTTTGGCGCCGAGGTAATGCCTTGGCCAGTGCTGTAACGTTTGGCAATGGAAAGCATCAGCCAAACCAAAAGAGCGAGAGCGATGAACATTTGCACCACGTTGCGGGTAATGGAAAAATCGTACACCTTGCGGTCAATCGGATTTCCATTGTTGTCAACGGCAACAATTTGCTCGTCCTGCAAAAGGCGGATTTGATCTTCTCCCATGCCTTTTGCCTTCAGGTTTTCGCGGTAACTTTCGGTAACGATGCGGTATCCGTCGTAAGCTTCTTCGCCGTGGTGAAAATTTCCTGAACTAAAAAAAGCAAAGCCTCGTCCGGGTTCATAAAGCAAAACAGGCAGGGGAATGACCGCATGATGCTGTTCGCCGCCGCCGCCAACCCAAGAGAAAAAGTGAAACTGGTGGGCATCCATCACGTGACCGAAGATGACTTCGTTGGCATCAAAGGCGCCTTTCTTCTCGCCTGCGCCGCCTTTTTCATCAGCTTTCTCGGGCATTTTGTCTTCGCGTTGCAGTTTGCTATTGCTATCGGGGTCGCCTTGGGCAAAGGACGTATAAGAAAAGAACACCAACAATACGCTAAAAACCGCTACAGACAAGGATTTGATTCGCCTTAAAGCCATCACGTTTCTGAAATTTGGCGCAAAGATAAGGGGGCACGCCTAAATAGAAAACGGCTTTGAAAAGAAAAGGGCGGCAATTTTCAACCACGCCAACGCTTTTAACCAAACAAAAATGAAGCAGCAGGCAAAGCTCTTTTACCTCATCTGCTGCTTCATTTTTACGGGGTTTAATTAACCTGCCAGTAGCGAATGTTCTGCGTCGGGGAACCCGTATCATCGTCCGCAGAAAGAAGGCCAATGCCTTTTGCATAATACGAAGTGAAAGGACCGCCGCCAGGAACATCCTGCCAGCCGGAATTGGCAACATTTGCCTGGATCTTATACTGTACTTTATAGACGTTCGTAAACGTTTTGCCGTTCACCGTTTTGGTTGCGTTTGCATCAACGCAAGTATAAGCAAAGCGAATGGTGGTGGGCAAACCGGAGTACGTAGCCGAGATGTCCGTGGTCCAGGTGGCGCCGGTTGCCAGCGTGTTTTTCAAAAACAACACGTCAAACTTTGCCTGGCTCAGCGTAACGCCCGCCTGGCCAAAGCCCGAACCCGTTGTGTCGAAAGATTGGTAATAAAAGCCGGTGGCGGCGTCTTTACGGTAATACTCGGTATAGAACGGGCCGGTAGCGTCGGAGTAAACAAACTTCTGGTAAGTCTGCGTGTTGCCGGAAACGGTAATACTCTGCGTTCCGTTAACGGTTACTTTAAACGTATCGGAATTCTTAATGTCGTCGTAAGTCCACCAACTGCCCTGGGTTGTTGGGAAGTAATCGGTGTTTTGTGTTACCGTTCCGCTGCCCACCGTAACGGTAAACGAGCAGGTTTGGCCGTCGCCGAAATTAATATTAAAGTTGTTGGTGCCGGCCGCCGTGGGCGTGCCTGTTGCCGTTAGCGTAACGGTGTTTGAACCTGCGGTAGCTGTGTAAGAAGTTGGCCCAAACGAATAACCATTCACAGTATTGGTGCTCACACTATAATTACCGGCTGTTGCGTACGTATGCGTAAACACTGCGGTGTTTGCTGCGACAAGTACCGTACCCGCGGTATAAGTTCCCTGTACAACAGAGGTGCCACAGCCGGTGCCACCACTGCTGCCACTAACCGGTATGGAAATATCGCAGAAACTCGAATCGAAAAAGACCGTAAAATCATCGGTGCCAGCGGTGACCGGTGTGCCACCGCCTTTTAGTCGCACGGTGTTTGTTCCGGTGCCCGAAAAGGTGCCGGTAGTTTTAAAAGCATAACCGTTTACGGTGTCGGTAAAGATGGTGTAAGGTCCAGCGGTGGTTACGTTTACGGTCACTTCTATATAGTTGCTATCGTTTAGCGCTCTACCCGGCGCATAACTGCCGGCCACCGTTTTCGGCAGGCAATCGCCAGCCGAACTTTGCAAGCTGCCTTTTGCGGCAGTGCCGTATTCAATACTGGTTTCCTTTTGGCAGGAGTAAACGATTCCAAGGGTCAATGATCCCAACAGCCCAATAAGCAAATACCGCATATCAGTTTCGAATTTTCGGCTAATCTATTCCAATTTCCAGAATCCGGATACACAAAAGCCGTTTTCAATCAAACGCAAAGAAGGCTGTAATCGTATGCAAGGCGGCTATTTTTCTTCGTGCCGAAACGTTTGCATTTTCCAAGAGACTTCGTTGCCCTGGTTTCCGGCGACAAATCACTCTTGCATGCAACAACCGGCGTAAAAACAACTCTCTATTGGCTAAACCGTTTTACGTCGCTTGCATTTTGCGTTCAAACTGCATACGGTGCAGTTTACTGTAAAAGCCGCCCCTTGCCAAAAGTTCCAAATGACTGCCCACTTCCTTCACTTCGCCTTTGTCGAGCACAATGATTTTGTCGGCCCGCTGAATGGTGCTCAGCCGGTGCGCAATCACAATTGAGGTGCGTCCGGCGATGAGTTTGTCAATCGCCTTTTCAATCAGCAGTTCACTTTCAGTATCAATCGAAGATGTGGCTTCGTCCAAAATCAAAATCGCGGGATTATAAAGCAAGGCCCGAATAAAGGATAGCAATTGCCGCTGGCCTAGCGAAAGCGTGGCGCCGCGTTCCATCACGTTGTAATCGTAGCCGCCCGGCAGTTGCAAAATGAACTCGTGCATCCCGATTAGCTTTGCCGCTTCCACTACTTTTTCTTTGGGAATAGAAGGATTCATCAAGGTAATGTTGTCAAGCACCGAACCGGGAAACAAGAACACGTCCTGCAGCACCACGCCGATGTTTTTGCGAAGCGTGTCAACGTCAAATTCATCCACCGGAACGTCGTCCACTTTTATTTGGCCGCGATTGATTTGGTAAAGACGGTTGAGCAAAGAAATGATCGTTGTTTTTCCGCTGCCCGTGTGGCCCACAATGGCAACGGTTTCGCCCGGTTCTACCAAAAAGGAAACGTCTTTCAATACCGGGTGCTCTTCGTTATAGCCAAACCACACGCGGTCAAATTCAATCTTGCCTTTTACGTGCGCCGGCGCATAAGCGGCGGGCGGCGAAGGCGGCAGCACGTCGTCGTTATCCAGCACTTTAAACACCCGTTCGCTGGCAATCATGCCCATTTGCAGCACGTTGAATTTATCGGCAATCACCCGCAACGGACGAAAAATAAGATTGAGGTAAAGAATGAACGACATCACTTTCCCCTCTTGTCCCACGCCTAAATTCAAGGCCTGTCTGCCGGTGTAATAAACAATCAATCCCATGCTGAGTGCCAGCACAATTTCTACCAGCGGAAAAAAAACAGAGTAAGCAAATATGGCCTTGATATTGGCGTCGCGGTGTTCGCGGTTAATTTCGTCAAACTTTTCTCCTTCTCTTTTTTCGGCAGCAAACGCTTGTACAATGTACATGCCCGTAATGTGTTCCTGCACAAAAGCGTTTAAGGACGATACGGCGTTGCGTACGCGGTAAAAAGATTTGTTGACGCTTTCCTTAAAATAATATGTGGCCACGATGATGATGGGAAAAGGAATAAGGCTGATGAGCGTCAGTTGCCAGTCGGTGTAAAGCATGATGCCCAGCACGCAAAGAATGGAAAGCAAATCGGCAATGATGGGAATGAGTCCGTCGGAAAAAATATCGTTGATGCGTTCGATGTCATCAATGGTTCTCGTCGTCAGTGTTCCGATGGGCGTTTTATCAAACTGGCGAAGGTTTAAGCTGAGCACTTTGCCAAACACTTTTACCCGCATGTCTTTTACCACGGCTTGTCCCAGCCATGAAGTGATGTACGAAAAATAAAAACGAAGAAGGGTTTCGAGAACGGTGAAGCCAATTTGAAAAATCGTTATCCAAACAAGAATTTCAATGGCTTTATCGGCAAAGGTTTTGTCGGCGGCGGCGATGTATTTGTTCACCGTTATTTCAATCAGCTTCGGACGCACAGGCGTGATAGCTGCTAACACAACAGCCATTGCAATAGAGCCGATGAATTTGCGTTTGTACGGCCGCGTAAACATCAGCACTCTTGAAAGAAGGCTAAAGTCGAAAACGTTCTTTTTTGTGGAAGTACTCAAGAGAAAATATTGTTTACTTGTTCACAGGTTCCTTTGTTCACTTGTTCACGTGTTTACTTGTTGTCGTAACAAGTTGACGACGCTTTCTTTTTTTGCACACCCCAACCGGTGAACAGGTGAACAAGTAAACAGGTGAACAAAGGATTTGCAAAGCTACGGGTTAGATGCCCACGCCCTCGCCTTCGCCGCCCATTGCATTTTTATAGGCTTTTATAAAAATGGCGCCGAGGTTTTTGTGCGGCGGCACGTAATCGCCAAAGCCTTCAATGTTCCCGTAGCGCTTTTGAAACTCCTGCCAAAACGGGATCCAGTCAATGTTGCTGCCGGCGCGAACTTTTTCCATGATCATGTCAATCAGGGGCTGGTTGATCATTTGCTTGCCGATTTGCTTGGAGGCAATGATGTGCGCATCTTCGGCCCGTTCCAGCACGTCGTGTATCAAATGATAACCGCCGCAGGAACCCATGAAAACGATCTTGGCCGAAGGCGCTAATTGCTCGATGGTGTAGGGCGCATAATAACTGTGGCCGCGATGCACCACGATGGTTGGATTCAATTCTTTTTCGTTCAGGTATTCGCAAAGCGCTGCCTGTGCCTTGTCCACTTCACCCGATTCTTCGTCAAGCGGTTTGTTGGCGTACACGACCACGGGTTTGCCTTTGATGGACGAGAAACTGACCCATTGTTTGGTTTCGCTACGCTTCCAAAGCGAAGCCGGAAATTGCGGAACAAATTTGCTGTAATTCATGCGGCCGTCCTTATCACCGTAAAAGAAAACCTGCATGATGACTCTGCCGTCGCTATCGCCGTTGGTGAGCGATTGATAGCTCACGCTGTACACCGGCGGAATATTGAATTCTTTGGAAAGATTAATGCTGCTGTCGGTGGCCGATTCAAACAGCTTGTAGAGCAGATCGTAAATCACCATGCCTTTTTTGTTGTTCACTTGCACGGCCTCGTTATAATTGTGTTTTACGTTTTCGAGCATTTGCGCTGCGACGGGCTTCATCGTTTCCGAAATGCTGGCGTAACTGTCGGCCACGTCCACGCCGTCTTCCAAACTGCCGGTTTTATCCAAACCGTTTACAAAGGCCGTCATCAGGGTTTTTGCGGCGTCTTTGTCGGGGAAAGAAGCCAAGAAGTCGGGCAGCATGTTGTAGCCCGCCGCCATGCGAATGAACTTTTTAAAATGGTCGAAGCCTACCAGCAAAAAAAGCGAGTCGCCGCGGTTGCCGATGCGCTGCATCATCTTGGGATAAACGCCTTTGATGTAGCTTGACGTGTACAAATCGCGTTCGCCGGCTATCACCACGTAATACAATTCTTCCGCGTTCAGCGGCTCCAGTGCTTTAAACCGCACCGCAAGGTTTTCGGTTTCGTGCAAATCATTAATGGGCTTGATAAAATTCTCAAGTGCTTTTGTTTGCAGCATGGCGCTCAATGCATCCATTTCAATGATCTTCTCGCCGTTGAGTTGGTCCTGTATGTAACCAATCTTCGTTTTAACCAGCAGCTTGTAATATTTTACAGGGTTGTCTTTCACCGCGTCAATGTCGGCACGGCTGATTTTGCCTTTCAAAATATTGTGCAGGAACGGAAAGTAAAGCTGGCCGCTGCTGCTCTTGGCCATCTTCGAAACCTCTTTAATAAACGGGTCGTCAATGGCGCGAATGGCATAACCAAGACGGTTGTCGGCGGCGGCATAATCGTAAAGCTGGCGGGGATTTTTATAAGCCGCAATTTTTATGATGCTGTCGCGAAAGGGAAGGTCCGAATTATCTTTTAAAATGGCGAAGGCCTTTTCGGGATGCAGCTCAATGTTCTTGAGCACCAGTTGAAACTTGGCGTCGTGCAGGCCGCTGTTGCGGTCAAAAGCAATATTGTTCACCAACAGCTTCCCTACTTCGTAATGATATTTTTGAATGACCGGTAAAATAGACTCGCCCTTTTTATTCAGGTTCATGGCCGTTTCAAAGGCATCAAGACTTACCGGGAATTGCGCAGCCGTAAGCAGACGTGCACGGTAGCTGCTCGAAAAATTGCGAAGCAGGTATTCAATGCCGCGCAGGTAAGCGATTTTTTGCTGCTCCCGCATGCTAGCATCGGCTTCAATGGCGCATTGCAGGGCATCTACCCGCTTGGTGAGGGCGGCGTTTACAAAAAAATTCAGGTCGTCGTTGTCGCCGGCGTTTAGCTTTTGGTCGAGGAGGTGCTTTTGCGCTTTGTCAATTTCATCGTGCCAGCGAACCCGGCTAATGGGCGGCTTGCAGCCCGCGCCAACGGAGTTTTGTGCCACCGCAACCGAAGAAATACCGAAAAAAAGAAAGGTGATCAGCCAGAAAGGGTAAGTCATTCGCCTCATGTGGCAAATTTAATACCGGGCGGGAGAAAGGGTGGTTAAGGAGTTCAGAATTCAGGAGAAGGAGAAAGGAGGTAGGAGATAGAATACAGAAAGCCAAACAACATATTCAAAAATGAAAGCCCCCGGTTGAAAACAGTATAGCAGACAATTTTTCACACTCATCTCCCATCTCCTACATTCTACCTCCCAACTCCTTTCTCCCGTTATCTTTTCATTAAGTCTTCATTACCGCAAAGCTGTTTTCGCTTTTCCTGTACGTTTGCCCAAAGTAAACAAAGCATGGAACCCAAAGGCCGAAAGGTTTTAATCGCCGATGACGAACCGGATATTTTGGAGATACTGAGTTACAACCTGGCCAAAGAAGGCTATTCGGTTATCACGGCAAAAGACGGCGACGAAGCGGTACACAAGGCCAAACAAACCGCACCTGATTTAATTGTGCTGGACATGATGATGCCCAAGAAAAGCGGCATGGAAGTTTGCGAAATTCTGCGTACGCAAACGGCTTTTAAAGACACGCTGATTATGTTTTTAACGGCGTTGAGCGACGAGACCACACAGCTCAAAGGCTTTGATACCGGCGCCGATGATTACGTGACCAAGCCGGTAAGTCCTTCGGTATTCGTAAGCAAAGTAAATGCCCTGCTGCGCCGCGTAAAGCCAGTCGAAAACAAGAACATCCAAATCGGCGAGCTGACGATAGACCCGGAACGCTTTCTGGTCGTTTACGGCGGAAAAGAAATTGTGCTTGCAAAAAAAGAATTTGAGCTTTTGTATTTGCTGGCCTCTAAACCCGGCCGCGTTTTTTTGCGCAACGAAATTCTGAGCCAGGTTTGGGGGGCGGACGTTATTGTTGGCGACCGCACTATTGATGTGCACATTCGTAAAATACGCCAGAAGCTGGGCGTGGATTGCATTACAACGGTGAAGGGCGTGGGCTATAAGTTTGAGATGTAGGCCCAACCCGACCTTTCCGGTGGGAAGGGCCGTTATTTTTGTCTTTTATGTTCAACGTCAAAAATCTTTCTCCCAAAAAACTCTCGGCCTTCACGGCCTTAATTCTGTCCATTCCTATCAGTCTTGGCATTTATCTTTTAGAGGGTCAATGGTTGATTGGCGTTATTGCTTTCGCCGTTATTTTTCTCGGCAGTTATTTTCTCATCTTTTCCATCATTCAAAATTTTATTTACCGGAAAATAAAACTCATTTACAAGTTCATCAATCAAACCAAGGCCACCAAGCGGGAGGAGACATACTACAAATACATTTTGCCGCAAAAAAGCATTGACGAAGTTCGCGAAGACGTGGAAGCATGGGCCAAGCAACAAAGCCGCGAAGTGAACATTTTAAAACGCAACGAAACCTACCGCCGCGAGTTTTTGCAGAACCTTTCGCACGAATTTAAAACGCCGGTCTTTGCCATTCAGGGTTACATTGACACGCTGCTGAACGGGGCTCTGGAAAACCCCGAAGTGAACAGACGTTTTTTGGAGAAAGCCGGGAAGAATGCGGAACGTTTGACCAACCTGATACAAGACCTTGATGCGATCTCAAAACTGGAAAGAGGCGAATTAAAACTCTCGCCGCAAAACTTTGTCATTCAGGATGTGATACGCGAAGCCTTTGAAAGTCTTTCCATCAAAGCCGAAGAAGCGGACATTGATTTTTCTTTTAAAAAAGGTTGCGAACGGCCAATGATTGTATATGCCGACAAAGAAAAAATTCAGCAGGTGGTTTCCAACTTAATTGACAACGCCATCAAGTACGGCAAAAGCGGCGGGCACATTGTGGCCAGTGTTTACAACACGGATGAAAAAAATATTTTGGTAGAGATCAGCGACAACGGCATCGGCATTCCCGAAAAATATTTGAACCGCATTTTTGAACGCTTTTACCGCACCGCCGGCGGCCGCAACAAAGACGTGAAGGGCAGCGGCCTTGGCCTGTCCATTTGCAAGCACATCATCGAGGCGCACGGCCACACCATTCATGTGCGCAGCAAGGAAGATGTGGGCACGACGATTGGGTTTACGCTGGATAGGAAGAAGGAATGAGGCAAAAAGTTGCCAGTAGACTTCTTTTGAAATCAGAATATATTTATGGCTACTGCACAAAACCACAAATGCCAAAACCATTTTCAAAAATGAAAAAGACGGCTTTACTCATTCTAATTATCGCAATCTCTTTCTGTTTCGGTTTTGCAGTTCAGACAATCACCTCAAACCAATCCGAGAAGAAAGCAACACTGAAAAAGGTAACGGGCATTGGCGGCATTTTTTTCAAATGCAAAGACGCCAGCAAAATGCGGGAGTGGTACAAGACAAATCTTGGGTTAAACACAAATCAATACGGGGCCGTTTTTGAATGGCACCAAGGTGCGGATAGCACAAAGAAAGGATTTACGCAATGGAGCCCGTTTAAAGAAACAACGAAATACTTTGAGCCTTCTACGAAAGAGTTCATGATTAATTACAGGGTTGAAAATCTTAAAGCCCTTGTTGAAGAATTAAAGAAAAACGGCGTAACAGTTTTGGATGCCATCGAAACGTACGACTACGGCAAGTTTGTTCACATTCTTGACGTTGAAGGAAACAAAGTGGAACTCTGGGAACCCAACGATGTCGAATACGAAAAATTAGGCAAACAAATGGGAAGCGAAACAACAAAATAACAATCAAGCAATAGAGCCTGCGCTGTAAAACATTGGTCGCCTCAACGCCTAGACCTTCATCCTTTCAAACGACTTCCTCACCGAGCTGTAAAATTCATCGAGCACGGTTTCGCACACAACCGGTGGAACGCCCGTTAACATCAACGCCGCTGCGTGAGCCAAAATGCTGTTCACTTCTTTTATTTTAATTCGTCTTCGGGTGTTTTCCATTCTCCGTTTCATAACACACATTTTTCAACTACCCATCTTCTTTAAAAAACAATGCCAAAAAAACAGCCGTGAAAGAAAAAGCCGCTAAAAATTTAGCGGCTTTTGAAAGAAGATAAAAGCTGATTAGAAGTTGAACTTCACACCCAGTTGGCCTTGCCAGCGGGAGTTGAGCGGGTCAACCGTGTAGTACTGTCCGTTTACACCCGTGGGCTTGTTAAACGTAAACGCGGGCAAATATCCTGAAGAAGGCTTACCAATGGGAATAATGCCTGTTGGATTCTTTACCGGATCAATCAAGGCCGGGTTTGTAACCGACGGATCAGCAGCAAACGTGAGCAGGTTTACCGTATAGTTATTCACGTTTGTTACAAAGGCAATGTGGCCCCAGTCGTTGTTCAACAGGTTCAGTACGTTGAAAATGTCGAGACTCAACTGCAACGTTTTGCTCTTGTCTTTCCTGCTCAACTTGAACTCGTGCATCAACTTCACATCAAGTTCGTGGTTCCAGGGTGTACGCAATGCGTTTCTTTCTGCGTACTGCCCACGATGCATTCGTAAGTAAGAATCGCTCTCAATAAATGTATTCAGATCAGCCCATTGTTGCGCGGCAGTGTACGAACCTTTGTCAACCAAACGAATGTCGCTTTGGCTTTTTGGAATATAAGGCAGGTTGGCGTTGGCCGCATTGCCGAATGGTGCACCACCTGAAGCATAAACAACTGAATACGGGCTGCCGGACTGGCCGGAGTAAAAGAAAGCCAGCGATGTGCTGTTCGTTCCGTTCCAAGCCATCGTTCCGCCCAGTGTGGCCACGATGCGGTGACGTAAATCGAAGTTGGAATAAGACAAAACAGGACTGCTTGGTATGATCGCGGGGTTTACCTCGTAATTTGACTGGAAGGAATTGCGAATGCCGTTGGCAACGTCCTTACTCATGCCGTAGGTATAAGCCACGCTCCAGTTTGTGTTCAAACGGTGCGTGCTCATTCCAATATTGTTCGTGGTATTTGAAATTTGTGCGGTCAGGTTATAACGGTAGCCTTGCGTAGTATTCGTCAGCAGGTAAACGTTTGAATACGGATTGTATAATTTACCGCCTACGTAAACCGGTGACTGTGTGGGGCCGTTAGAATAGTACTGCACACTGTCCTTAATGTTGATCTGCTGGAACTTCACATCGTACAATGTTTTGGTGTACAAGGCATCAAGGGTTAGCTTATAACCTTTGCCGAATTTAAAATCAACGGCTACGTTCGAACGCCAGATTGTAGGCATCTTGAAATTGTTGTCGATCACGTCCACTTCTCTCGTATTGCTGGCGCTGGCGCCGCCGTACTTTGTTACGGTGTCCTTCAGGTAAAGTGGATTGACGGCAAGCGGTACAACCTGCCCGCTCGATGGCCTGTAATCGATGTTTCCGTAGGTTGTGCCGTTAAGCGTGTAAGCATAGCCCAGCCACGCAAAGGGAATTCTGCCCGTAAAGATGCCTGTACCGCCGCGCACTACAACCGATTGGTTATTGTTTACATCCCAATTGAAACCAAGGCGCGGAGAAAGGGTAGCCTTGCCCAGCCACTTGTTCGTCAGCTGGTTGAAAGGTGTATGCGTGTAGGTTGGGTTGGGCGAATTGTAATCAGCAACCGAGTTCAACGCGGGATCGGTCACCGGTTGGTCGGCCAAACCAGAATAATCAAGACGCAGTCCCGGCGTCAGTTTGAAGTTTTTTGCGACGGAAATTTCGTCCTGTGCGTAAGCACTCAGCAAACTAACCTTGTACGGATTTGGCGGGTTGTTGAAGATGGTTTCGCGGTTGTTTGCCAGTTTTCCGTCGGTGGTGAAGGCGCCGCGAATCCGGCTTGGCTTGTCAGCCAAAAAGTTGGGTACGCTTGAATACTCCCAGCGGCCGTTCCAAGAATTGATAAAGCCGTACGTCAGGTTGTAAAACTCGTTGTGCGTACCAAACGTGAATTTGTTGATGCCCTTTGTAAACGTCAGGTTATCGGTCAGTTCAACGGTGCGCTGCTTCATGTTGTAGATGGAAGCTTCTCTCCACGTGCCGGCCCAGATAGCGCCGCTGCCAATGTCCATAAAAGGAGACAACGTGCCGGGGAAATCCCTGTATTCGTGCACGTTGATATAGCTGACGTTTAACTGGTTGTTCAAATTGTTGCTGATGCGGGTTTTCAATTCGGCAACAAGGTTGTAGTTCTTTGTGTGCTGCGTAAAATCAGTAGAAGAAAATTGAAAGTTGGTGGTTGTTCTTTCTAAGTTATTGCCCCAGCCGTTGGTATAAATGCCGCGCAGCGTCAACGTGCTTTTTGGCGAGATATTAAAATCTAAACGGCCGAAGAACTTATCGCTGTTGGTGAAGATTTTATACTTGTCGTAGCTGCCCACATCATAACCGTATTTGCTCATCAACGTGTTCTTGATGGCTTGCGCATCAGCAACAGAAATTGCAGCACCCGGGTCGCCGGCGTTGTAAAAAGTTGGTTCTTGCCTGCGTGTTTGTTCAAAGTTGAAAATGTAAAATGCTTTGTTCTTTACGATCGGTCCGCCAACGGTTGCACCCCATTGGTAGTCGTGAAAATCGGAACCAATTTTAGAGTTCGTTCCGTCCACACTTTTACCAACGAGAGCCTGCGTTCTTCCATATCCATAAACCGAACCGTGGATGGCGTTTGTTCCGCTTTTTGTTACGGCGTTCACGCTGCCGCCGGTAAAGTTGCCAAGCTTTACATCATACGGCGCCAATTGCACTTGCACTTCCTGAATTACGTCAAGGCTGTAAGGATTGGTTCTTGTTCCCGCACCGGCCGTTCCTGATTGTCCGCCGCCGCTCATGCCACCAAAGGAATTGGAAAAGCCAATGGCGTCGTTGTTGATGGCGCCGTCAAGCGTTACGTTGTTGTAGCGAAAGTTGGTACCGGCAAATGAGTTGTTGTTTGATTGCGGCGTGAGGCGTGTAAAGTCGGATAAGCTTCTGCCCAATGTTGGCAGCGTACTCAATTGCTGGCGGCCTATCGTAACGCCGTTCAGTGCCGGGCGCCGTGCCGATTGAATCACGACTTCCTGCAAAGCCTTGTCGTTGTTCTTCAAGCCAACCACCAAGTCGGGATTGTTGCCGAGTGTGAGGTTGATGTTTTCAAATTTCTGTTCTTCAAAACCCACGTACGAAACCGCAACAGTATAAGGTCCGCCGGGTTTTAAGTTGGGCAATACAAACAGGCCTTTGTTGTTTGTTTGCGTCGAGGCTTTTGTGCCTGTGGGTTCGTAAACCGTAGCCACAGTTGCGCCTTCTACCGGCGTGCCTTTGCCGTCGGTAATGCGACCGCTTAACGTGGCCGTGGTTTCCTGCGCAAAAGAAAAAAGAGGAAACAGAAAAAGAAGAAAGGATAACAGTTTTCGTAACGAGGATGACATGCGTTCTATTTTGTCGCAAAGCACGTTCAGCCACGTTACTTCATTGTTACCCGCATATTAACCTAAAGTAAACCCAATGTTACCGCAAGGTTAAGCCGCACAGGGTTTCCAATGAATAAGCCGGCTGCTCCGTTTATTTGTGAATAAGCGGTTATGAAATTATTATGAAGCATAAGCCGGGGGTTGCGTTTCAATTGCGGCACGGTATTGAACGGGAGAGCAACATGTTTATTTGTTCCGCAATCATCTATTTTGACGAAACGCCCAAAGGCTATGATCTACTAAAGGAAGGCGAGGTTTTTTTGCTTAAGCCACCCGAAGATGGGGAGGATATTGCGCCGCTCATTCGCGTCAGGCCGCAAGCCGGTGGCTGGACGGTGGACGGCGCACAGAATGACGATGTGAAAGAACAGGTACTAAAATTAATCGGGTTGCAGTCGCTCATAAGCCTTCCCGATACCTTCAGCGCTTCTCCGTAAGTCCTGCCGGGCCGGATTACCCGGCTCTTAAGTATTGCGCACGGCTTTGCAAAAATTGCTGGAACCAAAAGCCCGAAGCTTTAATGATTCTTCGCTGCGTGGGATAGTCAACGTAAACCAGTCCGAAGCGTTTGCTGTAGCCTTCAGCCCATTCAAAGTTGTCGGTAAAGCTCCAGGCAAAATAACCTTGCACGTTTACTCCTTCTCTCTTTGCTTTGAGTACCTGCGCCAGATATTCTTCATAAAAACGAATGCGCTGGGGGTCATCCACACTGCCGTTAACAGGAACGTCGTTAAAAGCCGCACCGTTTTCGGTGATGATGATTTTATCAACGCCTTTATACGAAGCAAAGCGCTTTAAAACCCGGTAAATGCCCTGCGGATAGATCTCCCAATCCATCTCTGTCTTCGGCACGTTCCGTTTGCCTGCCTTTACCAGTCGCGCATTGATGTAAGGCATGATTGTACTGTGGCGCACAACTTCTCTTGTATAATTCTGCAAGCCAATGAAGTCGAGATTTGCTTTTAGTAGATTTTCATCACCGGCTTTCATATAACGTTCGAGGCCTTGCAGAACTTTTACATCCTGCCAGGGATAACCAAGGCCGAGCAAGGGTTCGATGAACAAACGATTGCTTAGCACATCCACACGCTGCGCAGCTTCCTGCGAAAGCACCGCCCTATCCACCGGATCAACCGGCGAACAGGAGAAAGTAGAACCGACTATTAAATTATGATTGAGGGTTTTGATTGTTCTTGCACCCGCAGCAAGACTTAACGAAGCATGATGAACTGCTGGCAGAAAATTACCCAGCCCTTTTTTACCGGGTGCGTGCAAACCCAAAAAATAACCGGCGCCGGTAAAAGCCATGGGTTCATTCAGCACCATCCAGTGCCTTACTCTGTCACCAAACTGCTGAATGCAAAAAGCAACATAATCTTCAAACCAATGCACGACGTCCCTGTTTGTCCAGCCCCCTTTTTCTTCCAGTGCCTGTGGCAAATCCCAATGATAAAGTGTCACCCAGGGTTCGATGCCGCATTCCAAACAAAAATCAATAACGGCATTGTAGAAGTCAATGCCTTTTTCATTCGGCTTGCCAATGCCTTCGGGAAGCAATCGAGGCCACGAAAGCGAGAAGCGAAAATTTTTAACGTTGAGGAATTGCATCAGGATGATGTCCTGAATGTAGCGGTGATAAAAATGAACGCCTTGGTTACCGTTATCGCCGCCTTTTATTTTTCCGGCCTGCCGCGTGAACACATCCCAAACGGAAAGGCCTTTGCCGTCCTCTAAATAAGCGCCTTCAGTTTGGTAAGCCGACGAAGCCACGCCCCATGTAAACTCCTTACCAAAATCGCTGCTGTGTATGGGCATGCTATGAACCGAGTTGGTAAAAGATTTTTTTCAGTACCAGGTTTCTGAATTTCGACGGCGAAGAAACATCGCGGGAGGGAAGCTTTGTTTCGGACCTGCGGCCGCATTCGGCATCCATAATTTGTTGCAGCACCCATTCCGTTTCATCCGGAAAGTCCAGCAGGATTTTGGCTTCACTTTCCGTCCACGCCTTTAGTTTTTTGTATTGCTTGGGCTTGATGTTTTTGAGCACCGGAATGCCCAGCAGCTTCAGCGCCGCAGCGTTGCATTGTTGCTCGTACTGTCCTTTCATTGGAATCACCAGCAATTTCTTTTTTAAAAACAAAGCTTCGGAAGGTGTTTGAAAACCGGCCCCGCAAAACACGCCCTGCGAAGAAACCATGCTCTGCACAAAGGCTTCGTTTGTGACGGGATAAAACGAAATGTTCTCGTGCACAAACAGCTCTGTGCGACGCTTGGAGAACACGTGCCACTGTTGGTCTGGAAAATACGAGAGCAATTTAATGATGCGCTTTTCGCTGTACGAAGGAAGATAGACCGTGTAGTGCTTGCCTTGCGTCACGCTTGCTTCGCGGATTTGCCTGCGAATGATGGGCGTGAAAATGTTTTTGCTGTACGGCACAAAATGAAACCCGTATTTCGCCGATGCCGGTGCATAATAACGCAACACGGCCTGGCCAATCAGGTCGGCTTCTTTTGGTTTTGGACTGGCCTTGTTAGCAACCGCCGCCTGGTGACTGAAACCGATGCAGGCTTTGTTTTTTAAATAGCAGGCCCAGGCGCTTACCGGCTCGAAATCGGAAAACACCAAGTCGTATTCTTCGACGGGCAGACTTTGAATTTCCCTGAAAAATTTTTTGAGCCTTGCTTTCTTGTACGTTTCTAAATAATCAATGCCGCCTTTTTTGCCGAACACAAAACAAAGGCCGTGAAAGCGGTACTTGATTTCGTAGGGCAGTGTTACGTCCACCTCCGTGCCGCTGATCAAAATGTCAACCTGCCCGCGTTGCATTAAGTAAGGAAGCACTTCCAGCGCTACAGTAATGTGCCCGTTGCCGGTGCCTTGTATGGCGTAAAGAATTTTCACAGCGTGCCGGCGGTTTGCTGAGGAAAGAAAAAGAAAGTCACATCGTAAAAAAACAACCCGAAGATGAAGCGAAGGTTAAAAAGACATTACCAATTTGTTACGACTCTTTGTTTACAAAACGATAAGAAAACCCTAACAAAAAGGCTACAGTAAACTTTCATCTTGCAACGCAGTCAGAAGTATGCTTTGTTACCACAAAGACGAAATTTTCTCATGTGCCGCCCGCCGTTTCAACGGCGGGCTTTTTGTTTACACCGTTGCTTTGAACCAGCGCAGTAAAAAGGGCAACACCCTCTTGTTTCCTTCGCCGGATTGCCGAAGCAGGGCCGTTGCAGCAAAGCGGCAAAACTGATCGGGTACAACCACTACAGAACCTTTATTTGTTTACCGATACCGTGGCATTTGCGCCGGACAATTTAGTTCCCGCAGCAACTTCAATTTGCGAAGGCAGGTTTATGGGCTTGCCGGTGTTTCGGTTGCTTCTAAATTCTTCGCCAAGCAAAAAGGCGGCGGTGGCCGCCACCTGATTTTGAAAGATTGTATTTACTCCCTGCATTTCACCGGCCGGAGCGATATTCCCTCCCAAAAGGCCCAACCAAATTTCGCCCGAGCCACGAATGAAAGCATGGTGAGTTGTCCATCGCTCCGACCGTCCGCGGCCGTGATCTGTAGAAAGGAGGAAGGTTGTTTTGTCTTTGTAAACGGGATCGGTTTGCGCAGCGTACCACAACTCGGCTATCATTTTATCAACGGCTGAAAGTTGCTGCAAATACAAATCATACCGGCCCTGGTGCGCAAATTCATCGGTCTCGCCAAGGCTTAAAAAAACCACCCGCGGGTGGTGCTGCCTGATGTATTGCTTTGCGGCGAAAAACGTCAACAGGTCATAGCGTGTTTTGTTTTTTTGCGGCACACCGTTCTGCACACGGTTTAAAACATCAACGCTCTCGGTTGTGTCGTCAACATTTTCATAGCCGCAATTTTGCTTGACGCAGCTTTTTGTTTTGTTGAGGATAAACGGGAATACATTCCACGATGTAAAAGACGCCACGCTGTCGTTGAACGCAGGATTTTCGGCTAAAAATTCAAGCACCGTTTTGTTGCGGTTCTGCTGCGGTGCGTTTAGAATGGGCAAAGGATCGGGATAACCGCTGAGCAATTCGTTGTAGCCCGGGTAAGAAATCTTGTAAATGTTTTTCACGTTTACCCGGCTTTCTTTCTGGCGGTTGCCGTAAAGCTGTCCTTCTTTGGCCAGTACGTTCCAGAAAAACGGGAGGAGTTTTTTTCGCCGTTCATTTTGCGAATCATCCCAGTAAAGACGTTTGGCAAGGGCCGTGTCGTTTACAAAATGTGGATTGCTGAGCAGAAGAGAGTCGGCGCCGTTGAATATTTCCTGCCAGCGAACGCCATCTGTGGTAATGATGAAAAGGTTTTGCGCCTTTTCCTGCGCTTTTGAAACAAGGGCAAACAGCAAAAGCCCAACACAGAAACGTGTTTTCATTGCAAATGGTTTTGCAAAGCAACCCCCGCTACGTGTACGCATTGTAATGCCAGTTTTACGTTTGTGTTATCAACAAGGGCAACAGAACTGTTGACACTAAAATCATTTTACGCTAACGCTTTGTTTAAAGAAACGCAGAACCTTTCCGGAAATATTGCTGTATGAAAAATGCTCTTCGCTTCTTAAGGTTCTGCCTTTTCCTCTATTATTTCCGGCAGTGAAAATTCCCCTGTGAACACAGGGGAAGCTCAACTAAACAAGGCTTGGCTTCGGGCCGGGTGAGACGCTCTTTGTTAACTGTTGGAAAGCAGTGGAAGAATTTCGGCAAGGCTAATCTGCCGCAGGTAAGGTTCAAGGCGTTTGGTGTTTTTAAAGCATTTGACGGAGACGATCTCGTCGGTAAATTTTTCCACCACGAGTTCCACGTAAAAATCGCCGTAGGCAAACAACACGGCCTCGGTTGCCCGCTGCATCCAGGCTAAATCAAGAGGTATGCCCTGACTGTTTAACTGGTCGAGTTGAACGCTGAGGGGCAAGAACATAAATTGGTGAAAGCTGTACATGTTACAAGCTGGATTGGTGATACATGAATTGCACAAGCGTAAACACGGTATAAAACGTAAAGGCAAGAACAAAAGAGATGAAGGTCCAAAAAAGAAAAGTAAGCAGGCGCTGAAAAGGATGATTGAACATGCAGCAAAACAAACCCCTGAACGTAAAGACAATCTTACCGCAGCGTTAACTTAACGTGAAGCGACGCAACTTGCGCAGAGCAACGAAAATCGTTTTAGGTTTGGGCATTGAAAACGCATTCATGAAAGGTAGCGCCGTCCTTTTTTCTTTTTTGATTTTTACCCATTGCCAAACCGGTAAACCAATTCAAAAACAAACCATGCAAACATTCGACAGGGAAGGCCACCGCGGCTGCCGCGGGCTTATGCCGGAGAACACCATCGCCGCGATGAAGAAGGCCGTTGACCTGAACGTGACAACGCTGGAAATGGATGCCGTGATGACAAAAGACGGAGAAGTGATTTTGTCGCACGAGCCTTTTTTCAATCACGAGATTACAACAAAGCCCGACGGAAGTTTTGTAAAAGAGGAAGAAGAAAAAAGCCTGAACATTTACCGCATGACGTATGACGAAGTAAAACGTTACGATGTTGGGCTGAAGCCGCATCCGCGTTTTCCGCAGCAAGAAAAAACGGCCGCCGTCAAGCCTTTGCTACGCGACTTGATTGATAGCATCAGGCTTTATTGCAAGGAGAAAAACCGGCCCTTTCCGCAATGGAATATTGAAACCAAAACGCAACCGCAAACCGATAATCTTTATCATCCCGCACCGGCAGCGTTTGTCGAAATGCTGATGAAGGTGATAAAAGAAAAAGGCATTGAAAAAAACGTCATCATTCAATCCTTTGATTTTCGAACGCTGCAATACTTGCATCAACATTATCCGCACATGCGAACGGCCATGCTGGTGGAAGATTACGACAAACGAACGCTGGACGAATTACTGGCGGCACTCGGTTTTACACCCACCATTTTCAGCCCCGCTCAATCGCTCGTCGCCAAAGAACTGGTTGAAGCTTGTCATCAAAAAAAAATGCAGGTTATTCCGTGGACGGTGAACGAGACAGACGAAATGCAGAAGCTTATTGCGCTGAACGTTGACGGCATCATCACTGATTATCCGAATCTATTTTCCCAACTTGCGCTTTAAAAATCAAAACGATTCAGGCAAAGTTTTGACATACCAAAGGCTTCGTCATTGCGCAACAAAAAGCCTTCTATGAATAGAAGGCCGGCTTTGTCTTAAAAAATTTAGAAAACTGCTAAACGAATTAAAAATAATCAGGCTTTTCGGCCACGCCGCATTTTTTGCGTAAAGAAATCGTTACCAAAATGTTTTCAAAACCGCAATTGCATTCGCAGCGTAAACACATTGTCCGGAAGATCAACGGCATAATCGGGCAACAATGTTTTTTCGTTGCGTACAAAATCATAATAGGCCAGCATTTTTAAGCCGCCATCGAAATAACGGGTAAGGCCAAGGCCAAGCGTTGAATATTTCACGTCGGCAACGGTAAGATTTGTTCCAGCTTTACCAATCTCATTGCCCGAAACTTTCGTGTTCGGATCGTACCAATCGTATTTCACCATTAATTCCCAATTCGGATTGACAATGTTTTGCAGGAAATAAAAAAAGGCGCCGTCGAATTTGCGCAAATACGTTGGTCCTGCGGGCTGCGACGCCGGGCTTACCGTCGTTGTTGCCGTTCCGGGTTGTGTGCCGCGCCAGTACTCGGCACGCACTTCGGTTTTGCCCCAGGCGTGTTTCAGCGCTGCCTGCAGGTCGGCGCCGTTGTATTGCCGCAAGGCTTTTGCGCCGGTGTTAGAAAGGCTTGAATCAACACCAAATGTTTTTGTACCGTTGTTCGTCATCTCGTATTTGTATTTCGAATCCTGCCGCCAGCCGCCGTACAAAAAAGAAAGACCGCCACTCAGCGTAAGCGTCTTTGTTACCTTCCATTCTTTGAGCGTTAGTCGTGAGATCAGGTCTTTATAACTGTCAAAGTCCGTGATGCCGGTTGGCCCTGTACCGTTAAAAGCACCGATGTCAAATTTGAACGAAGGTTTTTCCTGTGTGCGGCTTCGCTCGTCGTAGCTAAACATGGCGCCCATGTCGCGTTCGCCGGGCATTAGCGTTTGCGACATGCGGCCGCGTTCGGGTGTTTCGCGGTAACCCGATGAGAGGTTTACTTCGTAGCCAAAAGGCCGGCCAAACAACCCCATCGTTGCCGAAAAATTTTGTCGCCTGGGTTCGTACATGCGCAGAAACATGTCCCGCACAATCACGCCGCGTTCGGTGGCATCAATTTGAAAGGTGAACAATGCCTGCGGCGCCGTGCCGTTGGCAACCGGCAGCAGGTAATCAACTTTTATCCTTGCACGGCGAAGCATAAAGCGGTTTTTTGAATAGGGCGAAAAATTGCCGCCTTCAAAGGAAGCAATCCCCTGCTTTTGCGCCACCTGGAACTGCGGCTGCATGTAGCCGGTGATGGAAAGATTTTGGAAGCGTTTGACCAAGGGCCGCACCGTATCTTTTATGAAGAGCGTAGAATCGAAGTCGGCCAAAAAACGTTGTGCTTTCAGCGCTTGCGAAGCGCCGCAAAAACACAACAGAAGAAAGAACAAGCGCAGCAATTTTACCGGCATCATTTGTGATAAACTTTCATGATGCAAAACAAAGAAAAAGCTGCTGTATTATTTTATCATTAATTTTTGGTTAAGTCCCGCGCCTTGCGCAATAGAGGCTAATTTCGCCGCACATTCAACACATTGATATGAACATCTTCGCAAAGTTTCTGGCCCCGAAGAACAAGGTTTTTTACGAATTGTTTGAGAAAAGCGCCGACAATGTAAAGCAGATGGGCGCTTTGCTTTTTCAGGTGGTGCAGGAACCCGATTTTGACAAGCGGCAAAGCCTCATTTCAAAAATGGAAGACGTAGAGCACGCCAACGACGAGCTTACGCACAACCTTTTTACCGAATTGGGCCGCAACTTCATCACGCCTTTCGACCGCGAAGACATTCACTATCTCGCATCGGCTCTTGATGATGTGGCCGATTTCGTTTTTGCCTCGGCCAAAAAAATCAATTTCTACCGCGTAAATCCCAACGACATCGGCCTGCACAAACTGGCCGAGATTGTGGTGCAAAGCACCGGCGAAGTGCGCAAGGCCGTGGGCGAACTGCGCAACATGAAAAACATGCGGGTGATTACCGATTCGCTGGTAAAAATCAACAGCCTGGAAAACGAGGCCGATGATATATTTGACATGAGTATCGAACGCCTTTTTGATACCGAGCCCGATGCCAAAGAAGTGATTAAAAAAAGAGAGATCTACCAAGTGCTGGAAAGCGCCACCGACAAGTGCGAAGACGCCGCAAACGTGATTGAATCCATTATTGTGAAGTACGCGTAAAGCAAATTTGATAATGGATAATGTGCTAATTCGGTAATGGTGATAATTAAGACTTCATCGTTATCACGCCTCATTATCGAATTAGCACATTACCGAATTAGCACATTATACACATGACCTTCATCGTTTTCATTATTGCACTGGCCTTAATTTTTGATTTCATCAACGGCTTTCACGATTCGGCCAACTCCATCGCCACCATTGTTTCAACAAAAGTGCTCACGCCTTTTCAAGCCGTGATTTGGGCGGCCATCTTCAATTTCGCAGCCTTCTTTATTTTTAAAGATCACGGTGTAGCCGACAGCATTTCCAAAACCGTCAACCTGAAAATGATTGATAAGAACCTGATGTTGGTGGTTGTGTTATCGGGTTTGATTGCCGCCATTGCCTGGAACCTGTTAACCTGGTGGTTCGGCATTCCCTCGTCCTCGTCGCACACCCTGATTGGCGGCTTTGCCGGCGCCGGCATTGCGGCCGGTGGAATAGGTGCCATTAATACCGAGATCATTCTTCGCACAACGGCTTTCATCTTTGTTGCGCCGCTCGTGGGGATGTTGTTTGCCTTTGTCATTTCACTTTGGTTTCTGTTCTCCTTTCGCAAAGACATTTGGCCGCGACTGATCTCGCTCCTGTTCATCGCTGGGATTATTTTGCTGCTGATGAATTTTATCACCACCAGCCGCACCGATACGTCGGGCATGAAGGTGCAGCAAACGGCGCAGGGATTAAAGATTGCCGATGTGCCAAACAATTCGCCGGCACAGCGGATGGGTTTTAAGAAAGAAGACGTGTTGTTACAGGCCAACGGGCAAGCAGTTGCTTCAAAAGCCGATCTGGACCAAATTTTCAAAGGCAGCGAAAAAACCAATACCGTTGGTTACACGGTGCTTCGCAACAACGAGCAGGTAAGCAATACATCACCTTATGTTACCGGTTATAGTTCACGCTTAAGCCAGATTGTTTTCTTTGGCGAAAACTTTAAATGGTTTCTGTTGGCCTTTATCCTGTTGGTAATGGCCGTGTTTACGTTTTGGCTGAATACATTGAACGCACACAAATCGAACATCTGGTTCAAACGCCTGCAATTGGTTTCTTCGGCGGCCTTCAGCATCGGACACGGCGGCAACGATGCGCAAAAAGTAATGGGCATCATCACCGCCGCGCTGATTGCGCACGGTACCATTCACAGCTTCGATCAAATGCCTTACTGGGTTCCGTTGGCTTGTTACACCGCCATGGGCCTGGGCACCATGAGCGGAGGCTGGAAGATTGTAAAAACAATGGGAACACGCATTACCAAGGTTACGCCATTTGAAGGCGTGGCCGCTGAAACGGCCGGCGCCATCACCTTGTTCGTCACTGAATATTTAAAAATCCCGGTAAGCACCACACACACCATCACCGGCGCCATCATGGGTGTAGGCGCTACCAAACGCTTGTCGGCTGTGCGCTGGGGCGTCACCCTCAATCTTCTTTGGGCCTGGGTTTTAACCATTCCCGTAAGTGCGTTGTTAGCGGTGGGAATCTTTCATCTTGCGCGGCTGTTCATTTAGTTGATCGTTGACCGTTGTTCGATGTTTGCTTCGGCCAACGATCAACGGTCAACGATCAATAACTCTCCCCTTGACACTTCCCTTTTCTTTCCCGACTTTTGCCCTTCAATTTTTTAACGCATGAAAAAAATTATGGTGACCGGCGGCACGGGTTATATCGGCTCTCATACCCTTGTGGACCTTATTGAAAACGGCTACGATGTAATTAGTGTGGACAACAACTCCCGCAGCAACCCGGCCATGTTGCGCGGCGTAGAAAAGATTACCGGCAAGCCGGTAAAAAATTACAAAGTTGACCTGTGCAATTTTGACGATACGTTTGCCATTTTTCAGGAAAACCCCGACATCAGCGGCATCATTCATTTTGCGGCCTATAAAGCGGTGGGCGAATCGGTGGAGAAACCCCTGATGTATTTTGAAAACAACCTTGTTTCGCTCATCAACCTTTTGAAATGCGTACAGGAATTTAACGTGCCCTGGTTCGTATTCTCATCTTCATGTACCGTTTACGGCAACCCCGATCACTCGATGGTTACGGAAGAAACGCCGCCCAAGCCTGCGGCTTCGCCTTACGGTTACACAAAGCAAATGGGTGAACAAATCCTGGGCGAGTTTCAAAAAGCCAGCAACGTACAAACCATCCTCCTTCGTTACTTCAATCCGGTTGGTGCACATCCATCGGCGCTCATTGGCGAATTGCCCATCGGCAAACCGCAAAATCTTGTGCCCGCCATTACGCAAACGGCCATCGGCAAATTGCCCAAGATGATGGTGTTCGGCGACGATTACCCGACCCGCGACGGAAGCTGTGTACGCGATTACATTCACGTGTGCGACATTGCTCATGCGCACACACTCGCCATTCAATATTTGGAAGAATGCCGTAACAACAGCGGTTGCGAAGTCTTCAACCTCGGCACGGGCAACGGCGTTACGGTACTCGAAGCCATTCATGCTTTCGAAAAAGTAAGCGGCGTAAAATTGAATTATGAAATCGGTCCGCGCAGGCCCGGCGATATTGTGGCGATTTATGCCAACAACGACAAGGCCAAAAGCCGGTTAGGTTGGGATCCCGCACGTTCGCTGGATGAAATGATGGACACGGCCTGGCGCTGGGAGTTGAAACTAAAGAACGATGAGCAAATGTTTACGTCCGCAAAATCGGAATTGAATTGATGACGTGAGATATGAAACGTCAAACGTGAAAAAGAGCGATGCAAATTTGCTCTTTTTTTATGCCTCTTGCAATGCGGGTTCTTCGCTCACTAGCGGCTTGCTTTGCGGAAGCATGCCTTCGCTTTTTACGGCTCTCGCCAGCACCTGGTAAAAGCTGCCGTCGTCAGCCTTTTTAACATCGCTCACGGTTTCGAAACGTTGGCTTTTGAGTTGCGAAACATAAGTCTCCAATTCTTTCTCATTAAAGGCAATCGCCGCGAGATGTAGTTTCATAGATACAAGGTACGAACACTGCCAGAAAATCGAAAGCATTGCGTCCGCAAGTTTTCCACGTCCTGTACTTAGGTTGCCGGTTGAAGCGCTTTTTGAAGAAGCGCTTCGGCTTTCTCACCGAAGGTTAGTTGCAGTGCCGCTTCGCGTCCGGCTTTGCTCATTTTCTTCCAGGTTTTTTGCAAAATGCGAACAACTTTTTCTTCGTCGTGTTCGCGCAGAAAATCTTCAAATTGAAATTGAAGAAACACGAGGCAAAGCGCATCTTCCATGGTTTGCACCTCGCTGTTTTGCTTTAATTCTTCTTTCAGCAAAATGTGCTGCACGCTTTTAATTTTTTCTTCATTGCAGCCGGCTTGAATCAACAGTTCACCGGCTTTTGCGGCATGAAATTTTGCCAGTTCTTTTCGCCAGGTTAAGTAACCAGCTTTGGTCTGTGGGTATTGCTCACGCGGAAGTTGCCAGCGGCCAATGTGCTGACAACGCTAAGCAAGCAACAAGGTCTCGCTTGCATTGGGAGATAATTTCTTTACCCATTCGTGCAATTGCAAAGCATAGAAATATTCGAAGGGGTAAGCTATGTTCTTATACGTTATTGTTCGGGGATCCTGTTTGTTGTAACTGTCAAAAAGGTTAAGAGCAGTGGAAAGGTGATTCATGCAGGCTGTTTTAAAGCGATAAAACGCAATTGAAAATACGCCTTCCGAAATTCATTCTTCGATATCTCTGTTTAACAGAAACGTATTTGCCGTTTGCTGTCAATAACAATTTGGCAAACGGAGTTATCAAACGCTGACCGCAGAAGTCGTCACGACCTCCTTGTGCATCCGCTGTAGAAAATGATGCACGTCTTGCATGTCTTTCACCGGCTCTGCAACAATCATAACCAGTTTGCCCACTTGTTTCAGCTTGGCTTTGTTAGTACCCGTTTGCAAAAAGTCGAGAATGCGTTTGAAGGTTTCTGATTCAAAATAGGGAGAGTCCGGACGATTGATAAAATAACATTTAAGCGAATCATTTTTTAATATCAATCGTTCAAAACCCATAGCTACAGCCAGCTTGCGGCAACGAACGGTAACAAACAATTCCTGTACGGATGGTGGCAAAGCGCCGAAGCGGTCGGTCATCTCCTGCTCCATTGCCTGCAATTCTTCTTCGGTTTCGCAGTTGTCCAAACGTGAATAAAGCGAAAGCCTCTCGGTGATGTTTTCAACGTAATCATCCGGAATCAAAATCTCCAAATCGGTATCAATTGTACAGTCCTGCACAAAATCGTCTTGCTTTGAAATTTCTTCCTTGAACAAATCCTTAAACTGCGTACGTTTTAATTCGCGAATGGCTTCGTCCAGAATTTTCTGGTACATCTCAAAACCAATTTCCGCCATGAAGCCGCTTTGTTCGCCGCCCAATAAATTGCCGGCGCCGCGAATGTCCAGGTCACGCATCGCAATTTGAAAACCGCTTCCGAGCTCGCTGTGCTGTTCGAGTGTTTGCAAACGCTTTCTTGAATCCGTTGGCAAAGTACTCATGGGCGGTGCGAGCAAATAACAGAATGCTTTTTTATTACTGCGGCCAACCCGACCGCGCAACTGGTGCAAATCGCTCAAGCCAAAATGATGTGCGTTGTTTACGATGATGGTGTTGACGTTCGGAATGTCCACACCGCTTTCAACAATATTCGTACACACGAGCACATCATATTTCTTGTCGATGAAATCCATGATGCGTTCTTCCAGTACATGCCCTTCCAATTGCCCGTGCGCCCAACCCACACTCAGGTCGGGACAAAGGCCTTGAATGATGGAAGACATTTCAACAATGTTCTGCACGCGGTTGTGAATGAAGAACACTTGTCCGCCGCGTTCTGCTTCAAAATAAATCGCATCGCGAACGAAGTCTTCCTGGTAAATTCTTACTTCGGTTTGAATGGGCTGACGGTTCGGCGGTGGCGTGTTCATGATGCTTAAATCACGTGCGCCCATCAAACTGAATTGCAGCGTACGCGGAATAGGCGTTGCCGTTAACGTTAGCGCATCAATGTTTGTGCGAAGCGTTTTGATTTTTTCTTTGTGACCAACGCCAAATTTTTGTTCTTCATCAATGATAAGAAGACCAAGGTCTTTGAATTTTACTTCCTTTCCAATCAGTGCGTGTGTGCCCACGATGATATCAATCTTTCCTTCCTCAAGTTTCTTATACGTTTCTTTTTTCTCTTTAGCCGATTTAAAACGATTGACGTAATCAACCGTTACCGGAAAATCTTTTAACCGTTCGCTAAACGTTTTGTAGTGCTGAAAAGCAAGAATGGTTGTGGGCACAAGTATCGCTGCTTGCTTTCCGTCCAAACAAGTTTTAAACGCAGCACGAATTGCGATCTCTGTTTTGCCAAAACCTACGTCGCCGCAAACCAGACGGTCCATCGGCGAGGGCGATTCCATGTCGCGTTTTACATCCGCCGTTGCCTTGCTTTGATCCGGCGTGTCTTCGTAAATGAAGGAAGCTTCCAACTCGGTTTGCATGTAATTGTCCGGCGTGTGTTGAAAGCCTTGCTGCGCCTTGCGTGCAGCGTACAGCTTAATCAAATCAAAAGCAACTTCTTTGACTTTTGATTTTGTTTTTTCTTTCAGTTTGTTCCAAACATCTGAACCAAGTTTGTTCACTTTCGGCACCGTGCCTTCCTTGCCGGTGTACTTCGCAATCTTGTGCAGCGAGTTGATGTTGACGTACAAAATATCGCTGTCCCTATAAATAATACGAACGGCTTCCTGCATCTTTCCGGCCACCTCTATTTTTTGCAGGCCGCTATAAACACCCACGCCGTGGTCAATGTGCGTGACGTAATCGCCGGGTTGCAATTCACGCAAGCCACGCAGCGTAAGCGCTTTGTTTTTATTGTAGGCCTGCTTGACGCGGTACTTGTGATAGCGTTGAAAAATTTGGTGATCGGTGTAGCAAACAAGCTTTAACTCTTCGTCAATAAAACCTTCGTGAATGGACGTTGCAATCGGGTTAAAGGTTATCTCTTCTTTCAGGTCTTTGAAGATGTTGTAAAGCCTTTCCAGTTGTTTCGGATTCTCGGCAAAGATGTTTAATGCAAAGCCTTTGCCTTCCCAGCTTTTCAAGTCTTGAATCAGTAAATCAAACTGGCGGTTGAAAGCCGGTTGTGATTTTGTTTCAAACTTTATTTCGGTTGAAAAATCGGTTGGCTTCTCATAGCCAAAATAAACCGTGTGGTGACGCAATAAATCTCTTGCAAAATCATCAGCCGTTGTAAATTCTTCAACCTTTACGTCTTTCTTAATTAGCTTGTCATCCTGCTCTTCTTCGTCTTTTTTCGAAAACGTTTTCATCGTCTCTAAAAAAAGATGCAGGTCTTCTTCAGCCGTCAATAATTGCTCACGAAGGAATTCTTCGTCCTGTATCCAAATGACGGTGTTCTCGGGCAAAAATTGCAGCAACGAAACTTTCTCCTCTTCTTCAAATTGCGTTTCCACGTTGGGAATAATGCTCACTTGCAAAAGCCTTCTCTCACTCAACTGCGTTTCGGGATCAATGATGCGGATTGAATCCACATCGTTGCCGAAAAGCTCAATGCGGTAAGGCTTTTCGTTGCCAAAGGAATAAATGTCCAGAATGCCGCCACGCACTGCAAACTGTCCCGGCTCGTAAACAAAGTCGGTACGTTCAAAACCGTAATCAACCAGTTTTCCGTACAAACTCACCGGATCAATTTCATCGCCGGCTTTTATGTGAATGATGTTTTGCGCAATGGCTTTGGAAACCACCACTTTTTCGGCCACCGCTTCGGGATACGTCACCAAGGCGCCTACCCGATTGCCGGTTTGCGAAGAGAACTTCGTCATCGCTTCGGTGCGCAACATCACGTGCGACGAATTAAGCAAACGGTAGTTCTTTCTATTCTTGAACGAAGACGGGAAATAAAAGATGTTCAGAGCATCGGTAAGGTTCTCCAGCGTGTTGTGAAAATAAGCCGCTTCTTCCGCATCATTGCAAACAAACACATGGTTCATTTGACTACAAGACGGATGCAAGAAAATGCCTGCGGCAACAAACTGGGAGGCGCTGCCGTTGAGGTTTGCCAGCCGTATTTTTTGGGTTTGGGCAAAAGAAAGTTTGTCCGCCAAATTAAAAAGGCGGGGGGAAGATTTGTATTTATCCAGTAATGTGCTTACACTCATTCGGTCTCGTCCTTGCTTTGCTTCGATGAAGTGGGCAAAGATACTTCAAGGCAAAGGTTGCACCGTTTTCCGGAGGAAAGAATTAAGAATTTATGTAAAGAAAATCCCGCCGGAGCGGGATTAAATTTTATCTGACAAACTGCTTCGTGTATTGCTCGTTTCGGTTGCCATAAATTTTAAGAATATAGCTGCCGCTTGCCAAACCGTCAATTGGGATTGTTTGATTGCTGTACCCGGTTTTTTTATCGTACACCAGGCGGCCCGTCGCGTCAAACAATTGCAGTTGCATGGCCGTAGTGGTAAGATTACCTGTTTTTACAAAAAGCTGTTGTCTTGTGTTTGTAACATAGTCAATAAAATTGCGGGTGTTGCTTACCGTTGGAATGCCCGTGGCAACAGAAGTCAGCGTTGTGGTGAACAATCCTCGTCCGTGTGTGGCTGCCGCCAATAAATTATCGGAAGCGCGGTAGCGAAGCATGTCTGTTCGCACGTTGGGCAAGCCTGTGTTTTGCGACGACCAGGAAGTGGCCGTTCCCGCCGATTGCTGTGTAAACCACACGCCAATTTCCGTGGCCAGTAAAATACCGCCGCCGGTTGTGCCGCCTACGCTGGCATTGGCCGGAACAAACATGCCCCAACGCACCGGCACATCGGGCAAATTGCCTTCGATGTTGTTGAACGTTGCACCGCCGTCGGTGCTTTCGTAAACACTAACCACACCGTAGTTCGACAAAGTCACCAAAAGATGGTTGGCGTTAGCAGGGTCAACGTCTATCGAGGAAATGGACGATCCTTCAGGGGCATTTGACAAAACTCTTGTAACGGCTTCTATTGGTGTTGCGTTGGCATTTGTGACTTTTATGACCACAGGCTGAAGAGGAGTGTAGTTGGCACGGCGGATGGTGTCCGTTCCGGCAAGCCAAACCGTTCCACCACTGCTCACCGTCGGGTCCACTTTTAGAGCTGAAATTTTGCGCACCCCAAGGCCGCTGATATTTTGCGTCGAAAAGGTCGGCGAGCCTGTGCCACTTAGGTTCGACACAAGGCCGAGCTGTGCTGAATTCGCACCGGTGTACAAAACTTTTTTCTGATCGTCGTAATCAGATGGGTTGATGAAAAAGCCGTTGTTGTTAAAGCTGATACGGGTAAAACTGTTTCCACCGTTGCGGGAATAATAAAAATTGTTGTACACGTAAGAAATAACTTGGATGTTGCCATCCGCCTGGTCAATGTGACAAAAGCCTCCGTCGCCGCCCACACTCGATTCAATGGCTATCGCTACACCAGCCGACGTGAGCTTATACGAACCGTTGTCCTGCGCACCCACGAGAAAATAGTTGGTAGCGGTTGGATGCATATCGCAAGCATAAAGCTGCATAACGTTGTAGCCAACGTTCTTTAGCGAATACGTAGTTTGGTTGGCACCGTTTAAATTAGGAAGGGTAGCTGTAGCCCAGGTTGAACCTGCGTTGTTGCTGTAATAAATGCCGCCGTCGTTGCTGGCGTATATTTCCGAACCAGAGCCCGGCAAGAATTGAATGTTGTGCTGATCGGCGTGCACAACAGGCAACGTAGAACAGTTACTCGCCCACTGCGTAAGTTGATTCCAGGTTGCACCACCGTCGGTTGATTTAAACAAATCAATGCCGCCGATATAAACGTTATTGGCGTTCGTTGGATCTACTTGCACAATCAAATCGTAAAACGCCTGGCCGTTGGTAAAATCCGATGAATTCGTTCCTTGGTTGCACCAGGTCGGCAAGGGAAGGTCGGTCCATGTGGCGCCGGAGTTTGTGCTTTTTTTTATGGCGCCGATGCCGTTGCCTGAGCCTTCCAACAAAGCGTAGATCACCGCCGGATTGTTGGGTGCTACTGCGACATCAATTCGCTGCCAGGTGCCGCTAGGTGTAATGTCAACCCAGGTTCCCGCGCCTCCTACATTGGTACCGTTTGCAGCAGCGCTGGAGCGAAAAATCCGCCCGAGATTAGCGGGTTCACCCGAATTAATATAACCCGTAGTGGCGTACACATCGCCGTTAGAGGCAAGTTCCAGATCAGCGCCGTAGTAATTGTAAGCGCTGTCGCAAGTTTGAGCCGTTAAAACACCAATCACCCTCGTCCAGCTTGTACCGCCATCAGCCGAGCGAAAAACGCCTCCTGTATTGCAAAAGCGGGCACTGGGTCGTGAACTGGCAAAGACAACACCACTCGTGTTTATCACTATATCTTGTATGAAATCGAAATTGTGCAAATTAGGTGTCGTGCTTGGTGGCAACGTAGCCGACGAGTCGGTAGAGGCCAACTTATTCCACGTCGTACCGCCGTCTGCGGTCTTCCAAATGCCGTTTCCTCTTACCGCGTCCGAGTTAAACCAACCTTCGCCCGTTCCGGCATACATGACCGATGTATTGGAAGGGTCTTGGGCAAGCGCACAAACTGCCAAGCTGCCCATGTTCTCATTCACCGGTGTCCACACCGGCGTTGATTTAAAGTTGGTGGCTTTCCAAATGCCGCCGCTTACGCTGGCCGCAAAAACCGTGTTGCCGGTGGCATCCCGGGCATCAATGACAAAAGCTCTTGTTCTTCCCGCCGGATTTACCGGACCTCTCTCCTGCCAGTTTATGGCGAGGCTTTGATTCTGCCTTGCAGCGTTTAGCCGGCGCTGGTATTCCAATGCAGCAATCATTCTTTCTTTCGGGATGTAACCCAGGGCCGGGTCCTGCGTCATCAAAAATTCCTGCCGCATGGCCAGTTCCATTCCGTCTCTTTCGGAAAAAATTTCATTGGGTTCTTCGGCTTGTTTGTTTGTTTTGGAAACGCAGCCAACGGAAAAAAAGGCTGCTAAAATCAGAACGGTCAATGTGTTTTTCGAGCACAGCATAGTTCGTAAACGTTAAAAGCTAAAGATAAGCGTTTCGACCCTCCATTTCTGTTTTTGTCGGTGTATTGTTCTCGCTACATTTAATTCATGAAATACGCATTCACTTCCCTGTTTGTTGTTCTCTTGCTTGCCTCTTGTTCGCCCCAATCCGGAATTTACAAAGCCAGCGCCTACGTGCGGGAAAAAGTGGCCGGTACCATTCGCGTTGACGACAGCGGAAGGCCGTTGAACAGCGGTGTTTCGGAAGAGCACCTTCTGTTTGTGGAAACGGATTCATCCCGGCCCGCGCCATTGTTCACTACCGTTTGGATCAAACAAAAAGCCTACGCCGTGCAGCCCGTGGAAATTAAACAGTCACAACAGTCAATTGGCAAAACCAATAACGGCGTTGAGGTTACTCTTCAAAAAAAAGAAGGAACAGAACTGTGGCAGCTGGTGTTAACACCAAAAGAAGAAACCCCCGCCAGCGATGCGGCTTTAGCGGAAAAAGTGCGGGAAAAAAACATTGTGATTACCGGCTCGTGGAAAGATAAACCCTTCGTGTACGCTTTTGACAAAGAAGAACGCCTGGCGCCGCTTCATTTTCAATAAAAGAGAAGGGCCGGTAAGACTACCAGCCCCTTAACCTAAACCGTCCGACTAAAATATCTTGAGTGCTTAATTTCTGCCGTTCTTTTTTCAAGGACTGTGCCAACAACCGTTTTTTGTGGAAAACTTTCGGGATAAATCCTTTTTAGTAATTTGCCCGAAAACTGTTTATGGCTTTACAACCCTGGCGAAAAGGCATTGTGACCCGCATTGAAAACGAAACGTACAACACACGCCGTTTCTGGATACAGGTTCCCGAACTTGAGTCCTTTGATTTTGCACCCGGCCAGTTTGTAACGCTGGATTTGCCCATTCATGAGAAGCCTGCCAAGCGCATCCGCAGCTATTCCATTGCCTCCTGGCCCGACGGCACCAATGTGTTTGAATTGCTGATTGTTTTGCTGGAAGGCGGCGCCGGCACCACGTATTTGTTTAACGAAGTGAAAGAAGGCTCAGAGCTTACGCTTCGCGGGCCGCAGGGCGTGTTTACCTTGCCCGACAGCATTGAAAAAGATTTGTACTTCATCTGCACCGGTACGGGCATTGCACCTTTCCGCAGCATGGTGCACCACATAAAGCGGCACAACATTCCGCACCAAAACATCCACCTCATTTTCGGCACCCGCACGCAAAAGGATTTGGTGTATGTATCCGAATTAAAACAGTTGGACACGGAGATGGAAAACTTTCATTTTCTTCCAACCTTGTCGCGGGAACAATGGGACGGTTGCTGCGGTTACGTTCATGCGATTTACGAGAACCTGGTGCGGGAGAAAATGAACGGCAATTCCGAACCGCCTCCTGCTAATTTTTATTTGTGCGGATGGAAAGCGATGATTGACGAGGCAAAGCAACGGATACAAGGTTTGGGCTACGATAGAAAAGCGATACACCAGGAACTCTACGGATAAACATTCTTTACGAAGCCGGTTGAAAAGCCGGCTTTTTCTATTGCTTCCGCACCAATTGTTAAAAGAGCCCTTGGAAACCAATGCCCGGCAAAACAATAAACTTTCCGTCGCGGCGGTTTCCTTCCTCGGGTGAAACCCAAGTCCTTCGCCGGTGCAGATATTATTTAGACACGCCTAAAAAAATTTTGAGCCTTTGCAAAAACTGTTAAAAAGACGCGATCGGTTTGGAACTTGATGATGCTTGCCTGCATCTTTGCAGCGCAATACCGAAACAGAATTACGTCTGCAGTTTAATTCTCCGAAAGTACCCTTGCCTTACTTCGCTTTGGTTTGCCTGACGAATGCCGCTGCCTGAAGATTTTTATTTCTTGATTAAATTTTACGATTATGATGACGAAAAATGCACCGTCCCTTATCCGGATGGACAGTGAAGAATTAGCAAACCTGTTAACCTCTGTAAACGAAACCCTGGCTACCGATGTAATGTATTTGCAAACCGCAAGAGAGCCGAAACAATTTGGCACTATACAGCTTTGGAATATTCGCCGGAAGGCCCGTTACAACGGCCTTGTTATCCGGTAAGACGAACAAAGGATATACAGAAGATTTGGGTTGAAATGTTGAAAAGAAAACCGTCCCGTTTTGCGCGGGACGGTTTGTTATTTAAGCGATGTTTTTTAGTATCAGGTCTTTAATGGCATCAACACGGATTCGTTCTTGTTGCATCGTATCGCGGTAACGAATGGTAACGGTATTGTCTTCTTTGGTTTGATGATCTACCGTTACACAAAACGGCGTACCGATGGCGTCCATTCTTCTGTATCGTTTGCCAATGGTGTCTTTCTCTTCGTAAAAACAACGGAACTGCGGCTTGCAAGTATCAATAATGCGTCGCGCAATTTCGGGCAAACCGTCTTTCTTCACAAGTGGCAATACTGCAAGCTTAATGGGTGCAAGCTTCGGCGGAAATTTCAACACCACGCGACTGTCCTTTTTTTCTTCGGTACTCAAATCCTGTTCTTCGTACGCTTCGCTCAACACCATCATCACCGTGCGGTCAACGCCAATGGACGTTTCAATCACGTACGGAATATAATTGCCGTAAGGCTTGCCGGTACTTTCGTCAACGTCGTTGTCGAAGTACTGCATCTTCTTTTTGCTGTACTCCTGGTGATTGCGCAAATCAAAATCGGTGCGGGAATGAATGCCTTCCACTTCTTTAAAACCAATCGGGAAATCGTATTCAATATCACAAGCTGCATCGGCGTAGTGCGCCAGTTTTACGTGATCGTGAAAGCGGTATTTTTCTGCGGGAATGCCAAGGCTCAAATGCCACTTCATGCGTTCGGTTTTCCAGTGTTCGTACCATTCTTTTTGCGAGCCGGGACGAATAAAAAACTGCATCTCCATCTGCTCAAATTCACGCATGCGAAAGATGAATTGCCGCGCCACAATCTCGTTGCGAAACGCTTTGCCAATTTGCGCAATGCCGAACGGGATTTTCATCCGGCCGGTCTTTTGAACGTTCAAAAAATTTACAAAAATACCTTGCGCTGTTTCGGGCCGCAGGTACACAATATTGGCTTCGTTGTCTTCGGTTGATACGGCGCCAAACTCCGTTGAGAACATCAAATTAAATTGGCGCACATCGGTCCAATTGCAGGTTCCACTTACCGCGCAAACGATGTTGTTCTTTTCTATCAAGGTTTTTAATCCGGCAAAGTCATTGGCCGCAAGCAAAGCATCCATTTCTTTCAACAATGCCCCACCTTCTTCTTTCTTTCCACCCTTCTCTAATTCATCTGCTTTGGCTTCCAGCAAATGATCCACGCGGTAGCGCTTCTGGCTATCCTTATTATCAATCATCGGATCGCTGAAATTATCCACGTGTCCACTGGCCTTCCACGTTGTCGGGTGCATGAAAATAGCGGCATCGATGCCCACAATGTTTTCGTTTAACTGCACCATGCTTTTCCACCAGTAATCCTTGATGTTTTTCTTCAGTTCACTGCCCCACTGGCCGTAATCGTACACGGCGCCAAGGCCGTCGTATATTTCACTCGAAGGAAAAATAAAGCCGTACTCTTTGCAATGCGAGATGATGGCTTGAAAGCGGTTGTTGTCTGTTGCCATAGGGCGCAAATATAAACCCCCTGTCCCCCTAAAGGGGAGACTTTCGTGTAAAAAACTTTACTTCTTTGCGGTGGTTCCTTTGCGGCAGGTTGATTTACATGAGCCAGAAGTTCGCCTATCTATTGCGCGTTCGTTGCGTCGCACTCGTGTGCGTCCGATAATTCTATTGGGCAAAATAAAAACCAATAAACCGTCTTGAAAACCGATACCGAAAAATCTTTCAAACCTAAGTCTCTCTTTAGGGGGACAAGGGGGGTTACGTTACTTTGATGTTATCACCCGTTTGTTCGTTCTGCTCTTTCTTTTTTTCTTCCTGTTCTTTCAGCGAGCCGTTCTTCTCTTCCACTTCAATGTTCTTTACCCACACGGCATAATCGTTTGGATGTATGGGCGAACCGAAGTTGGCTGCAAAAGCTTTGGTGAATTCGGCGCCGAAGTACAAAATCACCGAAGAATAATAAACCCAAACCAACAACACAACCAACGAACCCGCCGCGCCGTAAGTGTTGCCCACGTTGGACTTGCCGATGTAAAACGTAATGGCAAACTTGCCCACCATGAACAACACGGCCGTGACCATCGAGCCAACCGCCACGTCTTTCCATTTAATAAGTGCATCCGGCAAAACTTTGAAGATGACGCCGAATAAAGCAGTGGTTACAATGAAGGTCAGCAAGATGTTAACGATGTAAACAAGTACTACGGTAACGTTCGGAAAGTAGGCCTGCAACCGTCCCATCAGGGCTTCTATCAAACCGTTTAGCACCAGCGATACAAGCAAAATAAAACCGAGGCTGATAATGACTGAAAACGAAAGCAGGCGGTTGATGATCATCTTGAGCCATCCTTTTTTCGGTTTCGGCTTCAGGTTCCATATTTGGTTGATGGAATCCTGTATTTCACCAAACACACTTGTGGCGCCAATGATGAGCGTAACGATGCCAATGATTGCAGCCAATTTACCGCCGGTATTTAAGGCCGCATTTTTTATCATGTCCTGAATTTGCGCCGCAGCATCGGCACCCACCAAACCTTTTATCTGTCCAAAGATGCTTCCCTGTATGGCTTCGCGTCCGTAAATAACACCCGCAAAATAAATGATAACGATGATGACCGGCCCGATGGAGAAAACCGTGTAATAGGCCAGTGAGGCGCTTAGCTTCATTACTTTGTCGTTGCCAAAACCGGTGAAGGCCTGTTTCATCACCGGCCAAAGTTTCTTTACCGAAAACTTGTCTGCCATAATGGTTCGCACCGTTGCAAAAAAGAGGCCCTCAACGTTGCCTTGTTCTTAGCCGTGCTGTTTTTTGCTTCTTGCGTTGGCGACAAAATACAGGGCCAGGCCAAGCAATACCGTTCCCACTCCCGGTTCTTTTCGCTTGTGTTCGGCGCGGGGATTATCAAGAGCTTCAGTTGTATCAGAACGCGGATGCGAAACGGCCAATTGCGGATGCGCAGGCAAGGGCTGACGCCTTTCTTTTTCCGGCGAAGGCGACGAAGGCGGCGGGCTTTTGGGCTCTGCGTTCGGCACTGTCGGCTCCTGCGACCACTCGGCGTATTGGCTGGGAACAACCTTTGCCCCTTTGTTGATGGTGTAAGCCTTTGTGAACTCGGCACCGAAATAAAGAATAATGGACGAATAATAAATCCAAACAAAGATGACGGCCAACGAACCCGCTGCGCCGTAGGTACTGCCCACGTTGGTTTTGCTGATGTAAAGCGAGATGGCAAACTTGCCGATGAGGAAAAGCAACGACGTGACAATTGCACCGGGCCACACGGCCTTCCACTTGATTTTTGCATCGGGCAAGACCTTAAAAATAACCGCAAACAAAACGGTGGTTACGCCCAGCGTAAGTACCAGGTTGATGACGTAAAAAAGCACGACGGTCACATCGGGCAGTGCCGCCTTTAAGCGATTGCCGAGGCTTTCAACGACTGTTGTTGCGGCCAGCGAAACCAGCAATAAAAAGCCGAGGCTGGCAATAAGTCCAAAGGAAAGCAGGCGGCTTTTTACCAGCCGCATGATGCCGGCCTTTGGCTTTGCCTTCAGGCCCCAGATGCTGTTGATGGAATCCTGTATTTCAGCAAAGATGGACGACGCACCGATGAGCAGCGTAACCGCACCGATGATGGTGGCAAGCGTGCCTTTGCCGCTGATGGCGGCGTTCTTTATCATATCCTGTATTTGCTTGGCTGCATCAGCGCCAATGAACGATTGCATTTGGGTTTGAATGGAACCCTGCACCGCTTCGGCGCCAAAAAAGAAACCGCAGATGGCGATAATCACCACCAACAAAGGCGCCAGCGAAAAGCCCGTGTAATAAGCCAGCGAGGCACTTAGCTTGGTGACTTTATCGTTGCCAAAACCCGAAAACGCATCTTTAAAAGACTTGCCCACAAGTTTAAAAGAAAACTTCTTCATCGCACTGTTTTGCTTGTGCGAGTACAAAAACAAAGCCATCTGTCTGAACCATGATTTGGGTGGATTATTAGGATTAGGAAGAAATAAAGACAGCTTGATAAAGCAAGAACGTTCTACAAGGAACGATTCTTTTATTTCCTGTTAATCCATTTAATCTACCCAAATCATGGTTCAGACAAATGCTGATGCCGGTCTTTATCGCGGGAACTTTTCTTGTCAAAATTCTTTTGCAGGGCATCGGTTAAATCAACGCCGGTTTGGTTGGCAATACAGATGAGCACCCAAAGCACATCAGCCAATTCATCATTCAATTCTTTTCCCTTGTCGCTTTCTTTAAACGATTGCTCACCATACATGCGACTCATTAGTCTTGCCACCTCTCCCACTTCTTCGGTTAAGATGGCCATGTTGGTTAACTCGCTGAAGTAACGAACACCGGTGGTTTTAATCCACTCGTCCACTTTTTGCTGGGCTTCCTGAAGGGTCATAAAAAATATGAATTATGAATTATGAGTTTTGAGTTATGAATTATGAATGTGGTGTGACGAGTTAATGTGGAATCAAAAATGAGCAAAGCAAATTCAATATTGTCTTTCATTCATCACTCATAATTCAAAACTCATAATTAGTCCAGGCTTTGGTTAGAAGAAGAAGCTCTTTTCAAAAGCTGGTCAAATTGCTGCGGGCTTAAGTCGTTGTAGAAGAAATAAACCGGGTCGAGCTTTTGGCCGTTCTTGTGCACTTCGTAATGGCAGTGCGGTCCGGTGCTTTTGCCCGTGCTTCCCACGTAGCCAATGACTTCGCCGCGTTTTACTTTCTGTCCGGCTCTTGCTTTTACCCTTACCATGTGACCGTAAACGGTTTCGTAGCCGTAGCCGTGATCAATCACCACGTGGTTGCCGTAGCCGCCTTCGCTAAAGCCGGCTTGCGCAACCGTGCCGTTAGCCGTGGCATAAATGGGCGTGCCCTGTGGTGCGGCAAAATCTAACCCTGCGTGAAGCTTGATGGTTTTGTAAACAGGATCTACACGGTAACCAAAACCCGAAGCGATGCGGCTTAAATCTTTGTTGCTCACGGGCTGAATGGCCGGCGTTGAAGACAGCAGTTGTTCCTTATTGGCAATGAGCTTCGTTACTTCATCGTAAGATTTGGTTTGCGCGGCGATGCGTGCTTTTAATTTGTTCACCGTTGTGTCAATGGCGTGAATGAGCTTGCCTTCGGGCAGGCTTTCCACTTTGGCAATCTCCTGTTCCTTTTCGGCTTGCAGGGTGCGCAAGCTATCCGGTATGGGTTGCGCTTCAAAAATGCTGCGGTACACTTCGTTGTCGCGTTTTTCCAGCGCATCCATTTGCTGGTCTACGGCTTTTACGCGTTCGTTCAATTGAGCCAGTTCGTCTTTCAATTCCCCGTTTTGCTGGCGCAGAATTCTTTCGTACGGCGAGCCAATGAAGCGGAAAGCGATGAAGGCGATAAGAACAGCGGTAACAAATGCCGTAGCCACAAAACCAAACACCCGCAGCAGTTTCACCCTTAGCGGCGTGATGAGCTTTTCGTAGCGAAGCGTATGCGTGTTGTAATAGTATTTGATTTTTTTCATCGGAAATGGGAACGTGAAACGTCAAACGTGAGACGTGAAACTGTAAAGACTTTCCAATTGCAGCGCAGTCCTGCCTTATGTTTCACTTTTCACGTTTCACGTCTCACTATCTTTGCCCTCCCCAAAACGGGAACGACAAAATAAGAGCAATAAACGTAAATAAACAGTTTTTCTTGTGATGACCAGTGCAGCCATTCGCAACGCTTTTCTCGATTTCTTTCGCAGCAAAGGGCACCTGATTGTGCCTTCGGCGCCTATCGTGGTAAAGAACGATCCGACTCTGATGTTTACCAACGCGGGCATGAACCAGTTCAAGGATTATTTTCTTGGCAACAAGCAAGCGCCGTCGCCGCGCATTGCCGACACGCAAAAATGTTTACGCGTTAGTGGCAAGCACAACGACCTGGAAGAAGTGGGTGTGGACACCTACCATCACACCATGTTTGAAATGCTGGGCAACTGGAGCTTTGGTGATTATTTTAAAAAAGAAGCCATTGAATGGAGTTGGGAATTGCTCACGAGTGTTTTAAATATTCCAAAGGATAGATTGTATGTAACCGTGTTTGAAGGCGATGAAAAAGAAGGCTTGCCCAAAGACGAAGAAGCAGCGAATGAATGGAAGAAATGGATTAACGAAGACCGCATTTTACTGGGCAACAAGAAAGACAATTTTTGGGAGATGGGCGACACAGGACCGTGTGGGCCTTGCACCGAAATACACGTGGACACAAGAACGGAAGATGAACGCAAACAGGTTGATGGAAAGAATTTGGTGAACGCCGATCATCCGCAGGTGATTGAAATTTGGAACAACGTATTCATTCAGTTTAATCGTTTAAAAGACGGAAGCCTGCAACCCTTGCCCGCAAAACACGTTGACACGGGAATGGGCTTCGAACGTTTGGTGCGTGTGCTGCAAGAGAAGCAATCCAATTACGATACCGATGTTTTTACCGGAACGATTTCAAAGATTGAGGAAATCACGAACAACAAATACGGTTTCAGCGACACCAAAACCGATATTGCGTTTCGTGTGTTGGCCGATCACATTCGTGCTATTTCATTTACCATCGCTGATGGACAGTTACCGTCGAACACCGGTGCGGGTTATGTGATTCGAAGGATTTTGCGCCGGGCCGTTCGGTATTATTATTCTTACCTGAATTATCAGCAGCCGTTGCTGCATCAATTGCTACCAGTGATTGCAACGCAGTTTGAAAGCGTGTTTCCTGAATTGAAACAGCAGGAAAGTTTTGTGACGAGAGTAATTAAGGAAGAAGAGGAAGCTTTTTTGCGAACGCTTGGAAAGGGTATTGAAACCTTAAACGAGATAATTTCTTACTTCAAAGATTTCCCGGTTTATCCGATTTCCAATCCAGTTACTCCAAAGTCACCAATGCCAACTGTTATTAAAGAACTAACAGAAGTAAATTCGGGCATCTCACTTTTCTCTGGCGATTCTGAATCTCTTCACAAGACAATAAGTGGAAAGATTAGTTTCATTTTATATGACAGATATGGCTTCCCTTTTGACTTGATTCGATTGATTGTTCGCGAAAATAATTTCGATGTTAACGAGGTTGAATTCAATGCGGAAATGCAAAAACAAAAAGAACGTTCGCGTGCTGCGACAGCAATAGACACAGAAGATTGGATAATTGTAAACGAAGGAAGCAGCAATGAATTCGTCGGTTACGATTCTCTCGAAACCAAAGCACAGGTTTTAAAATACAGAAAGGTTAAAGCAAAAGGCAAGGAGTCCTATCAAATTGTTCTCGACAAAACACCGTTTTATGCTGAAAGCGGCGGACAGGTTGGAGACACGGGACAATTAATAATTAATAATGAAGAATTAAGAATTGTCGATACCAAAAAAGAAAACGACTTAATCATTCACTTTGCTGAAAAACTTCCTTCATCCTTCGACGGTGAAGTAATTGCAAAAGTGGACGCAACAAAGCGCAAGCACACGGCCATTCATCACAGCGCCACGCATTTGCTTCACGCCGCTTTGCGAAAAGTATTGGGCACACACGTAGCGCAAAAAGGTTCGCTGGTGAACGCCGATTACCTGCGTTTTGATTTCTCGCATTTCAGCAAGATGACGGACGAAGAAATCAAAGAAGTAGAGCGATTAGTGAACGAAAAAATAAGAGAAAACATTCCGGTCGTCATTCGCTTCATGCCCAAAGAAGAAGCAATGAAAACCGGCGCCATGGCCTTGTTTGGCGAGAAGTACGGCGATACCGTTCGCGTGGTTACCATTGACCCAAGTTATTCTGTCGAGCTTTGCGGCGGCACACACGTTGGCGCAACGGGTGAACTAGGCTTCTTTAAAATAACATCCGAAGCGGCTGTTGCAGCCGGTGTTCGCCGCATTGAGGCCATCAGCGGCGCGGCTGCGGAGAACTACATAAACCATCAGCTTGAAACCCTGCGCGGCGTTCGCGAATTGTTCAAGAATCCAAAAGACCTTGGCAAAGCCATTGCTTCGTTGCAAGAGGAAAATACATTGCTTAAAAAGCAAGTAGAAAAATTTGAAGCCGCTCAAATCAAATCGCTAAGCAAAGAGTTGTTGCAACAAACACAAGTTGTGAACAGCACGCCGTTCATTGGTGCCGTAGTTGATGTGCCCACCGCCGATGCGCTGCGCAAGCTGGCCTTCGAGTTGAAAGCATCTGCACCCGGACATCTTATCGCCCTCGCCTCTGCCGTTGACGGCAAAGCCGCCGTTGTGCTTCAGCTTGACGAAGCTCTTTCCGCAGAAAAAAACCTCGACGCGGCGGTACTCATCAAGCAAAAAGTTTCCCCGCTCATCAAAGGCGGCGGCGGCGGGCAAAAAACACTGGCCACAGCCGGCGGACAAGACGCTTCGCACCTTCAAGAAGTGATTGCCGCCGTTAAAGCAGCCCTTTAAACCGCTCGTCGTTTTACAATTGCGAAGATTTTCGTAATTCAAAAACCCGTTTTATATTTGATCTACGAAACTTAACGTAGTCAAATAAATCATTCGTTTATGAAACAACTTCTCGTAAAACATTTCGCAATTGCAGCCTTTGCATTCTGCGCCGTACCGGGTACCCTTCTTGCGCAAAAGGAAAAAGAAAAAGAAAAGACCAAAGAGAAAACCGAGCGTCAACAAATAATTATTACCCGCACGGGCGACAAGGACGAAAAAACCGTCATCGAAATCGAAGGCAATAAAGTAAAAGTAAACGGCAAAGACGTGGCCGATTTGAAAGACGTACAAGTTCACGTCAACAACCTTCGAACGCCGAACGCAATGACGTTCCGCACCATGCCCGACAGAAATTTCAACATGACCTGGAACGACGAAGGTGGTCACCTGTTTAGTGTTGACAGCAACCGCGCCATGCTTGGCGTCGTAACCGATGGCGATGATAAAGGCGCCGAAATTCAATCCGTCACAAAAGAAAGCGCCGCAGAAAAAGCCGGTTTGAAAAAAGGCGACGTCATCACCAAAATTGACAACCGCAAAATAGACGCAACCGATGACGTATCCGAGGCTGTTCGTGCGCACAAGCCCGGCGAAAAAGTAAGCATCACTTATTTGCGCGACGGCAAAGAGCAAAAAACAACTGCTGAATTGGGCCGCTGGAAAGGCATTGACATGAAAGGAATGACGATAGCGCCGAAGATTTTTTCCGAAGACACCTGGAACAACAATTTAAACAACCGCATGATGGAACGCACATTGCCCGGCGGCGTGTTCAGCATGGCTGGTAACCGCCCAAGGCTTGGTCTGTCGGTGCAAGACACCGATGACGGCAAAGGCGTGAAAGTATTGGACGTGGACGACGAAGGCATGGGTGCAAAAGCCGGCATCAAAGAAGGCGACGTTATTACCATGGTGGACGACAAAGCGGTGAACAGCGCCGACGACATTGCAAAACTGATGCGTGAAAAAAGAGAACAGCCAACGGTGAAAATGCAGCTTAACCGCAACGGCAAAACCCAAACCGTAGAAGTCAAAATGAAGAAGCCAAAAACAGTGGATTTATAATGTGAAACGTGAAACGCCAGACGTGAAACCGTAAAGCGTTTTGCACCAAAGTTGGCTACAGGCTCACGTTTCACCTTTGACGTCTCACGTGTTTCATTGTGCAGTCTTTCAACGCCCCGCCTATTTTGGCGGGGCTTTATCTTTGGACAAATTTTTTTATGAAGGTTGATGACGGATATGAAGTGGTGATAGGCTTGGAGGTTCATGCACAACTGCTGACGAAAACAAAACTGTTTTGCGGCGATACAACACTGTTTGGGCAAGAGCCGAACACGCAGGTCAGTATCGTGTCGCTGGCGCATCCGGGCACACTGCCCAAGATGAACAAGGAAGTCATCCGGCTGGCAGTGACGCTGGGTTTGGCCACACATTCTGAAATTGTGCAGCGAAATTATTTTGCCCGTAAAAATTATTTCTATCCCGATCTGCCGAAAGGCTATCAAATCTCGCAACACACCACGCCCATTTGCAAAGGCGGTTTTTTGGAGATAACCGTTGGCACTGAAAAAAAATCAATAAAGCTTAACCGCATTCACATGGAAGAAGATGCGGGCAAAAGCATTCACGACGACAACACTCCGTACACGCAACTTGATTTTAACCGCGCCGGTACGCCGCTGCTTGAAATCGTTACCGAGCCTGATTTGCGCAGCGCCGAAGAAGCCGCGGCTTACGTAACCACATTACGCAAGTTGGTTCGTCATTTACAGGTTTGCGACGGCAACATGGAAGAAGGCAGCCTTCGGTGCGACGTGAACATTTCGGTGCGCAAGAAAGGCGACGAAAAATTGGGAACAAAGGTTGAAATCAAAAACCTCAACTCCATTCGCTTTATTAAAAAAGCGGTTGAATACGAAAAGGAACAACTGATTCAAAAACTTAAAAACGGCGAAACAATCTTGCAACAAACAAAGGGCTGGGACGAGACGACTTCCACCACGTATATTATTCGCACCAAAGAAGACGAAGATGATTACCGCTATTTTCCCGAACCGGACCTACCTCCTTTCAACATCACCGCCGAGGAAATTGAAACCGTACGCAACGCCATGCCGCCTTTGCAAAGCGAGATAAAAGAGAAGTTGCAAACAACGTACGGCTTGTCAACTTATGATGCCTCGCTTTTGGCCGAAGACACGGAACTTGCCGGTTTGTTTTTCGGCATTGCGAAAGAAACGACAAACTATAAAGCAGCGGCCAACTGGGTCATCGGGCCGGTTAAAAATCATTTAACCGCGCAGGACGAATCAACGGATGCGAGAACGCTCAATCCTTCTTCCATCGCGCAGCTTATTTCGCTAACCGACGAAGGTCTGATCAGCTATGGCATCGCTTCGCAAAAAATATTTCCGCACCTGCTAAGCCATCCGCAAACGGATATTGAAGAGTACATAAAAAGTGAAAGCCTGGGCCTGCAATCATCTGATGAAACCGATGCGCACATTGACGCCGCCTTAACAAAGCATGCCCAAAAAATAACAGAATATAGGAAGGGCAAGAAAGGTTTGTTGAGTTTATTTGTGGGCGAAGTAATGAAGCTTTCGAAAGGCAAGGCCAACGCGGAAGAAGTCACAAAAAAAATAAGCGAGAAATTAAACGGATGAAAAAATACAGTTGGATAACGGTGCTGGCAGGCTTGTTTGCCTGCACGGCCAAAAGCGATAACGGCCGCACGTTCGATGTGGAAGGCACGGTAAAAAATGCCTCCGCAAAAATGATTTATTTGGAAGAAGACGTGCCCGCCGGACAACCCACCATTATGGATTCGGCAACAATAAAAAACGACGGCAGCTTTCGGTTGCAGGCGCCGGTAAAAGAAGAATCGTTGTACCAATTGCGCCTGAAAGACAGGCCCACGCCGCTGGCATTTGTTGTGAGCGATGCCCCCAAAGTGAGTGTGCAAGCCGATGCCGGTTCACCACAAGCTTACACGGTGAAGGGTTCGCCCGCCACCGAAGCACTCGTTGCTTTCGACAAAAACACAATTGAACAAGTCAATAATTTATTGACGCAGGAAAGAACGGTTGACAGCCTTCGCCAAAACAAAGCACCGGACAGTTTGGTAAACGCAGCCTACGCTAAACTTGAAACGGCGGCGAACGACGCCAACAACAATGCGCTGCAATTTTTTAAGGAAAGCAAGAGCCCCGTGCTCACGGTTTATGCCATCAGTTCTTACCTGAACAGCATGAACAACATTGGCGTCAAAGGTCTGTCGCGGGCCGAGATTGTGGATGTGGTAAATGCCACGGCGGCAAGGTTCCCGAACCACGCCGGCGTACAGGCCGTCAAGAAAAGCCTGGCGCCTTCAAAGGCTCCCGACTTTACACAACCCGATGCGAGCGGCAAGCCTGTTGCGCTTTCCTCGTTCAAAGGCAAATATGTATTGCTTGATTTTTGGGCCAGTTGGTGCGGGCCTTGCCGAAAAGACAATCCGAACGTAGTAAAGGCTTACAACGAATTCAAGGATAAAAATTTCACGGTTTTTGGCGTTTCACTTGATCAAAACAAAGACGCTTGGTTAAAGGCAATTCAGCAAGACGGTTTAACATGGACACACGTAAGCGATTTAAAATTCTGGAACAACGACGCCGCCGTTTTATATGGCGTGCAGGCCATTCCCGCTAACTTTTTAATTGACCCGGATGGCAATATCATTGCGCAGGATTTGCACGGTGAAGAAATTGCGGAAACACTGCGGAGGATCATCAAATAAGATAGTGTTCAAAAAGAAAAGGCTGCCTTTGAAAGGCAGCCTTTTTCTAAAAGGGCAAAGTTTTATCGCGCCATCGTTGTTGTAGTTGCAGTAAAATTACCAGCAGATACATACACCTGATATTTTAGCGTAAACGTGTTGTTACATGAGGAGAAAGTACCGCTGCCAACTGGTCTTACAAAAGCCTGTCCATACCTTGCATCAACATACAGAGGTTGACCCGTTGGAATATCGGTTTTAAAGTTACCCGGATCAGTCCAATCTAAATTGACACGGATAGGACCGCTTCCAGGCACACCCCAAAGACCTGAGACCATAATGTATCCTGTAGTGGCACTCGTTTGGTTAGCTGCGCTAATGGCCGCCACCGTGGCCTTATAAACCGGTGAACCATCGTTATCATTCATATTGTTGTAAGCACCCGCAAAACTGGTAATATCAACCGGGCAGTATTTCTGAAGCACCAGTTTATACACGTTATTAAATGCGGCTGTAGTTACATCACTGCTGGTGATTGTAAATACCAGCGTATCTCGCCTTGTGCCTGCATAGCCAGCAAATAAACCATTCACCGTTAATGAATCAACCGTTTTACCTGCAGGGATTGTGATGGTAGTTGAAGGCAAATTGTATTGCGTACCCGCAACGGCACCTGTAGGCGATGTAACGCTAACTGTGACCTTACGATCAACGTTATTTACCGCAGTTAAACCGATGGGTATCTTGAAAGATGAAGTACTACTGTTCGTAATGTAATAATTACCCGAACTATTTACAAAGTGAGCCTGTTCGGGAGGGACAACAAAGTAATCTTCCGTTCTTTTTTTACAGCTTGCCAACAAAAGAAACGTTGACACGCAAATGGATAATGTTATCTTAATCGCTTTCATGCTGTTTTTTTGAGAAATTGATGGAGTTTGGCGATGACCAAACTCCGTTAAAGTTTATTAATAACCAGGGTTCTGAACCGTATTTGGATTTGCAAGAATTTCCTGACCCGGTATAGGCATAATAAAACGATAGTCTCCAGGGGTCAAGGTTTGCCAAGCTGCATTTGCATCGGAGGCCAGACGTTGCACGGGCAATCCGTTGCGCTTCAAATCAAAGAAGCGGAACCCTTCGAAGCAAAGTTCTTTGAAGCGTTCATCCATTACGGCGCTTACCAACGCATCGGCTGTTCCAAATGTTTGGTTAACATAGCCTGTAATACGGGCCGTACGAAGTGCATTTAAGTCAGCAGCGCCGGCTACCAAATCAGGTGTTGTATTCCGGGCATATGCTTCTGCTCTGATCAGGTACATTTCCGCTATACGCATCGCTTTAATATCCACGGCGCGTCCACCTCTCGACGAAGTAAAGAACTTGTTTACGTAATAATTTCCACTTGAACCGCCAATGTAAGTTGCTTTGCGAATGTCTGTGCTCGCATAACTTGCAACCAATTTATCGGAAGGGGCAATATAAATTAAACCGCCCGTTGTTGTCCACAAACTGCCTATCGACGCAGACGAAGCGTATCTCCTTCTAAACAACGTTTCGGCATTGTTTGCATCTGTCCAGATATCTTGGAAGGTAGCGCCACTTGAAAGTGGCTTAACGGCAGAGTTAATAACGGTCGTAGCATAATTAATAGCAGACTGGTAGTCGCGTTTGTACAGTGCAATCCGCGCCTGATATCCTGTCACATTAATTTGGTTCATCACCGTATCAGAAAAAGTTGAGGCATTAACCGAGGGCAATAAATCCTTGGCCGCACTCAGGTCTTTTTCAATCTGCGCCATTACTTCTCCCATTGTACTTCTCTTAGGCTTCGCAAACACGTCGGATTGCAGCATGATGGGAACGCCCAATTTATTCGCATCATAACGATCGGAATAAAATTCCAGCAGGCTGAAATGCGCAATTCCGCGAAGTGCCAGCAACTGTCCTTTTAAGGCGTTTCTTCTTGGCTCATCGGATGGCGCCGCAGCTACGGTAGGCAGATAGGAAAGAACGGTGTTGATCTGATCAATCATTGCATAATAACTAAAATAGGCGGAGGTCACATCCCCCCCGGCAGTTGCATCGGAGGTATACTGAAACCGATATGTCAGGGCGCCTTGACCCGCGTTACCGGAACCCAATTTGGATTCGTCAGAAACCAATGCATTTACATACATATCATTTGCATACGCACTGTAACGTCCATAAGCTTCATTTACACCCAACTGAATTTGAGCGATGGTTTGATAGGCATTCGTATTACTGAAGCTATCGGTTGGCTGTTTATCAAGCTCTTTTTTGCAACTCGCCAACGCAAGCGAACCGCCGCATATAAGCAAAAGAAATTTATTGTTCAATTTCATACTTGTAGTGTTATAGTTTGTTAGAAGGTAATGTCCAGGCCAGCAGTAAGTGCACGTGGGTTCGGGTACTCACTTAGGTTGATGTTGGTAGGTCCGGCCTCAGGGTCCATACCTTTCCAATTGGTCCAGATCAAAAGATTTGTTCCCTGCAAGTAAACACGTGCGTTGGAAATGAATTTTATTTTATCTGTGATTGTCCGCGGTAAAGAATAAGAGAAGGTCAAATCCCTCCAGCGTACGAAATCAGCATCGTGAATGATTTTAGACGAAAAGGCTACGTTGTACAACGGGCTGGGGGTTGTTGCAATATCGCCGGGTTTTGTCCAGAAGTTCAGCGTGTTCGCCTGGTTAAATCCAACTGCTAAGAAACCGTTTGGATTTTCCATAAAGTATTCCAGGTTGTTTGATTTTCTTGCCCCTTTTTGAAAGCTGAACGTCGTTGATAATTGAAAACCTTTGAATCGCACATTCGCTCCAAAGCCGCCTTTCCAAGGCGCTTCCCATGTTCCAAATTTTTGAACCTTAACTGCTTGGTTTACATCATTGGTTAAGTTATGATTGGCATCATAGTACAACGGTGCACCTGTAGCAGCATCTACACCACCCCATTCAATTTCGTAGTGCGCTCCCAAGGGCTTTCCCTTCGAAATCAGGCCTGTTCCCACTGGGTAATCCGACTCGCCACCCAAATCCAAAATTTCATTGTGGTTATAACCAAAATTTCCGTTGAAACCGACCGTAATATCCTTGTTCCTGATGGCATCAACATTCAGGCTCACTTCAACACCCTTGTTTTGAAGCTGGCCGGCGTTTACATTGATCGAACCAAATCCGCTGGTTGCAGAAAGTGTTCTGCGAACAAACAAATCTTTTGTGCGTTTGTCGTAAACGTTTACATCACCCCAGATCCGGTTGTTGAGGAAACCAAAGTCAAGACCCAAGTTGGCAATCCATGTCGTTTCCCATTTCAATTCCGGATTTCCAGGATAGGAAGAGTATTCAGTAGAAATGCCAGCATATGTACCGGAGGCAACATATTGAGGTTGGTAAGGATAATCACCACCGGGGAAATTATCAGCATTACCCGAACCACCGTAACTGAATTTAAGCCGTAAGGTGTTTAATACGTTGTTTGGCTTTAAGAAATCTTCTTTTGTGGCCTCCCAAACGGCGCCAACAGAATAGAAACTTTGCCATCTTGTATCCACCGGCAGTTTAGATGATCCGTCACGACGGAAAGAACCGTTCAGGGTATATTTTCCTGCATAGGTGTAACGGCCAATGATCAAACCGGAGAACAAAGCGTTTTCGCTTTTACTTCCGCCAACGGTTGCGTACAATTGGTTAGTCGCATCACCTTGTGTAATGGCGGCTGGTGTGTTGGGAGTTCTGGGATCAATGCCGTATCCGGTGGCATTGATAGCCTTGCTGGCCTGCTTGATGTATTCACCGTAAACACTCACGTCCACATCATGCTTGTCATTGATTAATTTATGATAACCAAGAGAAGGACGGATGTCTGCCTGGAAAAAACGCGTCAAACTTTCGCTTTGAAAACCGGCTTGTCCCGTAGGAGTGGTGCTTGTTCTTCTTGTATATGCTGTTTTGTTACCGTAGTTGGATGACTGCGTTTCACGGAAGTCAATACCACTGGTGATTCCAGCCGTAATGTCGTTTGTAATCTTGTAAGCGGCAGTGGAACTCAACGTAACTTTTGCCTGATCGCTGTAGTTTTTATCCAGCAAGGTTAATTCGTAAGCGTTCGCACCGGCAAACTTGTTTCCCGTACCCGTTGCCAACGTGCCATCAGAATTGTACAAAGAAGCAAAGGGGGCACTGATGTTCGCAACGAGAAATGGGTTGCCCGTACTGTTTGTCGTTGTGCTTTGCTGAAAATTTCTTTTTGTATAACCAAGCTGCGAAGAAACAGATAAACTCAACTTATCGTCGGCATAGTCAATGTTGTTTCGCAACGTTCCTCTTTTCATGTCTGTACGATAAGTAATGCCTTCTTCACTGTAAAGTCCAAAACTGGTGTAGATTGTTGTTTTTCCGGTCCCGCCAGAGAGGGCTATCTCGTGATTGCTAAAGTTGCCATCCCGGAAGAAAACGTCGCGCCAATTGGTGTTGATTTTTGAAAGTGAATCATACGTGGCATCGTTTAAGGCCTTGTCAGATGCAGAAAGTGTTGCATAACGCGGGTTATTCTTGGAATAATACCACCCCGGCAAACTATTGGCCGAACCAGTAATGCCCAAGTACTTGCCATACTTTTCCTGAGCTGCAAAAAGTTCGGGAGTTGTGTACATATCCCAATCAAATTGAGGACGTTGTTTTACACCGACCTGGCCGCTATAGGAAAGCCTGACTTTACCACTGCGGCCTCTTTTGGTGGTTATTACGATTACACCAGCGGAGCCGCGGGAGCCATAAAGGGCTGATGCGGAAGCATCTCTCAATACATCCATTGACTCAAAGTCATTTGGATTTAAAGACTGGAAAACACCAGCCTCTACAGGAATTCCATCAACAACATAGAGAGGGGAACTGCCACCTACGATAGAGCCTTGTCCTCTGATGATTACTGTAGAGGAACTTCCAGGTTGTCCGCTGCCGGTTAAGGCCAACAAGCCTGGTACACGGCCTTGGAATAATTGATCCAAAGAACCTACTGGCTTGTCATTAATGGCATCTGCACTGATTTTGCTAGCAGCTCCTGAGTATTGCGAACGCTTGGTACGAGTGATACCCGTTACCACAACTTCGTTAAGAGCACCAGCAGCTTGACTAAGAGTGACAGTTAATGAACCACTCGCAGGAATGGGTAAAGTAATGGTTGAGTAACCGATGCTTGAAAACTCAAGCGTTCTTGCTGAAGTTGGAACTGAGAGCCTGAATTTTCCTGATTGATCTGATGTCGTTCCGTTTCTTGTTCCTGGAATCTTTACCGTTACATTAGGCAAAGGCTGACTTGTACTGTCGGTTACGGTACCGCTAACCGTTCGATTTTGCGCCAGAAGTTGCATACTAAGCAGCAACGCTCCGAGCAGTAGCATTAGAAATTTTCTCATGTGCTGTGTGTTAATTTTAAAAAGTGAGCGAATTTAGGGGACAGAAGAATTACTTAGTCACATTTTTTTAACAAAAAGCTGCGTGGCTTTTTTTTCTCGTTGAAATAATTGTGACTACCTATCATACGGTGTCCTTTGTTTAAGAAAACGTCCAAAGGGACTGAATGTTTAGCTGTTCTGATAGAGCGCTAGCGTCAATTGAATTAAGCATTCCTTGAAATTATCAAGGCTGTAAATAAAAAACCTCCCTTATGGGGAGGTTTTTAAGTGCTGAACGTTTTATTCGTTACAAAGAATGCCCGGAATTTTAGTAGCCGGGATTCTGAACAATAATGGGGTTTTGCGTGATTTCATCTGCCGGAATGGGCCAAATGAAACGGTAGTCGCTGTACGGAATCGCAGCCTGTGTTGGCGTGAAAGTTCCGCCACAATTATAGATTGAGGCACCTTGCGTACCATTGGATGCTTTTGCAGGAACACCGCCCGGCGAATAGTTTGGATTGTTTTCACCTGACAGTCGGGAAATATCACCCCAACGTTTTCCTTCCGCTAAAAATTCAATTCTTCTTTCCAACAAAATGGCTTTTACCAAAGCTACTTTATCTGTGAAGCTTGCCGTTGTGTAAGCATCCGTGGCAGGATTAGCCAATGCCCTGTTGCGTACGGCATTTACCAAGTCAACAGCTCTTTGTGAAACGCCTGCTGCCTGCCGGGCTTCTGCTTCGGCTAATGTCAGCAACACCTCGGCATATCGAATCTGAGGAGCCCAGTCGCCTTTGGTTGTAAAGTCTTTGTACTTGATCGTCATGATGCTGGTTCCGTTGATGTTGTTCGTTCCGGATGTGTATAAAAGCGTCCGCCTTTTGTCATCGCATTTCCAGCCACTGTTGTTCCAGATAATGGGTGAAATGGCTACCAATCCGCGACCGCCCAGATTAGCCGGGCCAAACTGGCCGGCCAACGAACCGTTCACACTGATGGCGTCGTTTGCATCATTTTTAATGGAAAAAATATTCTCTTTGGAATTGTTGGAGCCGCCCGTTGCATTGAAAGGTCCGTCGGGGGTAGCGGTCAACGTCCATCCACCGATGGGACTAATGTAAGGAGCAGTAGCAGGCACCAATTTGTTGCCTTCTAAAATTACACCTGCGTAATCGCCCATATGCAACTTTACACGCATTTTTAGCGCAATAGCAGCCGCCTTTGTAGCCCGGTAAGTATTGACAGCCGTACCAGCAGTTCCCGTAGGCAAATTGGCTTCGGCAAAATCCAGGTCAGTCAAAATTTTCTGGTAATCTTCTGAAACTTTTGGACGCGGAATGGTCCTCAACTGTTCTACTGCGCTGCCGCTTGTATTCGCTACGTCTCTGTATGGAACACCCAACTGGCTGCCGTTACCGTCCAGGTAAGGACGAGCGTACATAACCACCAACTCATGATGCCCCATTGCTCTTAAAAAGCGACATTCGGCTTCGTATTGCGTGGCAACGGCCGACGTTAAAACACCACTTGTGGCGGCATTTCTAAACCCTTCAATCGCAACGTTTGCCTTGTTGATCATGCCATAGGTATTATCCCATAGCGCTACCGCATTGGCCGAGGAAGGATTGTGCGTAACCTGGTAGGTGGCTTGATAGAAAGCTGCAACGTTGATCACGTCTTCGCCTCTTACATCTTCCTGTTCAATGTTGGCCGAACCAAAGGGATAACCTCTTTTTTCCGTACCGCCGTTATAGCCTCCGCTTTGTGCAGCATCGTACACACCGTTAAGTGCCAATAAGGCTCTGTCTGCCGTTGCAAACGCCGTTGCATCAGTAATGGATGAATAAGACTGTACATCCAAAACTTTTTTGCAACTCAAACCCCCCACAGAAGCCATTAAAAATATCAGGCTTATTTTTTTCATCGTGTTATAGTTAATAGTAAAATAAATTGTTTAGAAGCCTACGTTCAAACCAAAAGAAATGGTTCTGATTTGTGGTGGCAAGCCCGGGTTTTCCAAACCAAGCGTTGTGTGGTTATCAGGATCGGCACCGGTATATTTCGTCCACACGTGCAGGTTTTGTCCTTGTACGTAAATACGGACCGAGCGAATCGTTCCACCGGCAATTCTCTGCAACACCGCAGGGCTGAGTGCATATGTCAGGATAACGTTTTGCAGTCTCAGGTAATTTCCCGACTCGACAAACCGCGAAGTGGCAAGACCAACCTGGTTAATGTTATTGCCTTGACCATAGATTAACTTGGGTACGTTGGTAACCTGGCCAGGCTTTTGCCAGCGTTGCAAAATTTCCGTGCTGTTATTGACAAATGCCTGATCCAACAGCGCTTCCTGTCTTGTAATGTTCATGATTTTGTTACCACCCGAATAACGCAACAGGAACTCCAACCCAAATTGCTTGTAGGTAAGACTGTTGGTAAGTCCGCCGTACCAGGTAGGGATAGCTTGGCCCAAATCTGTTCTGTCGTTAAACGTCAACGAAGTTTGGTTGGCCGTTGTGATGGTACCCGGATCATTGGCGTCTTTAATGAAATAGTAACCGCCATTTGGAATGTTGTGTAACACTAAACTTCCATCAGCTTTATAATACATGGGGTAACCGTTGGCAGTGTTCACACCGGCATAGCGATACCCGTAAATGATATTCACAGGATCGTTCACACGAATGATATTGTAAGAGCCGTTGTTGATGAATTTCGTGGGCGTTCCGGCAATTGAATAAAGACTCTTCATTTTATTGTGTACGCTGGAATAGTTCACGTTCACATTCCAACTGAAGTCCTTTTTGCGAATGACGGAAGCATCCACGCCAAATTCGATTCCCCTGTTTTCCATTGTACCAACGTTTTGCGGAATGGAATTGCCCGGGATACCGGCACTCAGCGGCGACGGCACGTTCAACACGAGATTATTGATATCGTTCAGGAACCAATCGGTGGTAAGATTTATTCTTCCTTTCAACAATCCCACTTCAAGGCCTGCATCGTATTTTTTACTGGTTTCCCATTGCAGGTCTGTGTTACCAATGGCATTTACGGCTATTCCATTAAGATTGCCATAAGGCGCTGTGCCGAAGGTGCTCAAATACGGCAAACCACCCAACGGATTTCCAACCGTTGCATAAGAAGCCTTCACTTTTACATCACCAATTGTATTGGAAAGAAAGCCGTTATTTTTCCAGAAGCTTTCCTCCGATGGTCTCCAGCCTACAGAGAAGCCAGGGAAATTACCGTATTGCTTGCCGGGAGCCAGGGAGCTTTGGCCGTCGCGGCGAAAACTTGCCTGTGCAAAATAACGGTTGCGGTAATCGTAGTTCAGGCGTCCGAAGAAAGACTCAATTCCCGATTCGCTAAAATTACCTCCTACACCAGGAGTGGCTGCCGATCCGGAAATAAGATTCTTTTGCAGGTAGAATAAATCGGCAACGTTTTGTCCGGAAGCACTCAACCATTTTGTCCTGGCCTTGGTCACTTCATAACCACCGGTGAGATAAAAATTATGTGAGTTGACGCTAAAGTTGTAGTTAAAATAGTTTTGCCAAACCATGTTGGTAAAATTCTGATCGGCGTTGTAAACATAACCGATTGCACTAAAACCATCCCCGTGCCTTGGGTCCCATGACTGGAAAGCGTAATCGTTCAGCATGTCGTACTGGAACTGAGAACGAAGTTTCAAACCTTTTACCGGCGATATCTCGATAAAAGCGTTGTCAATAATGCGGTATTGTTCGGAATAGTATTGATTGTTCTTCAGCAGAAACGCCACGTTAAACCAGTTGGCATCCACGCCTTGCGAGTTCGGGCCGTTTGGAATGTTGTTGGCCGCAAGATTCACGTTAAATCCGGTTGGATTGTTTGCATCATACGGTGAAACGTTTGGCAACAAACGCAAGGTAGATGCAATGGCACCACCCAGCGAGTTTGTTCCGGTGTTTTGGTCCGTATTCTCCTGGCGGGAAAGGGTAATGTTGTTGCCGATACGGATAAAATTATTGATCTCGTTATCTATGTTAGCCCTGATGCGGTACGTTTTATTCCAGTTGCTTTTTACAACACCCTGTTGACTGCCATAATTTAAAGACAAATAATAGGTCGTGCGGTTAGAACCTCCGGCAATGCTCAAATTATGGTTCGTTACAGGAGCGTTCTTAACCAACACTTCATCCTGCCAATCGGTATTTACGCCACCAGGGTTGATACCCGCCTTTGGCGCCGTAGCCGGGTTAGCAGCGTTAGCCGATTTCTCGTTGGCAATTGTTACAAATTGGTCCGCGTTCAGCAAGTCGTATTTTTTCGCAACGTTGCTAAAACCCACAAAGCCGTCATAGTTCAGGCGCAGTTGTCCTTTTTGGCCTTTCTTGGTTGTAATTTGAATAACACCGGCAGCACCTCTTGAGCCGTAAATGTTGAGCGCCGCACCGTCTTTTAACACCTCGATGCTTTCAATGTCGGCAGGATTGATATCAGCCAACGCGTTGGAATTGGTTGTAGCGGAAAGATTGCCTTGAATAATGGGAACACCGTCTACAATAATCAAGGGTTGGTTTGACTGGTTAATTGATTGAATTCCTCTGATGCGGATCGTTGCAGGCGCATTGACGGTACCACTGGAGTTCGTAACCTGAACACCTGCAGCCCGCCCTGCCAACTCCTTGTCAACAGAAGGTGTCATCAGTGTTGATATCTGCTGTGCATTGACTTTTGAAGAAGAACCCGTGAAAGCCTTCTTTTGTTGCGTGCCATAACCTACCACAACGACTTCCTGAAGGTTGGATCCGCCGTTCGATTGAAGCGAGACGGACAGGCTTGTCCTTGTTCCAATCTGTACGTCTTGCGGCGTCATCCCAACTGCGGAAATGGTTAACGTTCTGCCGTTCGCTGGAACGTTAAGCGAAAATGTGCCGTCGTCTTTGGTAACGGTGCCAATACGTGTGTTCTGGACTTGAATTGAAGCCCCGGAAACGGGGTTGCCCGACGCATCGGTGACCCGCCCGGTAACTGTTCGCTGAGCCCAGGAAGTCAGCGCGGCCAGCATAAGCACAAGGCTTAAGAGGAGAAGTTTTCTCATGTGCATGTTGTTTGAATTAATAAATAAAAGCATTCACAGTCTTCAGAGGAATGATACAGTTGGTGTTCGTTCTAAATTAGAAAGCTGCTAATATATGGGAGCAAAGGAGAAAAGACAAGGAATTGTTAAGGAAAGCTGCACAAACTGAGGCAAATCATCATTGTCCCTTTTTCCGAAAGACCGTTAACAACAGTGCCGGCAAAAAAACAAGATTTGCAACCGTAGCCGTTACCAGCGTTAACGATGTAAGCCAGCCCAATGCTTCCGTGCCGCCAAATGCGCTGAAACAAAAAATAACAAAGCCGGCAGTGAGAACTATGGAAGTGTATAAAATGCTTAGGCCCGTGGAATGAATGGTTTCGATCACGGTCTTTTTCACGTCGCCGTTGTTGCCCTTTAGTTGCTGTTTGTAGTTCACCAAAAAACGAATGGTGATGTCAATGGCAATGCCCAGCGCCACGCTAAAAACCAATACTGTGGAAGGCTTTAGCGGCACGCCGGTCCAGCCCATAACACCCGCAGTAATCACTAATGGAATTAAATTCGGTATCAATGAACAAAGCAAAATGCGAAACGAACGAAACAAATAAATCATGCAGGCGGTGATGAGAAGGAAAGCCCACAGAATACTTTCCTTTAAACCGCTGATGATGAAACGCGAACCTTCCAAAGCCGTTACCGAGCCGCCCGTTAGCTCAATATTGTACTTGCGTTTACCCCAAAGCGTGTCGTTTTTGTGTTCGGCTTTTGTATCAGCATTCGCCGAAAGTGCTTCGACGCTGTCGCGGTTAAAAATTTCTTCAGCCCTGGTCTGAACGCTGTCTAAAATAGCGGGCAATTGCTCCGAACCTACATCTTTCATCGTTACCGAAATGCGGGCCCGCTGGCGGTCTTTGTCCATGAACGATGACACGAGTTTGGCGAAGCCTTTTCCCTGCACATTCTCCGTTGATGCGGTGCTATCGTCCTTTTGCGAGAGGTAAGATTTCAGCGCCAGCAAATCGTTTTCGCCGGGCAAGGCATAAAACGTGCTGTCGCCTTCAAAAAAAGCCTGCTTCGCAAACTTGAGCCCTTCTGTTAGCGTCAACGCTTTGCCCATGTAGCTCCGCGACGAAAGGTATTGCACCAGCGAATCCATTTTTACAAACGTGGGCAAACTCACAATGCGCCTTTGCTTCTTTGCGTCAATCACAATCTCAAGCGGCAACACGCCGCCAAAATTGTCTTCAAAGAATTTCAGGTCGCGATAAACTTTGTCTTGCTTTGGCACATCATCCACCACATAGGCCAAACTTTTCAACCGCAACATGCCCGCCACGGAAACCGCAAGCACAACTGCCGTTGCTATAAATATGGTGCGCCGGTGATTGAGTGCCCAATACTCCAACCGGTCGAGCCAGCGTTGCAGACGAGGATTGTTTAGGTACTTCATGTGCACCGCTTTCGGCGCAGGTAACAAGCTTAAAACCGCGGGAATAAAGAAGAGCGAAATAAAAAACAACGCAAACACATTAACGCCGGCCACGACGCCGAATTCTTTCAGAATGGCGCTTTTGGTTAAACCAAACACCGCAAAGCCGATGGCCGCCGTGATGTTGCAAAAGAGAGTTACAACGCCCATCTTGCTGATCATCTCAATCAAGGCCGTTTGCTTGTCGCCGGTTTCGCGAAAGCTTGTGTGAAATTTGTTCAAAAAGTAAATGCAATTGGGAATGCCGATGACAACAATCAGCGGTGGAATGAGTGCCGTGAGAATGGAAAGTTTGTAGCCCATTAACTGCAAAAAACCCACGCTCCAGATCACGCCGATTCCAACAACGGCTAAGGATAAAAGCATGGCGCTGAACGACCGGAAAAAAGCCAGTAAAATCAGCGCCGATAAAAGGATGGAACCGACAAGAAAGTAGCGCATTTCGTTCTTGATCTTGTCGGTCATGATGGTGCGAATAAGCGGCAGGCCGCTCATGCGCAAGTCCACTTTTTGTTTTGCTTCAAAAGCATTCGTCAGGCCAAGTACGCTGTCAATAACCGCTTTGCGGGCCGGCGTGTTAAACAAAGCATTATTGGTGGTCACAGCCATGAGCCAGGTTTTGGCCGCTTTATCGTAAAGCAATCCACGGTAAAAAGGAAGATTCAGAAAAATGGTTTTGCCGCTATCAAGTTGCGCTTGCGTAAGCACCGTGTCTTTAAAAACAGGAAGCGCCTGCAATTTCTCGGCACTATCGGCCCGCACCAGGTTCACCGCTGCAGGAACGGAAAGAATGCCCTCAATGCCGTGAATTTTCTTCAGGCTTTTTTGCAGCCGCACGTAATCATTAAAAAAAGCCGAATCAAAAAAGCGGGGCGTTTGCACGCCAATCACCATCAGGCCACCGTTCTCGCCAAACACTTTTTTAAAGCGTTCGTAAGCCAGGTATTTTGGGTTGTCAACGGGAACGGCTTTGGCAAATTCGTAGCCCAGTTTTACGTCTTTTGCCTGCCAGCCAAAAAAGGCTGTTAATGCCAACAGCAGCAGGAACAAAAGGTATTTGAACCGGAGAATAAGCAGGGCTATCGACTTCCACATGGGCGCAAAGAAAAGCAAAGAGGATGAGAATCAAATAAGGGTGCAGAGCCCGGCAAAAGAGATGCATTTTATAAACCAGAAGTCCGTCTGTCTATTCAGCATTTGTTGCGTCGCACTCTTGTGCGTTCTTATCATTATTGAGCAAGACAGCAACCACCCTCCTGCAATCATCTTACCGTTCTGCGCTTCTCCTTAGTTTTGAACGGTGAGATTCCTGTTGCTTCTTTTGTTGTTTCCCGTTTTTGTTTTTTCGCAAAACACCTTTCCCGCCATCGGCCTCTGGCGGGAGCATCTTCCCTATCAAGGCACCATTGATATAACGGCATCAGACAAAAAAATTTACGCGGCTACGCCTTTTAGTTTTTTCAGCGTTGACCTCGCAACAAAAGAAATCGAACGTTTTAGCAAGGTATCAGGCCTGAGTGAAACCGGCGTAAGCGCAATGAATTATGATGCGGCTTCAAAAAAATTGTTTGTGGCTTACAACAACAGCAACGTTGACGTATTGGATGAAAGCGGCATTCACAACGTTCCCGACATCAAACGCTCTGTTATTAGCGGCGATAAAAACATCTATTCAATTTATCCCGACAACACCCGTTGTTATTTAAGCACGGGCATTGGTGTGATTGTACTTGATGCCGAAAAATACGAAGTGAAAGATTCCTGGTTTATTGGTGATTCAGGTGGTTATGTAAAAGTGAATGGCTTTGCAAAAACGGCAGGTTTTTTCTACGCGGCTACCGAAGAAGGTCTGAAACGAACAGCAATCTCTACGCAGAACCCCGCCGACTTTCGTGCCTGGCAAAATCTATCTGGCGTCAACGGCTTATCGGCTTCATCCGCGAAAGCGGTTGCGTTGTTTCAGAACAAAATTATCGTGCTGCAAAACGACTCCTTGTTTGTTGAGAACAATGGAAACTGGAAGCCGTTTTTTGCAAATGGCTGGCACGTTACTTCTATCAATTCTTCGCAAAACAGTTTGCTGCTCACGCAACGCAAACCGACCGGCGAAGCGCAGGTTGTTGCATTGAACGAAAGCGGCGTGGTTCAAAAAATTCTTCAACAACCCGGCATGATTTCATCGCCCAAAAAAGCAGTTGCAATAGGCAACGATTATTGGATTGCCGACTTGGACGGTGGTCTTTTGCAGGCCAGCGGCAGCAGTTTTGAAAACTATAAATTGAACTCGCCGCAAAACATCGTGCAGGGCGAAATGGCGGTGCGCAACGGCGTGCTTTGGGCCACTGCCGGCGCGGTAAACAGCAGTTGGAATTACCAATACAATCCAAGCGGTGTTTTTAAACTCGAAGGCGGCTATTGGTCTGCTTTTAATCTTTACAATTATCGTCAATTAGACACGCTTCTCGATTTCATTACCGTTGCTGTTGATCCTCGTGACAACACCGCGTGGGCCGGCTCTTTCGGCGGTGGTATAGTTCACATTGACAATTCAACGCAGCCAAAAATTTTTAAACAGAATTCTTCCCTCGGACCGGCCATCGGCGACCCAAATAGTTATCGCGTTTCGGGCCTTGCCTTTGACAAGGACAATAATTTATGGGTGTCGAATTTCAGCGCAGCCAAACAATTGCACGTGTTAAAAAATGACGGTTCGTGGCAGTCGTTCAGTGTTCCGTTTACCTTGTTTGAAAACGCCGTTGCGCAAATTTTGATTGACGATGCCGGACAAAAATGGATACAGTCGCCGAAAGGAAACGGCTTGCTCGTTTTTAACGAAGGAACACTTGCAAATGCGGCTGACGACAAGTGGAAATTGTTCAGGGCCGGCGCGGGTTTAGGCAATCTTCCGTCAAACGAAGTGCTTTGCCTTGCTAAAGATAAAAGCGGTTTCATTTGGGTAGGAACCGACAACGGAATTGGCGTGTTTCAATGCCCGCAGGATGTGTTTGCAGGCGGTTGCGAAGCGGTGTTGCCCGTGATACAAGAAGGAGGTTTTGCGAACTATTTATTCAAGGGACAGGAAGTGCGCAGCATCGCCGTGGACGGCGCCGATAGAAAATGGGTGGCAACGGCAAGCGGCGTCTGGCTTGTTGCAAAAGACGGCGATAAAGTGCTCCGAAATTTCACCGAACAAAACAGTCCGCTGTTGAGCAACGACGTGAAAAAAATTGCAATTGACGGCAGCACCGGCGAAGTATTTATCGCGACTTCAAAAGGATTGATTTCGTATCGCGGCAGCGCAACGGAATACGAAGAAACGAAGGACAATGTGCTTGTATTTCCAAACCCCGTTCCACCCAATTTTAACGGCCTGATTGGCATTAAAGGATTGCCTGAAAACGCGGTGGTAAAAATCACGGAAACAAATGGAAGGCTGGTCTATCAAACACGGTCGCTGGGCGGGCAGGCCGTATGGGACGGCAAGGACTACAAAGGCCGCAAAGCCGCATCCGGCGTGTATCTGGTGATTGCCGTAGATGCCGCGAACAACGAAAAAGTTGTGGCAAAAATCGTCGTGGCAAGATGATCGTTCACTTGTTTACGTGTTTACCTGTTCACGTGTTTCTTCCCGGTTTAGCAGTTCTCTTTCGCGTAAAAAGTTTAGCGAAACACTTGCTTTTGTCGGAACGTTTTCGCCCCGTTTACGCCTAACTTGTGAACCCTTGAACAAGTGAACACGTAAACAATTTTTGATGATTGCAAAAACAAAAGGCATTGTGCTTCGTTCGGTAAAATACGGCGAAACCTCGTTGGTGGTGACGATGTTTACCGAACTATTCGGCTTACAATCTTACCTGGTGAACGGCGTGCGAACGGCCACCAAAAAAGGCACGCCAAAAGCCTCGCTTTTTCAGCCTGCGGCCATTTTGGAACTGGTGGCTTATCACAGCGATTTCAACAACCTGCAGCGCCTTCGCGAATACAAATGGGATTTTCTTTATCAGCATATTTTGTCCGATGTGCACAAAAACGCCGTGGCACTTTTTATGATGGAGCTTTTGGGCAAATGCCTCAAACAACCCGAGCCCAATCCTGACCTTTTTTATTTTGTAGAAGACGCGTTAAAGCATTTAGACGAAGCCAATGCGGCCGTTACCGGTAATTTTCCGTTGTTCTTTGCGCTGCACCTTGCGGTATTTTTTGGCTTCCGCATCAACGATGAATTTTCCGAAGAAAAACATTACCTCGATTTGCAGGAAGGCCGTTTTGCAGAAGACCAGCCTTTGCATCAATACTACTTAATTGACCGCGAAGCCGCCGCCGTTTCGGACATCTTGAAAATTTTACAGCCGCACGAATTGGAGCAAGTGTATTTAAACCAGGATACGCGCCGGCGAATTGTGCACGGCCTGGAGCAATACTATGCTTTTAACGTACCGGAGTTTGGGACCTTGCGCACGTTGCCCGTGCTGCGGGAGATTATGAATTAAAATGAAGACCGTTTAAACTCAGAATAAAATTTCCTGAACGTTTAGAGTTTCTTCCTCAATCAACACAACACCCGGCTTCTTGCCTTTTTCGAAAGAGCCCAGATCATCTTCCATATTCAAAGCCATTGCGCCGTTGACGGTTGCCCAACGAAGCATTTCTTCCAGCGAAACCTGCGGAAAATATTTGCGGATGGTTTTGATTTCATTAAGAATACTTAAGCTCCAATTGCTTGCTAAACTATCAGTGCCCAAAACAAGATTGCACTTGTTTTTTCTGAACAAGTCAACCGGCGGCATTGCGCCTTCAATATATTGATTGGCGTTGGCGCAAAGACAGAAAAAAGTTTGTGGCTTACTGCCGACTGCCGACTGCCGGCTGCCGATTACATAATCAATGTCTTCTTGAGTGGTAAACGTATTGTGCACAAGAATGATTTTATCCGCATCACTTAGCTTGTCAAAATACGATTGAAGGCTGCTCTTTTTCGTTGGAATATGATGCGAGTTGTCAATCTTCATCAGTTCGTACATGCGTTTAAAATCACCGGTGCCGTGCAGAAAAAATTCGTCTTCAAAAGCGGTTTCCTGGTTGTGAATGGAAACAACTTTGTTTTGAAAATAGGGTTGAATTGCCTTCCACAAATTTTCCGAAACGGAATACGGCGCATGGGGCACGATGGAGGAATTTTGGATTCTCTCGAACACATCATAAATCCACTTCGCCCGTTCGAACTTCGCTTCCGAAACAGCGGGCAGCCAGCCACTGGCTTCAACAAAATTGTAATAATGAAGATTGCCCTTTTCTTTTTGCGGCAAGGTGAGTGTGTTGTTGCAAATGTCTCCGACGGCGGCAATACCGGCCGCTTTCATGGCAGCTTCTGCTTGCGCAACGGCATCTAAAACTGCTTCCTCCGGCGCATTACGTTGCGTCACCACCTTAAAAACAAAATCTACCAGCCCCGTGCCTTCCGGTATCAACCCTTTCATGTGGCTTAATTCGAGGTGGCAGTGGCAATTGATGAATCCGGGAGTAAGCAAACCTTTTATACATTCAACGCCTTCGCCGGCTTCGGCGGCTGGCACCACTGCTTCTATTACTCCATCATCTCTTATAATTAATACCTGCTCTGTTAAAAGCTGATGGCCATCAAAAACTTTGTCGGGATGGATTTTCCGGTAATGCATAAGGCGTCTAAAATACGGCCTTCCGCAGTGCGGATACATTCCTAAATTTGCTCCCTTAATTTTCTTCATGCTGGATAAACTGGAAGCCATAAAAGCACGCTTCGATGATTTGGGTGTAGCCCTCACCAATCCCGAAATTATTGCCGATAACAAAAAATTCGGACAACTTTCAAAAGAATACCGGAGCCTTGAAAAATTTGTGCAGGCCCGCAATGACTATAAAAAGCTTTTGGAAGACGTTGACTTTTACAAAGAAGCTTTGAGCGGAGCGGATGAAGAAATGCGTGAATTGGCCAAAGAAGAATTACCCGGCACGGAAGAAAAATTAGCGGCGCTCGAAAGCAACGTCCGGCAAATGCTGATCCCCAAAGACCCACAGGATGACAAGAACGCCATTCTTGAAATAAGGGCCGGCACCGGTGGTGACGAAGCAAGTCTTTTTGCTGGTAATCTTGCCCGCATGTACACCCGTTATTGCGAACGCAAAGGATGGAAGACCGCCATTCTTTCCGAAACCGAAGGCACGGTAGGCGGCTACAAAGAAATTCAAATTGAAGTGGTGGGCGATGACGTGTACGGCACACTCAAATTTGAAAGCGGTGTGCACCGTGTACAACGCGTACCCGATACGGAAGCAAGCGGACGTGTGCACACCAGCGCGGCTACCGTTGCAGTAATGCCCGAAGCCGAAGAAGTAGATTTTGAGTTAAAGGAAAGCGACGTAAAAATGGAAACGGCACGAAGCGGCGGCGCCGGCGGACAGAACGTGAACAAAGTGGAAACGAAGGTCATGCTGACACACATTCCAACCGGCACGGTGGTCATTTGCCAAACAGAACGCAGCCAATTAGGCAACCGCGAAAAGGCCATGCAGATGTTGCGCACACGATTGTATGAAGAGCAGGTGCGAAAACAGGAAGAAGAAATATCCCGCCACCGCAAAAGCCTTGTAAGCACCGGCGACCGCAGTGCCAAAATCAGAACGTACAACTATCCGCAAGGCCGCGTAACCGATCACCGCATTGGGCTTACACTTTATAATTTACAGGAGGTAATGGATGGACACATTGACGAATTAATTGAGGCCTTGCAATTTGCTGAGAACGCTGAAAAGATGGCAAAACAGAATTAATCTGGAGCTTGTTTGATACATTATTGATTTGAGGCAAACAATGCTGTCAATGCTTTGTCATTTTAAAAGAAAACCCTTAATGCCGTAATTTTTTTTGATTGCATATGCGCTAAAGCTGTATATCTTTGGCATAGTCTTTTCTACCTTATCGAAACAACAGAAGATCTTTTACAGTCGTTTTTAAAGAATTGCGGATTTTTAAATTCAGTTAACAATTCGGCAAAAACAATTGGCAACATATTTGCGTTAATAAAGTCAGTTCTTCTCACATAAAGCAGTCAATTTTCTCATAAGCAGTTAGTTTTGGTTGCGACCCCTGTTTCTACAGGGGTCTATTTTTTTATATACCTTCTGGTCCAAAACCAAATGCCTGCAAATGCGCCGGTCATATCGGCCATCACATCAAACAAATCAAACGAGCGGTTCGGAATGAAATAGTATTGAATGACTTCTACACCAAAGGCATAACAAAGTGCAAGAAGCAGAAGCCACCAGTTGTAGCGCAACTCCCTGGGGAAATAAAAACGCCACAAAAAAACCAGCAGTGCGAAAAAGCCACAGTGTACCCATTTGTCAAAATAGATGGCATCAAGCCAACCCGCTTTGGGAAGAGCCGATCCTGGAAGAAAAAACAAAACAGAAATAAATAAAAGCCAAAGAATGGCTAAAAACTTTGCGTGCTTTTCAAGAATGTTCAGCATGGCGCAAAGAACGTATTTGAAAAGGGAGATGCAAAGCCGCACAGATTTTTATGTGTTGAGATTTGTATTCCTGTTTGCCTTTTGGTGCGCTTGTACAGCGAAAGTTCAATAGCTATAATGTTGTTAGGGTTCCTAAAAGAAAAACTCAACCCGAAAATGGATTGAGTGTAAGAAGATAACCGTTTGATTTCGTTATCAATTGTATTTGAACGGTGTAATCATTTCAAAAGCCGGTATGTTCACTTCAAAACGTTCTTTGGTGTGAAGATTTTCCATCAGGTATGCGCCCTGCATGCGCCCCATTTCGGTGTGCAGATTACAGCCGCTTACGTATTGATACTCTTCGCCAGCACTGATAACGGGTTGCATTCCTACTACGCCTTCGCCTTCTACTTCGCGGTAGCTTCCGTCTGAATCAAATATATGCCAGTGACGGCTTTGCAATTTTACTGGAAACGAATTATGATTTTCAATGGTTATACGGTAAGCAAACATAAACTCCGATTGTAACGGGTTGCTGTAGTCCTGCTGATAGAATGTTTCCACGCTTACTTTCACTCCTTCCGAAATCATGCTGACCATACAAATCAATTTTGATGACAACAATACTAAAACAAGTTTGTTGCCACAAATTGAGGAACGGTTTTTTGTGGAAATCCCTCTGCTCCGCGGTGTATTTTTGCCCCTCTTTAACCACAATCGAATAACATGAAGATAGCAGTAGCCAAAGGCGATGGAATCGGACCGGAAATTATGCAGGCTGTACTGGCCATTTTTGATGCCAGCAAAGCCGGGCTTCAATACGAATTTGTAGAAATGGGGAAATGGGTTTTCGACAAAGGCTTCAGTAACGGCATGACGCCGCAAGCACAGCAAACGATTGAAGAACTGGGCATCTTGTTTAAAGGCCCGATGGAAACGCCCAAAGGCAAAGGCGTAAAAAGTGTGAATGTAACGGCCCGCAAAACCTGGAACACCTACGCCAACAAACGAGTATTTCAGTCGCTTCACGGCGTGGATACGGTTTTTAGTAAAGCCGGCATCCCCATTGATCTCACCATCGTTCGAGAAAATATTGAAGACACTTACGGCGGCATCGAGCACATGCTCACACACGATGTGGCATTGAGCCGTCGTTTCATCACGAGGCCGGGCAGCATGCAAGTTATTCGCTATGCTTTTGAAATGGCAAAGAAGCAAAATGCCAGACGCATTACCTGTGGCCACAAGGCCAACATCATGAAGCTGACCGACGGCTTGTTCCTTGAAGTGTTTTACGAAGTAGCGAAAGAATATCCTGAACTGGCTGCAGACGACAAAATTGTGGATGACCTGGCCATGCAACTGGTGGTCAAGCCCAATCAATATGACGTGATTGTTTTAACCAATTTGCAAGGCGACATCATCTCCGATTTATGTGCCGGTCTTGTTGGCGGGTTGGGCTTCGCGCCATCAGCCAACATCGGCGATTATATTTCGATTTTTGAAGCCGTGCACGGCACCGCACCCGATATTGCGGGCAAAGGCATCGCTAACCCAACGGCACTTTTGCTGAGCGGATTGGCGCTTCTTCGTCACGTGGGTTTAACCGAAAATGCAGCGGTGATTGAAAACGCTTTGCTTTATACGCTGGAGCAAGGCATTCGTACCGGCGACTTTGGCGACCGCAGCAAACCGGCGTTAAATACAATGCAGTTTGCTGAAGCCATCATCGGCAATTTTGGAAAGACGCCAACTGTTGGTGCAAAGCCCATCATTCCCAACCAAATTGAGACGGCGGCCGTTTGCCACCTTGACAGAAATGCCATGATGGTTTCGGCCGAAAACGAACCGGAGAAAATTGTAGGCGTTGATTTCTTTATTGAAAGCGTTGAACAACCGGAAAACATTGCGCAGAAATGTTTGCATCACGGCGGCACCAAATTCAAGCTAATCAACATCAGCAACCGCGGTACGCAAGTGTGGCCTACGGGTTCAAAATATACAAACCTCGTAAACCAATACAACCTACGCTTTGAATCCATCAACGACAGTGCGCTTACACAACAAGATATTATTGGACTCTATGTAAGCCTTAGCGCCGATTACAAAGTTTGCTCTCTGGAGTTGCTGAACATGTGGGGCAACAAGAAAGCGTACAGCCTGGCGCAAGGACAATAGTTCGTTGATTCGTTGATGGGTTGATAAGTAAATCACCAACCGATCAACGAATCAACCAATCAACCTATCAACTTTCCTCATGCCAAAAGAAACACTCAAATACACGAACGAAAAGGTAACCGTTGTTTGGAAGCCGAAGCTTTGCGTTCACTCAACCAATTGCTTTAAAGGATTGCCACAAGTATTTGATCCAAAATCGAGGCCGTGGGTAAACATCAATGGCGCCGATGCGGAAAGGATTATTGAGCAGGTCCACAAATGCCCAAGCGGTGCGTTGAGCATTGACAAAGGCGAAGAACCCACGCCGCTCGACACCAATACTGAAGAAACGGATTTGCAAATTCAGGTTCAACCCAATGGCCCGTTGTTGGTGAAAGGAACTTGTGTCATTAAACTATCCGATGGGCGTGAAGAGAAAAGAGAAGGAAACATCGCCTTGTGCCGCTGCGGTGCTTCGGGTAACAAACCGTATTGCGACGGCACGCACCGCAAGATTAATTTCCGCGACAGCGAATAAACCTTTGTGTTTAAATTAGGGCAAAACTTAACTGTATGAGGAAGTTGTTCGTCTTCATTTTTTCTGTCCTTGTTTTTTCTTCTTCCGCACAGTCGCCGTTTCAAAATCTTTCATTGAACGATGCGCTCACAAAAGCCAAAACGGAAAGCAAATTCATTCTTCTTCAATTTGAAGCAGCGGATTGTGTTCAGTGCAATGACGTTGCCAATAAGGGATTTGACAACAAAGAGCTTTCGGCCAGGATGGAGCAAAGCTTTGTTTGTTTTAAGGTTGACGCAAACAATTCCGAGCGAAGCAGGATTGGGGCAAGTTATAATTTGTCCGCGCAAAAAAGTTTCGGCACGCTGTTTCTCGATGCCAACGGCACGCTGCTTCATTCTTTCATGCGAACAACAACACGTTCACAAGAATACCTTGCGCAAATTGAAACGGCGCTGACAAAAGCCGGAGAAGTTTTGAACATTGCCGAACTGGAAAGAGAACACAAGAACGGAAACAGGGGTTTTGGTTTTTTGGAAATTCTGCTGCAAAAAAGAAAAGCTGTGCACATGCCCACCGATGCGCTGCTGGATGAATACATTGATGTGCTGCCTGCCGATTCTCTTGTTTCCGTCCGTACTGTTGCGTTCATCATGCAAATGGCGCCTCTGCTGAACACAAAAGCAGATAAAGTGGTACGTTCAAATGCTTCCGTCATGAACAAAGCCTGGTATAGCCTAAGCCTTCCGCTGCGTGCAGGCATCAACAACAGTATTGTTTACAAAAGCATGGAAAAAGCCATTCGCGAAAAGGATGAGAGATACGCTACGGAAACAAGCCGGTTTGCCCAAAGAGTAAACGAACCCAATCACGATGCGGCCACAAAAGCCTTCGACATGAACATGCTTCGTTACTACGACGGTGTGAAAGACACAACAAATTATTTCCGTAAATCCATTGCTTATTACGAACGCTATTTTCTTTCGGTTAGTCCCGACTCCATCAAACGAACCGACTCGATGAACATGCGGCGAATGCTGCAAACAGCAAAAAAAGATACCGTGAGAGACGGTAACCGGATGCGAATAGCGGCGCAAGTAACGTACGCACCCATCGTGCAGCGATTTAGCAGCGAATTAAACAACGGTGCTTACAATTTTTATTTGCGGACGGACAATCCTTACCTGCTTTCCATTGCCACCGAATGGTCGAAGCGTGCAGCGGAGTTTTACGAATCGCCGGAAGTTTTGGATACGTATGCGAAATTGTTGTACAAACAAAACCGCAAAAGCGAAGCGATAGAAGAAATAACAAAAGCCATTGCACTGCAAAAGAAGCGTGGCTTCCCAACAAAACTTTATGAAGCCGCGTTAGAAAAGATGACTAGAAACGAAAAGTTTGGCGATTAAATCTTCTTTGCGTTTTTATAGCCATTCTTGAGCAGCCATTGCAAAACTTTTTCGCGTTGGTCACCCTGAATAATGATTTCGTTGTCCTTTGCCGAGCCGCCGGTGCCGCAAAAGCTTTTGAGCACTTTACCCAGCGTTTGTAAGTCTTCGTCGGTACCGGCAAAGCCTTCCACCAGCGTTACGGCTTTGCCGCCGCGTTGTTTTGTATCGAGGCGCACTTTTAATTCCTGTTGCTGAGGAGGCAGGGTTTCAGCGGTGCGTTCTTCTTCGTGCTGAAAAGAAAAATTCGGATCGGTGCTGTACACAAATCCGTGTTTGTCGCTTTTGTTTTTCTTGCTCATAGAATAAGTAAAAAGTTTGCTCAAGTGAAGCGTTTCTTCGTTGCAGGAAATTTCGCATTTTGACTTTTGAATTTTTACGTTTCTATTACCGCCTTCAAACTCAAATCCAAACTATTTGCTTGGTGAATCAATCCGCCCACGCTTACGTAATCAACGCCGGCGGCTGCGTAGCTTTCAATTGTATCAAGGTTAACGCCGCCACTGGCCTCGGTTTCAAATTCATCACCAATCAATTCTACGGCCTCTCTTACTTGCGCCGGAGAAAAATTGTCAAGCATCACACGAAACACTTTTCCCTTTCCGATTTTCAACACCGTTCTTGCGTCGTCAAGATTTCTTGTTTCCACTTCAATTTTTAAATCAGGACGATAGGCCTGCACGTAATCATACGCTCTTGAAATGGCCGCCTCCAGGCCGCCGCTGTAATCAATGTGGTTGTCCTTCAGCATGATCATGTCAAACAACCCAAAGCGGTGATTAACGCCGCCGCCAATGCGCACGGCTTCTTTCTCAAGCAAGCGAAAATTAGGCGTTGTTTTTCGCGTGTCGAGCAACTTTGTTTTGTATCCTTTCAGCTTATCGGTGTATTGCTTGGTTAACGTAGCAATGCCGCTCATGCGCTGCATACAATTGAGCACGAGACGTTCCAACTGCAAAATAGTGTGAACGAAAGTTTCCACGTCAAACGCAACCTCGCCGGGTTTCATTTCTTCCCCGTCTTTTTTATAACGAACGAAGTTTGCCGAAGGCTTTTTGTATTTGAAAATTTTCTCGGCAACGTCCACGCCGGCAAGAATGCCTTCCTGCTTAATTTTTAAAACCGCTTTGCCCGTTACGTCAGCCGGAATACACGACAGTGTAGAATGATCACCGTCGCCCACATCTTCCTTTAAAGCCGCATCTACCAGTTTATAAAGCCGTGCATCAAAATCTATCATGGCTCAAAAATAAGGCGGGAGCAATCGTCGTATTTATCAATCCAAGCAGCGTTTACAACGCGTCGGCAGTCCGCAACAGGTCCACCGGATGAGCTTTCGAACGTCATCGAAATGACAAGATTTCTTAAAAGAAAAAATTATATTCGTTGTCTTCTTAACAAACAAACACACACCAACTTCATGAAAATTCCAAGAATTGCAGGTACAATTCTGCTTGCTTGCTTTGCGCTCCTTTCCACGGCGCAGGTACAACGGGTTACCGAGAACCAGGTCGGTATTTCCCGGAGACTTCAACAAGAAATAGACGAGGCAAAAGACCCCGCTCTTGGCTACGTTCCGCAGGCAAGGCTGGTGCAGGCCTACCGCACAAGGCAGGCGAGACTGGCCCAAATTCAACAAACGAGTCGCGCAACACTTTTTAACTGGACCGAACGCGGCCCGAACAGCGACGTTACGGGTCCAAGCAACGGCAACACAAGGCCGGGAAACGGTAAAACCTCCGGAAGGGTAAGAGCGATTTGGGAAGACTTGGGCGACGCCACCGGCAAAACGGTTTGGATAGGTGGTATTGACGGCGGCCTTTGGAAAACGAACGACATTACCGCAAGCCCTGCCACTTGGACGCCGATTAATGACTTCTTCGGAAACTTGGCCGTATCAAGCATTTGCCAAGATCCTACCGATCCAAACATCATTTACTTTGGCACCGGCGAGAAGGCCATCAATGCCGACGCCGTACGCGGCGCGGGCATTTGGCGAAGCGCCGATCACGGCGTTACGTGGGACGTGATGCCGGGCAGTTCCGCTCTTTGGAACGTGAGCAAAGTGGTGTGCGACGCCAGCGGCAATTTATACGTGGCTTGTAACTCTCTTTCAAATAACCAGGGCTTGCAACGCTATACAAAAGCTACCGGTGTCTGGGACAACATTACACCTTCGGGGCTTGACCCGCGAGTGCCCGACATTGAGTTAAGCAGTACCGGCCGGCTGCACGTTAGCTGTGGTTATTACAACAGTGCGTCAACAAGCTCGGGCTATCGATATACAGATAATCCCGCAACGGTTACCCCTACTACCTGGACATCTCCGGTAACGACTTTTTCGCCGGTTCAATACAACGTTGACTTGGCAAGCAGCGGAACTACGGTTTATGCCTTGCCTTCGAGTAGCAGCTTTGACGTAAGTACGATTTACAAATCAACCGACGGTGGCGCACACTGGAGCGCTACCGGCACTACGCCAGCGTTTACCAGCGGACAAGCCTGGTATTGCATGGGCATTGCGGTTGATCCAACCAATGCTAACAACGTTATTGTGGGCAGTCTTGACTGCTACAAAACAACCAACGGCGGTTCAACCTGGACAAAGATTAGCGAATGGGTGGGCACCACCGGTCAATACGTTCATGCCGACCAGCACATTATATCCTGGCGGAGCAATAGCCAGGTACTGATTGGCTCGGACGGCGGCGTGTTTTATTCGCCCAACGCCGGCACAACAATTTCGGACCGAAACGCAGGACTGCGCATCAAGCAATTTTACGCTGTTGCCGTTCACCCTACTTCAACCGATTATTTTTTGGCCGGCGCACAAGACAACGGCGTTCATCAACTGAACAGCCCGGGATTGAGTTCTTCGGTTGAAGTGACCGGCGGCGACGGTGCTTTTGTGCACATTGACCAAAACCAGCCGCAATACCAATGGGGTTCTTATGTGTACAACCAATACCGCAGAAGCACCGACGGCGGCAACACCTGGACTTCGGTAAACTACAGTAGCAGCGCGGGCAGGTTCATCAACCCCACTGATTATGACGATGCTGCTAACGTCATGTACTGCAGCGGAAACGCCAATACCTATCTGCGTTGGAGCAACCCGCAATCGGGCAGCACGTTTACCGCGGTTACCATGAACGGATTGAACAGCGGCAAAGTATCAGCCGTGAAGGTATCACCATACAGCAGCAACACCGTATTTTTCGGTGGTGGCGGCAGCGGTATCACGCCTTCACTCATCAAGGCTACAAATGCTAATGCCACTCCAACCTTTACCAGCATTATCGGTTCGGGCATGACAACGGCAAGCGCCAACATTTCTTCCATTGAATTGGGTACGGACGAACAGAACATTATCGTTGCCTATTCCAATTACGGCATCAATAATTTGTTTGTAACAAACGATGGCGGCGCCACGTGGTCAGCGATTGACGGGAACTTGCCCGACATGCCCGTGCGCTGGGCCATGTTCTACCCGGGCAGCAACACGAAGGCTATCATTGCCACGGAAACCGGTGTTTGGCAGACAGAACAGATTAACGGAGCGGCTACGGTTTGGGACCCGGAAACAGGCTTTCCGAACGTACGCACAGACATGCTGCAATACCGCGCAAGCGACGGCTTGCTTTCGGCCGCAACGCACGGCCGTGGTTTGTTTACCACTATCCTTGGTGCGGCGCCGTCTTGCGGTACCGTTACGGGTTTAAATGCATCTGCAATTACTACCAATTCTGCAACGGTTGGCTGGACGGCCGTAAGCGGAGCGGTAAGCTATGATGTGGATTATAAACTGAATTCATCAAGCACCTGGACAAACGCAGCCACCGGCACAACAAATCTTTCGGTGAATTTAACAGGCCTCACCGAAAATTCGTTGTACGATTACCGGGTTCGGGCCAATTGCAGCAGCGCAACAGGTGCTTATGCACAGGCACAGTTTACCACATCTTCGACAAGCTGCGGCACACCAAGCAATTTGAACGCATCTTCCATTACAACCACCAGCGCTACCGTAGGCTGGTCATCTGTGAGCGGTGCATTGAATTATGATGTGGACTATAAGCTGAATTCATCCGGCACATGGATTAATTCAGTCACCGGCACAACAAGCCTTTCGGTAAACCTTAGCGGTTTGACGGGTAATTCTTTGTATGATTACCGGGTTCGTGCAAACTGTAGCAGCGCCAGTAGTGCCTATGCGCAAGCGCAATTCACAACGGCGGCAATCGTTACTTGTCCCAGTACTTACGACGTAAGTACCAACGGTACGGCGAGCGGTGCAGCAGCCATTCCACTTAATACCGATATAAAAGGCCAGATCAACCCAAGTGGCGATAACGATTATTACCAGTTTACCATTACTACTGCTGGCACAGCTACCATTACGTTAACCACTCTGCCGGCCGATTACGACATTCGTTTGTACAGCAGCAACGGAACATCGCAATTGGCTACCTCGTCAAACAACGGCACGGCCAACGAAACCATTAGTCGCAATTTTTCAGCCGGCACGTATTACGTAAAAGTTTATGGCTACAAAGGCGCATACAACGCTACGTCCTGCTATACGTTGAGGGTGCAACTGGGTACAGCCACTGCTCCCGAATTGCCCGCAGTAAATGTGGGAGATCTTCTGGTGAAGGTGTTTCCAAATCCCACGAGAGATAAGTTAAGCGTGTATGTAATTGGAGACAACACCCGTAAAAACCTTGCGGTGTACGACGTGACGGGAAGAGCAGTGTATGCCGGTCAGCTAAACGAAATGTTTACGACCTTAAGCCTGCAAAAACTCAAGAAAGGCCTGTACGTTGTAAAAATTTCTGATCAGAACGGCAAAGTTTTATACACAGAGAAGATTTTAAAAGACCAATAAGACATAGGACAGATAAAAGAAATCCCGCCAGGTGTTTGGCGGGATTTCTTTTATCTGTCCTTTTTATTACATCGGTTGAAACCTGATTTCTTTTACCAATTGCGCCTTGTTCTTTTCGGTCATAAAAAACGTGGTGCGAAAACTTCCGGCCTTTGTCACCAACGTACCGATGCAAAACTGGCTGCCGCCGTTCTCGCCGCGGTATTTTACTTCAAAGCTTTTTACGCCGTTGGTGTTAAAAAAGTCCTGCAAAATCACAATCGCCTGCTGGCGGCTGTAATTGTCCGTTTTTGATGGCAGCGATATTTCCAGATTGGCATCTACGTACTTGGCCAGTTCTGTAGCGTTGCCGTTTCGCAATGCGCCAATTACGTCGTCCAGCCCACCAACCGGTTTAAAAGCCGATGCCAAAAAGAGCAGCGCAACGCAGGTTAGTGTAACGAACTTTTTCATAGACAAGAATTTGATTCGGCCTGCCAAGAGCGAAAAATATGCCATAAAGAAGAGGGCGTTTTTGCCCACCCAAAATAAACAAAAGCTTTGCGAAAGGGCATAGATTTGCGCCCACAAACAAGTTTATGACGCCGAACCGAAAAGTTATCCTGCTCATTATGGACGGCTGGGGATTGGGACAAGTGCCTTCGTCAGACGCCATCCAAAATGCGAACGTACCTTTTGTTTCCTCTTTGTACGCCAAATATTCCAACACAACCCTGATCACCTGCGGCGAGGCCGTGGGTCTGCCGGAAGGGCAGATGGGAAATTCTGAGGTTGGGCACCTAAATCTTGGCGCGGGTCGCATCGTTTACCAGGAACTGCAGCGCATTAACGTTGCCGTTCGCGAAGGTGAATTGCAAAAGAATCCTGTACTGCTACAAAGCATCAGCTATGCAAAAGAGGCCAACAAACCACTGCATCTTTTGGGCTTGGTAAGTAACGGCGGCGTGCACTCGCACATCAATCATTTAAAGGCTTTGTTGGACGTTTGTAAAGAACAAGGGTTGACAAACGTTTTCATTCATGCCTTCACCGATGGCCGCGATACCGATCCCAAAAGTGGACTGGGATTTATAACAGAATTGGAAGAACACACTCGCCAATCAACCGGTAAGATTGCTACCGTAAGCGGTCGCTATTACGCCATGGACCGCGACAACCGTTGGGAACGTGTTAAGCTGGCTTACGATGCAATGGTAAGAGGGGAAGGGCAAAAAAACCGCAGTGCCACGGAAGCCGTCGCACAATCTTATCAGGAAAATATAACCGACGAATTCATTAAACCAACGGTAATTACAAATGAGGACGGCAGCCCGATAGCAACGATACAAGACGGCGATGCAGCGATCTGTTTCAACTTCCGCACCGACCGCTGCCGCGAGATAACCAAGGCGCTCACGCAGATGGAATTTCCGCAACAGGAGATGAAGCCACTGCATCTGCATTACACCACCATGACCGAGTACGACGCCACGTTCAAAAACGTGCACGTCATTTTTGAAACCGATAACCTGAACAACACGTTAGGTGAAATAATTGAGAAGAATGGCTTGAAACAAATCCGCATTGCGGAAACGGAAAAATATCCGCACGTAACCTTCTTTTTCAGCGGCGGAAGAGAGACACCCTTTGATGGAGAACAACGCATCATGGTGTCTTCACCTAAAGTAGCTACGTATGACTTGCAACCCGAGATGAGCGCACCGGAAGTAACGGCAGCCATTGTTTCCGAAATAGCCAAGGGGGAGGCCGATTTCATTTGCCTCAATTACGCCAATGCCGACATGGTGGGTCACACCGGCGTTTGGAACGCTGTGATAAAAGCCGTAGAAACCGTGGACAGTTGCGTAGCACGGGTAGTAACCGCTGCGCTGGAAAACGGTTATACAATTTTTCTCACTGCCGATCACGGAAACGCGGATTATATGATCAACGCCGACGGTACGCCCAACACAGCGCACACTTTAAACCCGGTTCCGTTTTTTATTATCGACAAGGAATGGAAAGGGCAAATCAAATCCGGAAAACTCGGCGACCTTGCACCGACAATTTTAACCGTTATGAACCTGCCCATTCCCAAAGAAATGACGGGCACCGTCTTGATTTAACCATTTGCCCAAGCACATAATTGGTAAGCCATTCACGATAAACGGTGAATGGCTTTTATTTTTCGCCGACAGTGCAGCATTCGACCCAAAAATTTGTCTAACTTTCAGGCAACCAAAGTAAGCCTATGACAGAGGAAGCCCTTTTGCAAGGTTGTATCCGCAACAACGCTGCCGCACAAAAAGAACTCTATGACCGCTTCAGTCATAAAATGTTTGCCGTGTGTTACCGTTATGCGCACAACCGCGAAGATGCAGAGGACATGCTGCAAGAAGGATTTATCAAGGTGTTTTCGCAGATCCACAAATTCGAAGGCCGCGGCGCACTGGAAGGTTGGATACGGCGCATCATGATTCATACCTGCATCAACATTTTAAAAAAGAACAAGCGCTTTAACGAAAGCGTGGACCTCATTCACGCAACCGCTTTGCAGGTACGGGAAGAATCGGTTCCCTCGCTCATTCAGGCCAAAGAAGTGGTGGAGTGCATTCGCATGTTGCCCATGGGTTACCGCACGGTGCTGAACCTTTACGCCATTGAAGGTTTCTCACACAAAGAAATTGCGGCCATCCTTGATGTGGAAGAAAGCACAAGCCGAAGCCAATACACAAGAGCAAAAGCAATGCTCGAAGATATTTTGGTAAAGAAAAACATCATCTATAAACCAAAGGAGCAGCTTTACGCTGCCGCAGGGCGCTAACGACCCTGAAACTGCGACTGATTATGAAGAGAGATTTTACACATGAAAACTTCGAGGACTTCTTAAAACGAAGTGCCGATGGCTTGCGAATGAAAGCACCGGACAAGGTTTGGCAAAACCTCTCCAAAGAATTAAACAAACGCCGGCGCCGCTTTGCTTTTGGACTTTCTGCTTTACTACTTATTTCATCGGCAAGCGGCTACTACATCATCAATAGTTTTGCGCACGACAAAATTTCTACCCAACAACCAAGCCATCCGGCTATAAAACCAGGTTTGCAAACAGGGATAAATAAGGAAGAGAATACAGAAACAACCGGTACAACCGGAGCAAAGGTTATTTCCATGCAGCCGAGAATTGATCAACAAACTGCGCCTGGTTTCAATGCTTTGGAAAATAGCGGGAAAGTTATCGCATTGAATTTCGACAAGCAGCTACCAAATATTAAAAAACAAGAAATGACCGGGACGGAAACCGAACCGGAAAGCGTTTTTACCCCTATTACGGTTGATGCTTATACCGATGAGTCCGAAGTTACTGCCCCTGTAGAAGCAATGCAGGGACTTAAAAAATCCGACGAGACCTTTCCCTTCACGATTGAAAGTGTAATCAATTCATACAAGCCAAAGTCAAAACATTTTGAAACGCAATTGTATTTCACTCCCACTATCAGCTACCGCAAACTGGCTGAAAATAAATCCTATTTGCGTGGCCTCACCCCATCGGCTATACCGGCGGGTTATCCTGCCCTCGGCAGCAGCGTAAACAGCTACGTTACGCACAAACCGGCTATTGGCTTTGAGGCCGGCTTTGTTGCAAAATATCTGCTTTCCAACAGCGTAAGAATTCGTTCGGGCCTGCAGTTTAACGTAAACCGCTACGATGTAAAAGCTTTCAGTTCTTCGGGTTCTATTGCGACCATTGCGCTTAATAACGGTTCGGGAATTGATTCGTTGCATACCTATTCTACCTACAGCAACCTTTCCGGCTACAAATCCGACTGGCTGCAAAACCTTTCGTTCCAGCTATCGGCTCCTGTCGGTGTGGAGTATCTTTTCAAAGGCACAGACAAAATGCGTTTTGGCCTTGCCACCACCGTACAGCCCACCTATATTTTGGGCGACCGGGCTTACCTGATTACAACTGACTATAAAAATTACATTGAAGTTCCCTGGCTCATTCGACGCTGGAACGTAAACACGGCTTTTGAAACTTTCGTTACGCTTCAGGGTGCGAAAACGAAATGGCAAATCGGACCGCAAGTGCGTTACCAGTTGCTGTCGAGTTTTATCAGCAAATACCCGGTTAAGGAAAACCTTTTTGATTTTGGCTTGAAAGTCGGTGTGACGTTAAACAAATAATTAAACAGAAAACGTCTCTAAATGCCGTCGCACAACGCCGCGACGGCATTTTGCTTTAAAACAGCTTCACCCCAAGTTTTCACTTCTTTCGTTACAATTGCAAGCCTCCTGTTTGTGGTCATTGCCTAATTTTATCGGATGAATCGCATTATCCTTGTTTCAATCATTTGGTTTGGATTGATTGCCTGCAAAAGCCGAAAGAAAAAAGCCGACGTACCCGCCACCAATTTTTTTCCTGCTGCAACCTACATTCGCGGGGAATTGAAGCGCCTCGACACCGCGCAGCTTTCGTTCACAAAAATTGAAACAGAAAACGGCCGTGCCGACACCGTTGCCATCAAAAACACCGAGGTTCGGCAATACGCAAAAGACTTCGTTGACCTGCCTGACATTTCCCTGCCGGAACTGAAAGACGATTACGAGGTTTCGCAGCTTTACGACGACATGCAGGAAGCTTTTGTTTTTCATTTTACTACGAAAGAGGCACACACGTTGCGGGAAGAAAACATCACCGTTGACCCGCAGCCGAACGCAGCCGGCAAGAACGATATCAAATCCATTTACGCAAAGCTGGAACAAGACAGCAGCAATGTTCCGGTAACAAAGATCCTGATGTGGGAAGCCGGCACCGGATTTTACACCACTACCGCTGTAGAAACACCGGGCAAAGGTGAGCAAATAAAAAAAGTACGGATCGTTTGGAACAGCCCCGCAGGGCAAAGTAAATAAGGAACATTGTATGACGCAGAAAGAATTTCAGGAGATAGCCGGAACCCTGCCGCAGGAACCCGGAATTTACAAATACTTCGACGACGCCGGAACGCTTTTGTACGTGGGCAAGGCAAAGCACATTCGCAAGCGGGTAAGCTCGTATTTTACAAAAACACTGGCAAGCTACAAGACGCACGAACTGGTGAAGCGCATCCGCCGCATTGAGTTTACCATCGTGCACACGGAACAGGATGCCTTTTTGTTGGAGAACTCGCTCATCAAACAGTTTCAGCCGCTCTTCAACATCAATTTAAAAGACGACAAAACCTATCCCTACATCGTTATTAAAAACGAACCCTTCCCACGCATTTTTTTAACGCGGCAAAAGATTGAAGACGGCTCGCAGTATTTCGGACCTTATACATCTGTCGGAAAAGTGCGGGAACTTTTAAACTTCATCAAGCAAACCATTCCCTTGCGCACCTGCCCGCTAAACCTAACCCAGCGAAACATTGAAAAGGGCAAGTTCAAGGTTTGTTTGGAATTTCACCTGGGCAATTGCAAAGGCCCCTGCGAGGCGCATCAGAGCAAAGAAGATTACGACGAAAACGTTCACCAGATCAAGAACATTTTAAAAGGCAATCTTTCGGCGGTTATTCAGCATTTTAAAAGAGAAATGAAGGGCTACGCCGAAGCACTGGAGTTTGAAAAAGCCGAAACCGTTCGCAAGAAAATAACTTATCTCGAAACGTATCAGTCGCGTTCTATCGTCATCAATTCAACCTTAAAAGACGTGGATGCTTTCACCATTGAACAAATTGACGGTATTGCTTACGTCAATTACCTGATGGTAAACAACGGCGCCATCATTCAAACCAAAACTATTAAGGTAGAAACGCATCTGGATGAAACGCCGGAAGAAATTCTGGCCGGTACCATTGCGCAGTTGAGAACCTTGTTTAACAGCGAGGCCAAGGAAATTGTGGTGCCTTTGGAAATTGAATACAACGAGCCGGAGACTGTATTAACCGTGCCCAAAGGCGGTGACAAGAAAAAGCTTTTGGAGCTTTCGCAGAAGAACGTGCAGTATTTTATCGACGGCATCAAGAGCAAGGAGAGGCTGCAACTGCTGCACAACCGGGATAAATCGGAGGTGCTGTTGCAAATTAAAGAAGACCTTCAGTTGCCTGCTGTACCGCAACACATTGAATGTTTCGACAACTCAAATTTTCACGGCAGTTATCCGGTTTCGGCCATGGTTTGTTTTAAAGACGGTGAACCGAGCAAAAAAGACTACCGTGTTTTCAACGTAAAAACAGTCGAAGGCATCAACGACTTCGCCACCATGAAAGAAGCGGTTTACCGCCGCTATAAACGCCTGAAAGAAGAATTACAAGCCTTCCCTCAATTGGTGATTATTGACGGCGGCAAAGGCCAATTAAGCGCCGCTAACGAAGCTCTTGAAGAATTAAGACTGCAAGGGCAAATGACGCTGGTAGGATTGGCCAAGAATGAAGAGGAATTGTTTTTTGTTGGCGACCAAGAATCATTAAAACTTCCTTACGATAGCGAAAGCCACAAACTCATTCGTCGCATACGTGATGAGGTGCATCGTTACGGCTTGAACTTTCACCGCGAAAAACGCAGTAAGGGAACTTTTAAAAACAGCCTGGAAGACATCAAAGGAATCGGTAACAACACGGCAAATATTCTGCTCAAAACCTTCCGTTCCATCAACAACATTAAGAAGCAACCCGAGTCAGAACTCGCAAGAGTGGTTGGTGTTTCCAAGGCAAAGATTTTAAAAAACTATTTTGAACAGCAGAAAGAGAATGAATAACGAGCGACCGGCAAGAACGGCAAATAGCAAATGATTGTTTTGAACGACGAGCTTTCGCTCCCTGGTAATTTGTTCTTGTTGTGTATCGGTACTGGTGAAAAAGAAAAAGGGCTGGATGGAAATCCTGCCCCGTTTTAAAATCCAATATCCTATGAAAAACCGAGGTAAAAATACAACCTCCTTTCACATTTCCTATGCGTAGTTTCCACAATTTTTTTCAACTCCGTTGCATTACGCATGAGAAAATATACCAGCACCGGTTATTCTGCTGGAGTTCTCTATAAACAAAAATCCCATCCGAAAGCGGATGGGATTCGTATAAATTTAAGAAAGATCAATACGACCAAAGGTCCTGCTCGTAATTAAAGATTCGGTCTTTAATGTTGTCGCCTTCCAGTAAAGCAAGGATCGGATCCTTGATCATTTGACGGATGGTTTTGTTGCCTGGGTTGTCCAGCGTTGATTTGGTGACGTACGAAGAGAACATGCGGCTCTCAAACAATTCTTCCCAAGTCATTCTCTGCGCACCCATATTCTTAGCATTGTACACTTCGTAGCGCGCCAGCGTTGGACGCAAATCTGGGTAATAAACCCAGAACATAACCGACGATCCCAATTCTTTGCGAGTACCTTCAACGTATTCGGTTTTCAGCGGAGCGATGCCAATGATTCGGCAAACCATGCGGCTGATTTCGCGGTCAAAAATCCATTGTTCCTTGATGCGGAATTTTTTGATGTCGTCGGGGTTGAAATTCTTCTTCACCACACGCAGGCTTTTGATCTTCGATGCGTCCTGAAGGTCGTAAACCGGTATGGTGTCGTTTGTTCCACCCGATGCTCTTTTCGCCACTTCAGGCAAAGCCAACGGGGTTGTAAAGCGTTCGTCATCAAAAGCCGTTACTTTTCCGTCCTGCACCGCTTTTAAAAGAATGCTGATGAAGTTTTGGTCACCGTTATCTTCCTGGCCTTTGAAGTTAAACGTTTGGTTCATCTTTTCGCGCAAATCCAATTCACGCCAAACCGTTTCGGCATACAAGGCATCGTCAAGTCGCAAAAACTCATAGGGCAATGGCGTTCTTTCGTTCAGGATAGAATCTTTGAAGCCAAACGCATTGTCAGGACGCATGGATTTACCGCTACCGGTTGTTGAACCCGCACCGGAGCTGTCCACTTCAACGGGAAGCTTTCCGTAAGCGCTAAAGTTTGTTGGAGCTGACGTATTGTTGTTTTGTTGCGTGGGTGCACCAGTTGATGCGTTGTTTCCGTTATCCCGGCTGGTACTGTTGCGTGGTCTTCTTTGCGCCTTAGCATCATGTACTAACAGTCCAAAACTGAAAGCAAACAAACAAAATTTTATCACCCTTGATTTCATAGTTCCTAGTTGATATTGTAAAATAATGCCGGCAGTTTCATGCGTCTGCCATCGGGGCCTGTGCAATAAAGATTTGTGATGTTTATATTATCACCTGGCTTTGCCATCCCGATCAGTTTTCGTGCCTGAGGCGTAAATTCAGCGCCGGTGACATTTGCTTTGATAATGTCACCATCTTCGTTCAGACCAACCACAGTATATTCGCTAACGTTATAGTGCAACTCAAACGGGAAATCTTTAATACCGGCAAAAATACCCGCTTGATTTGCCAAGGCGGCCGCTGACATAGTTGCGCCACTTGGTTGGCCTCCTATATAAGCTTGAGGAACGGGTACTGTACGTACACGGAATTGAGAAACACCCGCTACTTTGCCATCTACCGATACAGAGATTTTGCAATCGTCCGTTACGCTGCTAACGCGGAAGATGTATTTACCGGCACCTACTTTGGTATAAGAGCCACCGCCACCGTTGATAGACACTTGTACTTTGTCATCGCCGCCACCCGAAGCCGCGATGGTAACCGGGTTGTCAACACCGATGTAAAGCACGTTCATTTTATCAAGAGCGATAGACGCATTGGCCTGACCAACGGTATATTCTACATTGAACGTTCTGGTTTGCGGATTGCCATCCTGGTCAGTGAACGCAACGGTTACCGGAATGCTGTGGTTACCGATGCCGCCGCCATCCAGTTGCTTGATGGCCATGCCTTTGTCATTTAACGGAACAGAAGCGCCGCCAATTGAAATGGTTGGAAGTTTAGACTTGCTGAAAGCACCTAAACCGGCAGTAATCTCTAACTGTTGACCCGGCATTAGGTATTTCGAGTTCTGTCCAACGATGGCCTCGAAGTTATCGTAGCGAACCACAACCTTTCCTACCTGTTGGTGCAAGAAAGTAACGACTTTGTTCTCCGATGTTTTTACATCATTCTGAAACTTGCGCAGCATGGTCAAAGCAGCCACAGTTGGAACCATGTGGAAGTAAGCATCGGCCCAGGTTTTATTGCTTTTGTTTTGCGTAACCGGCATGTCTGTATTAACCTGTAAAGATTTGCTGAATTCTTCTGCAACTTTCGGGTCAATCGCCAGCATTGCCTTGCGGTAATCGTCAAGCTTTTGTTTTAACGTATCGCCAGTCTTTTGGTCAATCATCATCTTGGTAGCAATGTCCTGATTGTCCTCTTTGTACGTCGAATCCTTCTTTTTAGCCGGGTTAAAATCTGCTCTTTCCAGTAAACGTTGACGAAGGCTTTCAATGTAATTATACATTCCAGAAGAAAGGTCTTGCGCATGTTGCGCTTTCGGATACCATTCAGCTGCTTTTACTTTCGTTTTTTCGTCAGCAAGCAGGTCTTGGAAAGATTTCATTACATCGTCGGTTGACGTTGCAATTGTGTGGTTGGTTTTATCGAGGCTGCTGTCCACGGTTTTGAATGCATTCAGAATCTCAGCCGAAACGTTCAGTGCCAACAGGGCTGTCAGCACCAGGTACATCAGGTTGATCATCTTCTGCCGCGGCTCTTTAGGAAGTGCCATAGTCTATTCGGATTTGTTGCGTTGAAGTATAAATTTTTGGTTTAGGTCTTTACGTGATTAACGCCCCTGCATTGCGCTCAGCATGTTGCCGTATATGCCATTCAGTTTCGTCAGGTTGGTAGCCAAACCACCGATTTGCGTCTGTACTTTTTTGGCATCCTCGGCGCTGTTTACCATCACTTCGGTTGTTTCGGCCAGTTTACCGTAGAAACCGTTGAGGGTTTTTAGGTGGTTGTTGCTCTCCTGCAATTCCAATTCGTAAATCGTGTTCAGGGAAGAAAGATTCTTTGTCAAAACCTGAATCTGATCGTGGAAAACACGGGCACCGTCAGAAGCAGCGTTGAAAGCGCCAACAGAATTGGCAGCATTCACATAAGCGTCTTTTACCTGTGTTAAAGCCGATGTTACTTCTTTTGTTTTTGCTGTATAATCACCGGTAGCAGCTACTACATCGGTAATGTCGTTCATGTTGGAGATGGTTGTGTTCAGTTTTTTGAAACCATCGCTCAGGCGGCTCAGGTTTGCAGGCGTAATGTCCGCTTCCAATAAAGCCTTGTCCATCTGTCCCAAAACGCGGCCTTGTGGTGTAACAGCATCCACCGCCACTTCTTCGGGATGGCCTGCGCCTTTTTCTGCGGGAAAAATCAGGTAAAGAACACCGTAAAGAGCGAAGATGAGTGCCTCTGTGCTCAAGCCGATCCAAAGCCATGTTTCGGCATCGGGTGCGTGGGTGATTTTGCGTAAAGCGCCCCAGATTACAAGCGAAGCGCCAAAGGAAACTGCGACGTCAACGTATTTACTGATTTTTGGTGGAATTGCGACTGCCATAGAATTGAATTTTAAATGGTTGTTATTTTAGTTTGAGGTTTGACAAATACAGGGGTAAAGAGGTTGTCGCCAACCTCAGTCCCACTAAAACGTTCAAAATTGGAAAAAATTATTTGTGGCCAAATTATTTATGACGGCCGGTTTGTGCAGGCAAATCAATCACCGTACGGAAACCAATGTAAGACTTTGTAGAATCCTGGTATTCGTATGTACGGGTGCCGGTTTGCAGGTAATAACCCACATCTTTCCAGCTTCCGCCGCGAATTACCTTGCGCTTCATCTTGGGAGGATCAGATTCTTTTGCGTTAAAGCGAACATCGGGGTTCATGTCGTGTTGGAACGTATACGAACCTTCATAATAAATTGAAGAAGTCCACTCGGCTACGTTGCCCGCCATGCAGTAAAGGCCAAAATCGTTGGGCCAGTATGCATCTGCACGAACGGTATAGAATCCACCGTCTTCGGGATAGTTACCACGGCCGGGCTTAAAGTTCGCAAGCAGACAGCCTTTTTTGTTTCTCAGGTAATAGTTTCCCCAGGGAAACATGGATTGCGAACGACCACCACGAGCTGCGTACTCCCATTGTGCTTCGGTTGGCAGACGGAAATCGGATTCCTGTACGCGGCCTTTTGATTCAAGGAAGTTGTTCAGGTAAAGTGTGCGCCAGTTACAAAAAGCCTCGGCCATCTTCCAGTTCACGCCTACTACCGGATAGTTTCCAAAAGCAGGGTGAGAAAAATAGCGCTTAGTCATAGGCTCATTGTAAGAATAGGAAAAGTCGCGCATCCAAACCAAGGTATCCGGATAAACAGACACGGGATAACGCTCAAGGAATTGCGAACGGGGCTTGCCGGCGTTTCCGCGATCGGCCGCGGCCTTCAAATCAAAGCGCTCAACCTGATAAACGATTTTGGAGGGATCCAGCTCTTTTTTACCACGAATGCGATCAGGCTCAGGAATGATCAGGTCATTCAACTGTTCCACTATTTTTGGATCGTTCCATTTTACGGTGCGCATTTTGGCGAAATCAACCGTTTGGCTGCCATCCGGATTATCCTTTACATAAGGTGCTCCGAGCTTCTTTGCGGCTACGGAGTCGCGAACCCAGTAAATGAATTGGCGGTATTGGTTGTTGGTAACTTCGGTAGCATCCATCCAAAATCCACTGATGGAAACAGAACGGTTACGGGCACTAAAGGCATAGGCGGGATCTTCATCACTTGGTCCCATGTGAAAGGTGCCTTGTGGAATGTAAACCATGCCCGGAGGTTTGGGGAGAACGTAACGGTTGCCGGGTGCGATGCCGTGTACTTGGCCGTCGTTTGGCAACATGCTGCCTTTGTCTTTTTTACCGATGCCGCAGCTCGCCAGCGATAGGGCCGAAAGAGCAATAAGCACGTAGTAGTGGTTTTTCAACGTCATATACTTAGGTATTGGGCAAATATAATTGTTTGCACTAAAGGACGAGGCAAGGTTAAATAGTTTTTTTCTCATTTCCAATAGTCAAATAGGGCTGACATAAAAACACAAACGGACGTTCATAATGATTATTGTACAAACGCTAAATTATTTGGTCGAAAGGAGCGCCAGTGCTTCATTGAGGGTAATTGTTGGTTGCAGACATGCGTAATTCTTACATAAAAAAATGAGGGTTTTCCCGCCCACTTCCCGGCCCGTTAAAAGGGGGTAATAAGGGTCAGCGTTTGGAGCTGCCATGAGAAGTTTATGTGGAATGAAAGTTTTTTGAATTTGCAACGACAGGCTGGCAAAATTTACGCCGACCACAGCAATCTCTGAAGTGCCCTTAATTGATTCATAGAGCAGGGCAAGCCACATGCCAAACGATGTGGGATATTTGGTTGTTACGTCTGTCATTGCCATGACCGCTTTTTCGGCAAGTTGCCGCCAATCCGGCTTGTCCAAAAGAATTGAGAGCCGGTAAAGGTTGTACGCCATTACCGAATTGCCTGAAGGTGTGGCACCGTCGTATACCTCCTTTTTCCGAAGAAGAATGTCTCGCTGGTCTTCGGCCGTGTAAAAGAAAAGAGGACTGTCTGCACCAGCGTATTTTTTTAAAACAACTTCGGTTAATTGCGCGGCTTTATCCAGGTAAGAAAAATTGGCCGATACCTGCGCCAGTTCAATTAGTGCGGCAATTAAAAAAGAATAGTCATCCAAAAAAGGTGGGTGCTTGGCCTGACCATCTTTCCAACTGTGATGCAGGTCGTTGAAATCGCCAAAGGCGGAAAGCAGGAAGCGCATGTTTTGTTCTGCTACAGTCAAGTAGTGTTCATTTCCGGTGACCGCAAAGGCTTTGCTGTAAGCAAGGTTCATCAGGGCATTCCAGTTCAAAAGGATTTTGTCGTCTAAAAGAGGCCGTATGCGTTTGCTCCGTTCCTGCAGCAGTTTTTGTTTTCCATCGGAGATGAGTTGCACAAGCAGTTCCACCTTCAATCCGTAATTCTTCGCAAATTCCACCATTGGAACTTTGACCCAAGGAACACTCTTCCCTTCCCAGTTCCCACCGGGCTTGATGTCGAAATAATCACAAAAAATTCCTGCTTCATTTCCCAAAACGGTTTTCACCTCTTCGTCATCCCAAACATAAAATTTCCCCTCTTCGCCTTCGCTGTCGGCGTCCAAGGCGCTATAAAAACCGCCCTCTTTGTGCATCAATTCTCTTTCAACAAAGGCTAGCGTTTCGTCAATAACCTGCCGGTAAGCCTCGTTTTTAGTCAGCGCATAAGCATCAGCATAAGAAGATACCAGCAGGGCGTTGTCGTAAAGCATTTTTTCAAAGTGCGGTACCAGCCATTCTGTGTCAGTAGAATAGCGGGCGAAGCCGCCGCCAACGTGATCATAAATCCCACCCTGCATCATTTTGTCGAGGCTCAAAAGTGCTTGGTTTAACGCGTCATGATTTTGCGAGAGATGTCCATAAGCCAATAAGAAATTGATGATGAATGTTTGGGGAAACTTGGGCGCCCGGCCAAAACCGCCCCACTCCTTGTCGGCATTTTTCATGATGTTGGCGAAGGCTTCGTCAATTTGCTTCGCATTAAATGTTGTTTCGGACACCGACAACCCAAAAGAATTGGAAGATGCCAAGTGATTTGTGAGATTCTCTGCCTGCTGGTTAATTTCGTCGCGCCGTTCCCTGAACGACTGCGAAACCGCAAGCAAAACCTCGGTCCAGGAAGCCCGGTTGTATGCCCGCTTGGGCGGAAAATAAGTGCCGCCGTAAAACGGCTTTCCCTCCGGTGTCAGAAACACGTTTAGAGGCCAGCCGCCGTTGCCGGCAATGGCTTGCACGGCATCCATGTAGAGGTGATCAACGTCGGGACGCTCCTCCCTATCCACCTTAATATTCACGAAGTTTTCGTTCATGACAGCAGCCACCTCTTCTTTTTCAAAGCTTTCTCTTTCCATTACGTGGCACCAATGACAGGCCGCATAACCAATACTTACCAACACCGGTTTGTTTTCCGCTTTGGCCCTGTCAAAGGCTTCCTCACCCCAAGGATACCAGTCAACCGGGTTGTGCGCATGCTGTAACAGATAAGGGCTGTTTTCTTTTGCTAAACGGTTAGCCATAAATCAATGTGCTAATTGTAAACGTACTGATATGTCAATGAAAGCTATCGTGATTCTTTCATCAAATCTCGCTTGGAATAGACGTATGCCAATAAAAAGTCCCGCCAGAGCGGGACAATTATTTACAGTGCTAACAGCGTTTACTTTTTTGTTGCTTGTGCCGAAAGATACTTTTCCAGCGCAGCTACCATTGATGGAGCTTGCGGCTGCGGCGCTTTAATTTCGAGTTGAAGTCCCGCTTCTTCCACTGCCTTTGACGTGTTACCGCCAAAAGCGCCAATCACGGTTCCGTTTTGCTTAAACTGCGGAAGGTTATCAAAAAGGCTTCGTACACCGCTGGGCGTAAAAAAGCAAATGACATCGTAATCGTTTTTGATCAGAATTTCTTTTACGTCGTTGCTGGCTGTACGGTACATAAAGGCAAGCGAAAAATCGCAACTGTTTGCTTTAAGCCAACCAGTGATTTCACTGTCCTGCTGGTTTTCAGAGCACACATAAAGAAACTTTTCGTTGCTTTTGTGTTTATTAATAACGTCGAACAAGCTTTTGTTGCTGCCGTCGGCCCCGTAAAAAACCTTGCGTTTGCGGTAGAGAATGAATTTTTGAAGGTAAAGCGCCACCGCTTCGGTAATGCAGAAATACTTTGTGTCCTGCGACACGGCTACTTTCATTTCTTCGCACACGCGAAAGAAATGGTCAATGGCATTGCGGCTGGTTAAGATAACCCCTGAGTGAGTGGCGATGTCAATCTTTTGCCGGCGAAAATCTTTTGCAGGAATAGGTTCGAGCCGGATAAAAGGGTGAAAGTCAAGCTCCACATCGTACTTGCGCTCCAACTCAAAATAGGGCGACTTGTCGCTTTCAGGTCTGGGCTGCGTAATGAGTACTTTCTTCTTTTGTGTGGCCTTTGTTGTGGTCTTAACCCCTGTGTGTTTTACCATAGTGCGGTTCGGCTGACGTTTTGCAAAGTTAAGCTATTTCTCGTAGAATGGTGAACAACAGTTTGTTAATCAGCAACAGCGGGAGAACTTCAAAAGCCGCCAGGTAAAGCAGGAAGTGGAAAAGGTTTATCCGCACCAAGTGATTTATTGAAATAAAGGCAAGAAAATACCGATAGATAAACAAAGCTAAAACAAGTACAACGCTCAGTGTAACAATCGAAGCGTTCGCTCCACCGTAAGTAAACGCAAGCAATACGGTAAACGGCAGCAGGAAAATGCCCAGAATTTTATTTGTGGAAAAGACCACGAAGAGATAAGCATCAGTAGCCTCGGAGAGTTGAAACACCCATCCAAAAAATTTCAGCAATAAAAATTTGGCGGCATAAACAGCGGCAATACCACCGGCGCTGTACAGCACCAATTCAAAAAAAGGCAATCGGTCGTTGTAACCAAACTGCTGAATCAGCTGGCTAACAAAAACCGCGGCGCTGAGCACAAAAAACAAGTTGAAGAACAGAGAAGGCAGAGGATTTTGTACCAGTTGCTCTTTGATTTGCTTTTGTCGCACGGTAGTTCTGAAATAAGCACTGTACAAATCCGGAAGGTAACGGGGAAAGGCGTTCTTTATCAACGCAAACAGAAGCAGCAAGGCCACCACGGCATAAAAGACGGTGTCCTTCCCTTCCCACTTCCTTTCCGATACCGTATAGCGTACCGGGTCGGTAAAGGTGAAGAAAAGCCGCTTGCGCAGAAGGAAAGAATCGGAGTTCAAAGCGTGTTGCAGGGCAGGCCTTATTGTATCGCGGACAGGCGGCAGAACTTTAGAAAGAGAATCAGCCTGCAACGAGGCCAGCCGAACCGAATCGAGTCGAAGAGAATCGCTTGTCCGCAAAAAACTATTGTGGAGCAGCGAATCTTTCATCGGCAGGGAATCGTTTGGCGGCTGCGAGTTTGCCACCGCCGTCAAGAGAAAGAAAATTATCAGCAAAAAAAATCTCACAGGCCGCAAAAATAGTCGCTCAAAAACAGCATCAAAAGAAAGACACAAAACCAATGTGAATTTTTGACTGCCGAAGATTAAGATTGCTGTCGTCACGCTTGCCCACAGCCCAGGTAACGTTGATCAAGCCTGCCTTTGGCTGAAAAGAAAGCCCCACGCCGGTGCTAATGTATGTATGCGACCGAATTTTTTCCAGCGGATACTTCCCCCACCCGCCATCGGCAAAGGCAAAAAAATTGGAGTTTAAACCCGTCAGCAGCCGGAACTCCACCGTACCCACGCCGTATTGCGACACAAACTGGCTTTCTTCATCAAAACCGCGCAGCAGGCGGTTTCCGCCAATCATGAACAATTCGTTTCGAAACACGTTGGCGCTTTGGTAAACGCCGAAGTTCCCGCCCAGTTTCAAGGTGGTTTGTTTGCCCAGTTGAACGTATTGTGCCCCGGCCGCTGTTATTCGAAATTGATAAGCCTTCAGCTTAACCGTGTCGTACAGGCTTTCAAATTTGAACGAAGGATCGGACGGGTCTTGCAATTCAAGAATGAGGTTGTTCTTTTTAATATTTTTCGTGCCGGCCGAAGCGTTCACCAAAAGCTGGCTGCCCTTTCGCGGGTTGTAACGGTAATCGGTGTTGTTGAAATCGTAACCAATGCCCAGGTTAAACGAACTGACGTCGGCTTCAAGTGGCAATTGTTTGGTTTGAACGATGGCTGCTGCATCGATGCCATTCACGATGGATTGCCGCCGTTGCAAAAAAACCGAAGCCGTTTGCTTCTCGCCTAGCCGGTAGTTAACGCCGAGGTTCATGTTCAGGTTCAGAAAGAAAGAATCGCGTTTGTACATGTCCAGCGAAAACGTGGCGCCGAAGGGTGATTTAAAAATGTAAGGCTGCTCGTACAAAAGGTTAAGCCGCGGCGAACCTTTCTGCAATTGCTGCCACAAAAGACCGATGGTTTCACCATTGCCCAAGGCGTTTTTCAACAATACGTTGGCATCAACGGTTAATTGAAATTTCCGCTGGCCGGTTGCCTGTTCACTGTTGGGTAAAAAACCTACCAGCGCATTAACCTGACTGCTGCGTTTTGCTTTTAAGTAAAGGTTGAGCACCGCGCCTGTTGGCAACATTGAAAGCTGCGCGGGGTTTTCTTCTTCCACATACGAAAGCTCCGAAAGTTTTTTGTTTACGGCCAGCAGCTTTCGCCTGTCGTAAAGTGTGCCGGGCGGCAGGTCAAGATACTTGTACAAAAAATCTGCGTTCACTTTTGCGTCGCCAAAAACCTGCAGGCTGTCAATTTTATAAAGCGGCCCTTCGTCAATGCGCAGCAGGGCCGATACTTCGCCGTTGGCCATTTCAAGGCTGTCCAAATAAGTTTTACCAAACGGGCGGCCGGTTTCTTCCAGGTAATCCAAAATGCGTTTTTGCCAGCCGCCCAACACGCTAAAATCCATCAGGCCTTTCATCGTTGGGAAGCGCACTGCCTCCAGCAGCGGCGCATCGGCTTTCGCTGTGCGAATTAGTCCCCATTTGTATTGCTCGCCAAAGAAAAGAACTACCGTTGCGGCGGAAGAATCAAGCCGCACACTGTCGAGCGATGCGGTAACAAAGCCCCGGGCCCGAAGCAGCGGGAGAAGGCCGGCCACATAAGTGTTGGCGTCAAAGCGGTTGGCAAACTGCCTTGCAAGATTTTGTCTTGCAAGCTGCGCCGAATCATCGGCGATATAAGTAACGGCATAGCCTTGCCCCGCAACCCTTACGCACAAGACTGTTAAAAACAAAAACACAATACTGCGGTACTTTACCTTAGCCATCTTTCCAAAAATAAACGACGCGAAAAAGGATAACGAAGTTGGCCGGAATTTATTTGCACATACCGTTTTGCAAACAAGCCTGTACTTATTGCAATTTTCATTTTGCCACGTCGCTGCGCTACAAAGATGATTTGATTGCCGCGATGCGGAAAGAGATCGTCGCTGAAAAAGAATATTTGAAAGGTGAATCTGTCAACACAATTTATTTTGGCGGCGGCACACCGAGTTTATTGCCGATTGCTGATTGCCGATTGCTGATTGCCGATTTGTTAGAAAACTATCCCGTTGCAGCAGACGCGGAAATTACATTGGAAGCAAACCCCGATGATATCTCAACAGGAAAATTAAAAGCCTGGAAAACCCTTGGCATCAATCGCCTCAGCATTGGCGTGCAAAGCTTTTTTGAAGAAGAATTGCGGTGGATGAACCGGGCGCACAATGCACAACAGGCAATCGGCAATTTGCAATTAGCAAGGAGCGAATTTGACAACATTACAATGGATCTGATTTACGGTTCGCCTTTGCTCACCGATGGAATGTGGATGCAGAACGTACAAAGAGCCGTTGGTTTAAACATTCCGCACCTCTCCTGCTATGCCTTAACAGTGGAAGAAAAAACACCGCTGCACAAAAACATATCACTTCACAAAACGGTTGACGTTGACAGCGATAAACAGGCAAGGCAATTTCTTTTGTTGATGCAATGGCTTCGTACCGCCGGCTACGAACATTACGAGGTTTCCAACTTTGCCAAACCGGGTTTTCGCAGCCGGCACAATTCATCGTACTGGAAAGGCACGCCGTATTTGGGCATCGGGCCTTCGGCACATTCGTTTAACGGCATGGAAAGAAGATGGAACGTGGCGAACAACAGTGCTTACATCAAAGGCACAAGCGAAGGCATTCCGCAACGTGAAACCGAAGTGTTGTCAAGTACGCAACAATTGAATGAGACCCTCATGATTTCGTTGCGAACGATGGAAGGAATTGATTTGAATAAAATTCAGACAACCTGGGGTGAAAATGAAAGAAAGCGCATTGAAAACGATTTAAAAAGATACGTAAGCAACGGCTTGGTAAAGATCAATAACGCTCATGCGCAACTAACCGATGAAGGAATGTTGCGAGCCGATGGCATTGCAAGTGATTTGTTTGTCTGAAGTGCAAAGCAGCCGGACAGTGAATCAGGAAGTTGTACGCTTAATAATATAACAAACGTTATTGTCCCACTGCCATACTCTTGAATTCAAAGAATTACGGCTCAGGAAATCATGCACCGCTTTGGAACAACCCGTCCACATGTAATAATCGTCAAGGATGATTACGCCTCCTTCAACAACGCAATCGTATAAGTTTTCCAGGCAAGTCATCGTTGATGCATACCAGTCGCCATCAAGCCGTAGTATGGCTATCTTTTTGGATTTATCGAACTGCGGAAGTGTTTCGTTGAACCAGCCTTTAACAATGTGTACCCGTTTGGCCCGTGCCAGTTGCATGGCTTCCTGTGCGTATTTCATTTCTGCCCGGCAATTATCAAAATAGGCAGAAGAATCTGTTCGCTCTTGCCAACCTTTTGCATCATCCCCGTCTATCTCCTCTGCATCCGGCAGACCTTCGAAACTGTCGAACAGAAAATACTCTCTGTGTGGGCCAAGCAACGTTGCCATACCGCCGATCATCCCTCCCCGCCAAGTGCCGCATTCAACCACACAGCCTTCCAAATGACCGAACTTTTTCACAACCTCCAAATTACGGACATAAATTCCTAAAGGAATCATTGTATAAGATTTGAACTTTTCAAATATCCTCGTAAGCCGGGGAGCTCTAACAAAATAATATTTATGCGCAAGGAAACCTTTCAACTTTCTGTTCATCAATAACGGCATATAATAGTTTAGATAATCTCTATAGTTGCGCCGTAAGATAGTCCGCGGGATTGGAAAAAATATCTTCGCAGGAAACAAAGAGCCGGTTAAAGTTGAACCGGCTCTTTGTTAAACTAAAATTGACCGGACGTAACATTTTTTTTTGTCGCCTCAATCGTTCTATCCAAATCCTCTTTGCTCAACGCATGGCTCAAAAACCAGCTTTCATAAGCCGACGGCGGCAAATAAATTCCCCTGTCCAACATCCCATGAAAATATTTGTTGAAGAAAGTATTGTTGGCCGACGCTGCCGTAGCAAAATCAACCACGGGCTTGTCGCTGAAATGAACCGAAATCATGCTGCCCATGTGGTTGATAACGAAAGGTTGCCCGCTCTCTTCCAAAACTTTTTGCAATCCATTTTTTAAGTATTCACCTTTCTGTTCCAATTCTGCATAAATGAAAGGATTGCTTTTCAGATGCGAAAGCAAAGTATAACCGGCAATCATCGCAAGAGGATTTCCGCTTAAGGTTCCAGCCTGGTAAACGTTGCCAAGCGGCGCAATGTGCTTCATAATTTCGAATTTGCCACCAAAGGCACCAACGGGCATTCCCGCGCCAATCACTTTTCCATAGGTCACCAAATCGGCATCAATCTTTAGCCGTTCTTGCGCACCACCTTGCGCCAGACGAAAGCCGGTCATTACTTCATCAAAAATGAAAACAATGCCTTCCAAATCGCAAAGTTTTCTCAGGCCTTCTAAAAAACCTTCTTGCGGAAGAATGCATCCCATATTGCCGGCCACGGGTTCAATGATGATAGCCGCAATTTCATCTTTGTTCTCCGCCACTAATTTTTTCACCGCTTCCAAATCGTTGTACGGTGCGGTTAGCGTATCAGCCGACACACCAGCCGTAACACCGGGCACGGTTTGAATATTGAACGTAGCCACACCGCTTCCAGCCTTCACCAAAAAGCTATCGGCATGACCGTGGTAACAACCTTCGAATTTGATGAATTTGTTCCTTCCTGTATAACCTCTTGCCAATCGCAACGCACTCATGCAAGCTTCCGTGCCGCTGCTCACCATACGAATGAGATCAACGTTGGGCACCATGCTTTTTATGAGCTCCGCCGTTTCAATTTCCAGTTCCGTTGGCGCACCAAACGAAGTGGAATCCATCGCCTTTTTTTGAATGGCTTCCACCACCGGTTCAAAGGCATGGCCCATGATCATTGGGCCCCAGGAGTTGATGTAATCAATGTATTGGTTGCCGTCCACGTCGTAGAGGTAAGCGCCTTTTGCTTTTTGCAAAAAGATGGGATTGCCCCCGACACTTTTAAACGCACGAACGGGTGAATTAACACCACCGGGAAGGCTTTGCTGCGCTCTTGAAAAAAGTTCTTCGCTTTTGGATATGTTCATTATCGCTTGTTTGAAGTCTGAAAATAGACATTCCATATCGCGGAGATATGGAATGTCTTTGCAACAAGAGTTTATATGAGTTATGAATTCAACAGTTTAACAGCGTCTTTTGCAAAATACGTTGCAATCAGATCCGCTCCGGCTCTTTTGATAGACGTGAGTGTTTCGATGATGGCTTTGTCTTCGTTTATCCAACCCATTTTAGCGGCTGCTTTAATCATGGCGTATTCGCCGCTGATGTTGTAAACGCTCACGGGCACATCAACTGCGTTCTTTACTTCGCGAACAATGTCGAGGTAAGGCAAGCCGGGTTTCACCATCACAATGTCGGCGCCTTCTTCCACGTCCATCAACGCTTCTTTCACAGCCTCGGTGCGGTTGGCATAATCCATCTGGTAAGTTTTCTTGTCGCCGAACCCAGGCGCAGAATCCAACGCATCGCGAAAAGGTCCGTAAAAGCAAGAAGCGTATTTAGCGCTATAAGCCATGATGCCAACTTTCGTGAAATTAGCTTCTTCCAGGCCTTGACGAATCGCACCGATGCGGCCGTCCATCATGTCGCTTGGCGCAACCATGTCGGCACCCGCTTGTGCGTGAGAAACGCTCATCTTTACCAAAGCATCTACAGTTTCATCGTTTACAATTTCGCCGTCCTTTACAATGCCGTCATGACCGTAAGATGAATAAGGATCAAGCGCCACATCGGTCATCACGTACATTTCGGGCACAGCATCTTTGATTGCCTTGATGCTGCGTTGCATGAGACCATCAGCGTTCCAGGCCTCTTTGCCGGTGTTGTCTTTTAATTCGTCTTTGCATTTGATAAAAAGCAAAACGCTTTTAACGCCCAGGCTCCACAATTCTTTCACTTCTTTTACCGTTCCGTCCAAACTTCTTCGGTAATAGTTCGGCATGGAGGCAATCTCGGTTTGTATATTCTCGCCTTCGTCTATAAAAAGCGGAACGATAAAATCGTTTGGCGTAAGTATCGTTTCGGCTACCATGCTGCGGATGGCCGGTGTGGTTCTTAGTATTCTGTTTCGTCTTTGTAAAAACATTTTTTTGGGATTGATCTTTAAAAATAATTGCGGGTCGTTTCTCAATCAACAGGTATTTGAACGCTTTGCCCACTCGGCTCTTTCCTCGTCCGTTATTTCTGCTGCCGTCCAGTCTCTCGGATGCAAACAAACCTGCAACAACTTGTCTTCTTCGCTGCCGGGCGCAGGTTGATAATTGTATTCAAACCGAACCGTTGGCGGCAAGCTCATTAAAATACTTTCGGTGCGGCCGTTTGTTTTCAGGCCAAACAATGTACCTCTGTCGTGCACCAAATTAAACTCCACGTATCGTCCTCTTCTTATTTCCTGCCAATGCTTGTTTGCTTCATTATATTGAATGCCTTTTCTTTTTTCAACGATGGGCAAATAAGCCGGTATAAATGCGTTGCCACAGGCCTTTCCAAAATTCATCCAGAAGTTCACGTCCCTGGCGTCATCTGGCTTTTGATGGTCATAAAAAATTCCGCCGATGCCTCTTCTTTCATCACCTCTGTGCGTGTTCACAAAATAGTTGTCGCACACTTCTTTGAACCGTGAATAAAAGCTTGCATCAAACTCATCGCAAACATTTTTGTATGTCCGATGAAAGTGTTTTGCATCTTCTTCAAACAAATAATACGGCGTAAGGTCTGTTCCACCGCCGAACCAACGATCGGCAAGCGTGTCGTTTTCGTCGTACAATTCAAACATGCGGTAATTGCAATGCACTGTGGGCACAAAAGGATTCACCGGATGAATGACTAAACTTAAACCGGCCGCAAACCATTTGCTGCTGTCAATGCCAAGGTGCTTGCGCATTTTATCGGTCACATGTCCGTACACCACCGATGTGTTCACGCCGCCTTTTTCAAAAACATTTCCAGCCTGAATAACTCTTGTTAATCCGCCGCCGCCTTTGCCTTCGGCACGCTCCCATGCATCCTCCTGAAACTTTGCTTTACCATCCACTTCTTCCAACGCCTTGCAGATTTTATCCTGCAGGCTGTAGATAAAATGTATCCACTGCTCTCTTGTTTCTTTCGTTTCTGTTTTGTGAACGCGCATAAAAATTATGAGTTATGAATTATGAATTATGAATGTTGCGAGATAATTCTAAAATCATTCATAACTCATAATTCTTAATTCTAAATTCGGTACTCTTTCACCGCCTCCACAAACGCTTTGGCATGATCAACGGGCACGTTTGGCGTAATGCCGTGACCGAGATTGGCGATGTAATTCTGCGCACCAAAACCGTCAATCATTTCTTTTACCCATTGCTTGATTTGCGGAACGGGCGCCAGCAATTTTGCGGGATCAAAATTACCCTGGAGTGTTATGTTATTGCTTGTTAATTCTCTGGCAAATTGCGGTGTGATGGTCCAATCAATACCAATCCCCGAAGCACTGCTTCGGCTTAAGTCTTTTAAGGCATACCACGTTCCTTTCGGAAACAAAATCACCGGCGCATCCTTGCTAACCGCGTCGGCAATTTGCAAGAGGTAAGGTTGCGCATACGTTTTAAAATCTTCCGGTGATAAAGATCCCGCCCAACTGTCAAACACCTGCACGGTATCAGCGCCAGCTTTCACTTGTGCCTTTAAATAATCAATCGTGATGTCGGTAATTTTTTGCAGCAAGGCGTGTGCAAGTTGTGGTTGCGTGTAGGCAAACTGTTTTGCTTTGTCCCAGGTTTTGCTGCCTTTGCCTTCTACCATGTAACAAAGAATCGTCCATGGCGCACCGGCAAAACCAATCAGCGGCACACGGCCGGCCAATTCTTTTTTCGTAAGCGACAACGCGTCCAATACATACTTCAAATGTTCTTCTGCATTGGCTGTATTGAGCGCATCAATGTCGCTTTGTGCTTTGATGGTCTTTGGCAGCGATGGCCCTTTGCCTTCTTCCATCAATACTTCCAGTCCCATGGCTTGCGGAATCACCAAAATATCGGAGAAGATGATTGCTGCATCCACACCGACTTGATTCACCGGTTGCAACGTAATCTCTGTTGCCAGTTCGGGTGTTTGCACACGGGTAAAAAAATCATACTTGTCGCGCAGCTTGATGTAATCGGGCAAATACCGTCCGGCCTGGCGCATCATCCACACCGGCGGACGTTCGACTTTTTCTTTGCGAAGGGCTCGTAGCAATAAATCGTTCTTAAGTTGGCTCATGTTGTGTATCGTGAATGGTGATGAATTTAAGCTCACCGCATTTTAAAATAATTAACGACTTCGTTCAGCAAAGCTTCCTGCGTAGGTTGCTTGCTGACGTAAAGTTTGCTATGCGTGAACGGCATTAAGCTGTTGGCCGTTGTCTGACCGATGGCAAAACAAACAACGTCTTTCTTTAGTTGGTTAGCGCTAAAAAAACTTTGCACCGCACTCGGACTGAAAAACAAAACAGCTTCAAAATCGTCGGTAGCCACCGAAGGCGTTTCTTCTACTTCATAAACCATCACTTCTTGTACGTGTACGCCTGCGTTTTGTAAAATCGTTGGCAATTCCTCTCTTCTTCTATCACTGCAAAAAAAGATAAGTTCTTTTGCGCCGCTTTCGATTATGCGCTCAGCCAATTCCTTTGCGCTCCATGCCGTTGCCTTGATCGTTCCAAAGAGTTCCTCCTCGCCTTCCAAGAATTCTTTGGTTTTTCCTGAAAGACAAAAAATCTTCCATTGTTGCGGAAGATGATTGACGTATTCGTTCAGGTATTTTTTCACGGCCGTTACCGCATTGCTGCTGGTGAAAACAGCAAATTCTATTTTCTTTTCCAGCAGCGAAAAAATCTCGTCCCACTTTTCTTTTGCAAGAATTGACTTTACACGAATTGCTTCCTGCTCAATAATCTCAACACCGCTTTCTTTCGCTTTCTCTACCAGCGAAGGTTCGAGTTTCTTCGTGCTTAAAACTTTATGCTTCGCCATCGGCCGTTAATCCTTTGCTGCGAATGCGATCAACAATCGCCTGCCCGCCGTGCAATAAAATTTCCTTTGCGGCCACGATGCCTAACTTGGAGGCTTCAGCAAGCGCAATCTTTTTCTCCACTTCCGCCTTGGCCTTTCCATCGGGACTTACCACGTTTCCGCGAAGAAAAACTTCACTCTCTTTTATGTCTGCCAATGCACTAATCGGTGTTGAACAGCCGCCCATCAACGCACTTAAAAAATCGCGTTCAATCTTCACACATAAAGCCGTTGCTTCATCAGTGAATGATTGACAAGATTCAAATGCATAATCGTCATCGTCTCTGCACACAACCATGATTGCGCCTTGCGCCGGCGCAGGCAACATCCAATCGAGGTCTATTGATTTTTCAGGACGCAGATGAATGCGTTCCAGGCCTGCTGCTGCAAACACAGCACCGTTCCAATCGTTGTCTTGCACTTTGCGCAAGCGTGTGTTCACGTTGCCGCGCAGGTTTTCAATCTTGTGATTCGGGTATCGGTTCAGCCATTGCGCAATGCGACGCACTGAACCCGTTGCGATGGTTCCTTCAGAAGAAAAATCATTCAGGAAATCAGCATTGTGTTTGTAAACAAAAATGTCTTTGTAGGAAGCTCGTTTCAAAACAGCCGTTTGCTGAATGCCCTGCGCCAATTGCGTGGGCACGTCTTTCATGGAATGCACCGCAATGTCAATGCGATTATTCAGCAATGCGGCGTCCAATGTCTTTGTAAACACACCCGTTACGCCGAGTGCATACAACGGCGTAACCGTATCCACATCGCCTTCGCTTTTCATGTACACCAGTTCCGATGCCACACCGGCTTTTTGCAACAGGTCCTGCACGGTTGTAGCTTGCCACACAGCCAACTGGCTGTCTCTTGTTCCAATGCGTAAAGGCTTCATTAATTTTTTGCGTTGATAAACTCGTTCAGCGCAGCAAGGTACTGACAACCTTTTTGGTTCTGCACTTTGATCTTTCCCGCAGTGTCGTTCAGCACACGCTGAATGTGCACGTCAATTGTTTTTGCGCTAGTGATAGTTTGCACGTATTGTGGATGAGCGTACAGTTCTTTCAGTTTTACTTTCAGTTCTTTCAGCATGGGCACGTGCTTGCGCATTTCGCACCAGTCTTCAAATTCCGCCATTAGTTCCGAAATAATGCCTTTTGCCTTGGGCACTTCGGCCAGGCGCATCTTCAGGGTTTCGTCCTTGATTTTGGAAAGTGCGTCTACGTTAATTACTTGCACGTTCGACAAGTGTTGCGCCGCTTCTTCCACGTTGGCCGGAACGGAAAGATCAATGATTAATTTCTCACCTTTCCCTTCAACCTGTTCTTTTAAAATCACCGGCTCTGCCGAATTGGTGGCCACCAAAATAATATCAGCCTTGGCTACTTCTTCTTCCAACGAATCAAGCGAGGCATGGCGCAAGTTCAATTCACCGGCAAGCGTGGCGGCTTTGTCAACCGAGCGGTTAATCAGCGTAATATTTTTTGTACCGAGATAATCCACCAGGTTTTTGCAGGTGTTGCGGCCGATTTTTCCAACGCCCAACAACAAGATATTTTTCGACGATGGATCAATCACACGGTTCATGATGTATTGCACAGCGGCAAACGAAACCGAAACCGTTCCGCCGCTTAACGACGTACTGTTCTTAATGAGTTTGGACGATTGCAGCACGCAGTTGATCAGCCGCTCGGTAAAAGCGCCGACAAAGCCCTGTTCTTTGGCAAATTTTACCGCAGTCTTTAACTGGCCAACGATTTCGTAATCGCCCAGGATTTGCGAATCAAGTCCTGCGCCAACGCTGAATGCGTGTTCAACTGCTTCGATACCGTTTTTAATGTAAGCCGATTGTTTGAAGGTTTCCGCATCGCCGGCCGTTTGCGAACAAAGCAGTTCCACCAATTGATGACTGCAATGCGCAAAGCCGTAAATCTCGGTGCGGTTGCAGGTAGAAAGAATGAAAATTTCGTCGAGGCCCTGTGCCGCAGCGTCTTCCAACACGTTAGCGTATTGCTCGTTGTTAATCGCAAACTTTCCCCTTACGGCTGCGTCGGATTTTTTGTAATTGATACCGGCAACAAAGAAGTTCGATATGTTTTTGAAGTGCTGCGTATTCATGTTAATAAGAGTCAACGGCCACGGCACAAAAGTAATTTGAGGGCCGTTGGCAAACGAAAAGTTCTGTCATTGCTCTGTCATTTGCCTGCGTGATTTTCATCAGGCACCAAAATGATGAACATCAAGTGCTGCTTTCATTGAATGAATTGTGAACAGGCGGTTTGATTTCATGCCGCTATCGTTTCATTCAACCCGACCGTAAAGTTTATTTTGCAACGGCCCGGGATTGCGGATTGCCGTTCCTACTTTTGCTGCGCATATGAAAAAAGCCGTTGTATTGATGAACCTTGGGTCGCCCGACTCGACGGACGTAAAAGACGTAAAGCGCTACTTAGATGAATTTCTGATGGACGAAAGGGTGATTGACAAACCCTGGCTTTTTCGTGCCTTGCTGGTTAAGGGAATCATCGTTCCGTTTCGGGCACCCAAATCGGCCGAAGCCTATAAATCCATTTGGACCGAAAAAGGCTCGCCACTTATTGTCATCTCCGAACAATTGGGCGATGCGTTAAAGAAAGAGATTGCGGAACCCGTGGCCATCGCCATGCGTTATGGCAACCCTTCGCCCAGGGCGGCTTTTGATGAATTGGTAAAAAACAATCCCGACCTGGAGGAAGTGATTGCGGTGCCGATGTACCCACACTATGCCATGAGTTCTTACGAAACCGCGGTTGAATACGCAAAAGAACAACACAAGAAGGGCGGCTATTCGTTCAAGCTGACAACCATCAAACCTTATTACGACAACGGCGACTACATTCATGCCTTGTGCGAAAGCATACGTCCGCATTTGGAAAGCGAGTGGGATCACATACTGTTTTCCTATCACGGCGTGCCGGAGCGGCACATTTACAAAGGCGATGTCACCGGTCAACATTGTTTGAAGGTTCCTGATTGTTGCGATGTGCCTTCACCGGCGCATCAATATTGTTACCGCCATCAATGCTGGACTACGACAAAGCTGGTTACGCAACGCCTGAACATTCCAGCGGAAAAATTTACGTTCTCGTTTCAGTCTCGCCTTGGCCGCGATCCCTGGCTGCAACCTTACACTGCACAAAAACTTGCGGAACTACCAAAAGAAGGCGTGAAAAAATTGTTGGTGGTTTGCCCTGCTTTTGTCAGCGACTGTTTGGAAACACTGGAAGAAATAGCGGTGGAAGGAAAAGAAACCTTTTTGCACAACGGCGGCGAACGCTTTGAAATGATTCCCTGCCTTAACGTACATCCGCTTTGGGTGAATGCTTTGGCAAAATGGGTTGGCGAATACGTTTCGGGCAAGAAAGAAATGGTGCTTGAAATGTAAAACCGCAAAATCTAAAATGTAAAATTTAAAACTATCAGTCTGATTTATGAGAGCCGCCTCCTCACTTTACATTATTCATTTTACATTTTAGATTTTACATTTAATCATGTACGCTTATCTCAAAGCCCTCCACATCATCTTTATCGTTACCTGGTTTGCGGGCATGTTTTACATTGTTCGCCTGTTTATTTACAACACCGAAGCGGCGGAAAAACCGGAACCCGAAAAGAGCATTTTGCAAAAACAATTTTCGGTGATGATCAAGCGGCTTTGGTTTGGGATAACGTGGCCTTCGGCAATTCTGACGTTGATATTCGGGCCATGGGTTATGCTGAACGGCAGTTGGCAAAAATCACTGACCGATGAAAGCGGACGATGGCTTTTCATCAAACTTTGCTTTGTGCTATTGCTTTACGTTTATCATTTTTCGCTGCATAAAATTTACAAGCAGCAATCATTGGGCGTTTTCAAATACAATTCGCAACAACTCCGTATCTGGAACGAAGTAGCCACTATTTTTTTGGTACCCATTGTAATGCTGGCAACGGTTAAATCAAGTTTGAGTTGGGTGTGGGGATTGGTGGGGCTCGTGGCGTTTATCATCGTTCTTATGGCGGCCATTAAAATTTACAAAGCACTTCGCAAAAGGAACGAGTGACTTCATCAATTTTCATCTCTACCTGCTTCACACTTCCTGTTTGCTACTGCACCACAATAAAGGCTTTCATTTCTTTCCAAAGATTTAAAACTTATACGCAACCGTTGCTACAACTTGCGTTGGCGATATAGGATTAACGCTGTAATTCTCGTGCACGTAATAATTCAATGCGTTGGTAAGATTGGAAACCTTTGCCAGCACCGAAAGCTTCTTTACCGAACAGCCCAGCGATACGTCAACCGTGGTAAAACCTTCTACCGGAAAAATGCGGCTGCGGTACGTTACCGGGTTCACCGAAACAACATCGGTGTTCCAGCCCGCGAAGCGATCGCCAACGTACGCCACGGTTACGCCGGCCTTAAACCCTTTCAACAATCCATTGCCGAACGTGTAAAATGCACTTGCATTGGCGGTATGCGCCGGATTGTTCACCAACCGTTCGCCGGTTTTAAAACTGCCGATAGTGGTGTTGGTTTTTGTGTAACGCATAAAGTTGTAGCTGTAGCCTGCGCTTACCTGCAAATTCCTGATTGGCTGTCCCGCAAGATCTACTTCCACACCGTCGCTTTTTGTTTGCCCGCTGAGCATTTTTATGTTCGAATTGTTGTTCGGTGTTCCATCCGGCAAATACGGTGCGGTTTGCGCAAGATTGTTATTCAGGATGCGATAGACCGTAACGTTGGCGGATACTCTTCCACTCCAAAACTCGTTCTTTACGCCGGCCTCGTATTGATCAACAAGTGAAGGCGGTACTGCTTTTCCGTACACATCCTGCCCCGTGTTTACCACAAAAGAATTTGAATAACTCACAAAGAAAGTCGTTGTCGCAAACGGTTTGTACACCAAACCCAATCGCGGCGAAAAGGCATTGTCGTAACGCGACTTGCCTTTCGTTTTGGTGCCCGTCAGAAGATTTGTTGAATCAATGCCCGCCGTTTGCACATAGGACCAACGCAAGCCTGCAAGCACATTAAACTTTGATGACAGTTTAATCAAATCCTGCGCATAAAAACCAACGCGGTCAAGCGGAGCCACTCTCTTTCTGATGGGCGTTGCCGTTGGCACATCGCTACGCTGCACGTATTTGCCGGGATCAAGAACATTGATTTTATCGTAACTGCCGGCAGGCAATCCGCTTACAGCGGGAAAAGAAAAATCGTTGTTTGTAATCACATCATTGTCGGCATCGGCGCCAGCCAAAAAATTGTGTTCAAGTGATGCCGTTGTAAATTTGCCAATCAGGTTTACCTGTCCGGTGTAATAGTTTTCATCGCTCAAAATTTTTCCGAGCGGTCTTGTCCAGTCGCCGTTGGCTGCGGCCTGCACTCTTTCCACAGCGTAATAATCTCTTTTGTATTGCTGATAAGAAAAAGAAGCGTTCAGTTTCCATGCGTCATTGAAGTTGTGCTTTAACGTAGCCGTTGCCGTTACTTGATCGGTTTTATTGTATTGCCAGCTTGTGCCCATGAAGCGGTTGCGGGGCACATCGGCAATTTTTGTTCCCCCCAACGTACCAATGCCGAAGTCCGGTGTAAAACGATGAAAGAGATAATCGCCTTCGGCAAGAATTTCGGTACGGTCTCTTAGCTTAAACAGCACGGAAGGGTTTACGTAATAACGCGAAGAATTTACGCCGTCGCGAAAACTGCCGGCACTTTCGAAAGTACCGTTAACGCGATAAGCGATGGAAGAAGAAAGCGGCCCGTAAAAATCAACAGCGGGCTTGTACAAATCATAACTGCCTACACGCATCGAAACTTCGCCGCCGGCTGCAAACTTAGGCTGCTTTGTCACCATGTTTATGATGCCGCCCGGCGCTACTTGTCCATACAAAACGGCGGTGCTTCCTTTCAGCACTTCCACTCTTTCCAGCGAACTCATTTCAGGCATTGCACCGCTATTAATGCGGGCACCGTTTTTAAACAGGTTGGTACTGCCAAAGCTGTAACCTCGTCCGCCGAAACTTTCCTGCACCGCACCGCGTGTGGTGGTCACGTAAATACCGTTCACGTTTTTCAGCACGTCGCCCAGGCGTTGCGCTTGTTGTTCGCGAATCAGTCCTTGTCCCACCACCGTTAAACTCTGCGGCAAGTCCATGGGGTTCACGTCAATCTTTCCGGCGGAAACGGGTTTGTTGTTCAGGCGGCGGCTGGCGCTCACAACCACTTCAGAAAGTTGTTTGGCGTCCTCCTGCAAAACAATCACAAGCCTTGCCGTTTCGTTCTTCTTTAATTGAACGGTTCGTTGTTGCGGCTTTAGTCCGCTCATTGAAATTTCCAGCGTATAAAATCCTTCTTTCAAATTCGAAAAAAGAAAGGCGCCTTGTTCATCGGTATAAGTAGAAAGGTTGGGCTCTTTCAGCAGTACGGTAACAAAAGTAGCCGGCATGCCGTCGGTTGTTTTTACCGTGCCTGAAATGACGCCGGCAGGATTTTCGTCGTAGTGCTTGACGGTTGTCTCTACAAGCAAGGTATTGGTTTGTGCAAAGACGGTCCAATGAAACGCCAAAAGGAGGAGTAGAACAATTGATCTCACGGTTCGAAATTTTTGGCAAAGAGAGACTTCCTTCATTTTTCAAACATGCCGGATTGGAAAAAGGGTTTACGGAAGAAGGAAAATTAGCGGCGCCGGATTACTTTGCGCCTTTTACCTTGCTTGTTAAGCAGTCAACCCGCCAATGAATCAACTTCGCGATTTCCTACCTTTGCTCCCATTTTAAAAATTTTACAAGAGCCCTTTATGGCCAATCGTTATAAAGAATTCAAGGGATTGCACCTGCCCGCCATTGAAAAAGAAGTGCTGGCGCGGTGGGAAAAAGAAAACGCCTTTCAAAAAAGCATTGAAGCGAGAGAAGGCGCGGAGCCATTTGTGTTTTACGAAGGCCCGCCGAGCGCCAACGGTATGCCCGGCATTCACCACGTTATTTCCCGCACGCTGAAAGATTTGGTCTGCCGCTACAAAACCATGCAAGGTTTTAAGGTGGAACGCAAGGGCGGTTGGGACACCCACGGTTTGCCCATTGAGCTGGGCGTGGAAAAAGAACTCGGCATTACCAAAGAAGACATCGGCAAAAAAATTTCGGTGGCCGAGTACAACCAAAAATGCCGCGAGGCCGTACTACGGTACAAAGACAAATGGGATGAGTTGACCACCAAGATGGGTTATTGGGTTGACCTCAACGATCCCTACATCACCTTCACCAACGAATACATTGAAACGCTGTGGTGGTGCCTGAAAGAACTCTACAACAAAGGATTGCTTTATAAAAGCGTGTCCATTCAGCCTTATTCACCGGCAGCGGGAACGGGCCTGAGTTCACACGAATTAAACCAACCGGGAACGTATCGTGATGTAAAGGACACAAGTGCGGTGGCGATGTTCAAGGCGAAAAAGAGCGCAGACGCACGGTTTCTTTTCGACGCGGCAGGGAATGATGAAGTATTTTATTTGGCGTGGACGACGACGCCGTGGACTTTGCCTTCCAATCTTGGTTTGACCGTTGGACCCAATATTGATTATGTGTTGGTGAAAACTTTTAATCCCTACACACACGTTCCGCAAAACGTGATTCTTGCCAAAGCCTTACTGAGCAAGTATTTCAAGCCCGAAGGGGAAAACGGCGATTTTGGAAACTATAGTGAGAAAGAAAAAGTTTTGCCGTGGAAAATTTTAGCACAGTTCAAAGGGCATGAACTCGAAGGATTAGAATACGAACAACTTTTACCCTGCGAGGCTAATTCACCCGAAGCCGTTCACGCCATCACACCCGATGCAAAGCCTTGGCGCATTTTGTTGGGCGATTTTGTGACTACCGAAGACGGCACAGGCATCGTACACACCGCACCGGCTTTTGGTGCCGATGACTTTAAGGTGGGAAAGAAATACAATATTGGCATTCTGACCCTTGTTGACCGCGAAGGAAAATTTGTAGATGGCTTGGGAGAATTTTCCGGTCGCTACATTAAAGACTACAAGAACGAAAGCAATTACGTGGATGTGAACGTTGACATTTCCGTAAAGCTGAAAAAGGAAAGCCGCGCCTTTAAAGTGGAGAAGTACGAGCACAGCTACCCTCACTGCTGGCGCACCGACAAGCCCGTAGTTTATTACCCACTTGATGCCTGGTTTATTAAAACCACGGCACGGCGCGACCGGATGGTGGAACTGAACAAAACCATTAACTGGAAACCTGAAAGCACGGGCACGGGCCGCTTTGGCAACTGGCTCGAAAACATGGTGGACTGGAACCTGAGCCGCAGCCGTTACTGGGGCACACCACTTCCCATCTGGCGCAGTGAAGACGGCGAGGAAAAGTGCATTGGTTCGATTGCAGAACTGAACGCAGAAATAAAAAAAGCCAGCGAAACTTTGGGCGGCGATGTCAACAAAAATTACCTGCACGACGGCATTTTGGATTTGCACAAGCCGTATGTTGATGAAGTTGTGCTGGTTTCAGACAGCGGTAAACCCATGCTCCGCGAACCTGACCTTATTGATGTTTGGTTTGACAGCGGCGCCATGCCTTATGCGCAATGGCATTTCCCGTTTGAAAACAAAGAAAAGTTCAAAGAGAACTTCCCGGCTAACTTCATCGCCGAAGGTGTGGACCAAACCCGCGGCTGGTTTTACACCCTCCACGCATTGGCCGTAATGCTCTTCGACAGCGTGGCCTACAAAACCTGCGTTTCAAACGGCTTGGTGCTTGACAAGAACGGCAACAAAATGAGCAAACGCCTCGGCAACGTGGTTGACCCTTTCAAAACCATTGAAGAATTTGGCGCCGACGCCACACGCTGGTATTTAATCACCAACGCTTCGCCTTGGGACAACCTGAAATTTGACCTTGACGGCATCAAAGAAGTGCAGCGCAAGTTCTTCGGCACATTATATAATACGTACCAGTTTTTTGCGCTTTACGCCAACGTGGACGGTTTTACGTTTAAGGAAGACTACATTCCCGTTGAACAAAGACCAGAAATTGACCGATGGGTTCTTTCCTCGCTTCAAACCTTGATTAAAAAGGTAACCGCTGCGCTTAACGATTACGAACCGACGCAAGCCGGCCGCCTCATTGAAGATTTTGTGGACGAGCAACTGAGCAACTGGTACGTGCGCCTTTGCCGCCGCCGCTTTTGGAAAGGCGAATACGAAGGAGACAAAATTGCCGCTTACCAAACGCTCTACGAGTGCCTCGAAACGGTGGTTCGCCTCATGGCGCCCATCTCCCCTTTCTTCAGCGATGAAATTTTCCTCAACCTGAACGCCGTGACCGATAAGCACCCACAGGCTTCGGTTCACCACATTTTGTTTCCGGCGGCCAAAGAAGAAGTAATTGACGGCCTGCTGGAAGAAAGGATGCAGGCGGCGCAGGAAGCCTGCTCCCTTGCTTTATCCATCCGCAAAAAAGTAAACATCAAGGTGCGGCAGCCGCTGCAAAAAGTACTCATCCCGGTGTTTAACCCGCTGATGGAACAACAATTGCGTAAGGTAGAAGACTTGATCAAAGCCGAAGTGAACGTGAAGGAGATTGAATACCTGACTGAGACGGAAGGTTTCATCAAAAAGAAGATAAAACCCAACTTTGTGGCACTAGGAAAAAAGCTGGGGCCGAAGATGAAAGCCGTCTCGGCCGCACTTCAAAATTTTTCGCAACACGACATTTCGCTATTTGAAAAAGAAGGCAGATATTCATTGCCCCTAAACGATGAGTTCGTTGAATTGGCCTTGAGCGAAGTGGAAATCACCAGCGAGGATATTCCTGGCTGGTCGGTGGCCAGCAAAGGTCCGCTAACGGTTGCTTTGGACATTAACGTCACCCCCGAACTGGAGCAGGAAGGCAATGCCCGTGAGTTCGTGAACCGCGTCCAAAAAATCCGAAAGGACAGCGGCTTTGAACTGACCGACCGCATTGACGTAAAAGTGTCAGCAGCCAACGGTATAGCCGAATCATTGGCCAAGTATAATGATTATATTTGCGCCGAAATTCTGGCAGACAAGCTGGAAATTTCGTCAACGATTGTTGATGGCGTTGAGATTGAGGTTAATGATAACCCGCTGAAAGTCATCGTTATTAAAAAAGGGTAAAACCGTATGGCAACAAAAAAGGTAGCACCGAAAAAGGCAGCCAAGCCGTTAAAACCGGCTCGCCCCGCAGGCGGGAAAGCGTCTGCCAAGCCGGCCGCAAAGTCCAGCGGCAAAGCGGCAGCGGCAAAAAAGCCGGCCCCCGTTCCGAAAAAAGCAACAAAACCAGCCCCGGCCAAAGCAAAAGCGCCGGTCAAAAAGACCGCCGCAAAAGCGACCAAGCCCGCTCCATCAAAAACTGCCAAGCCGATGGTGAAGACGGCTCCGGTTTCGAAAAAGGCCCCGGTAACGGCTACAAAAGCTACGCATCCGGCCAAGCCTTCGAAGGCTTTGGCAACGGCTGAACCTGTAAAAAAACCGGCGGTTGAGGCGCATTCGCAACCATCCGCAAAAGCGGCCACCAAACCCTTGGAGGCAAAACAAGCTACAAAGGAACCGGCCAAGCCCGCCAAAGTTGTCGTTCCTAAAACCAGCACAGACAAAGCAATCAAATATGAACCGGACTTTACCCGTTCGGTATTGGACTCATCAAAACAAGAAGAAAACGGACCCACCATGCGATACAGTGATGCAGAGCTTGCAGAATTCAGAGACCTGATTAACCGGAAATTAGACGTAGCAAAAAAAGAACTGGCTTATTTACAGGGATTGATTACCCGAAAAGATGAAAGCGGCGATCTGGACGAAGGCCGGTACATGACCATGGAAGACGGAAGCATGAGCATGGAACGCGAACAATTAAGCCAGATGGCCAGCCGCCAGATCCAGTTTATTGACCACTTGGAAAAAGCCATCATGCGCATTGAAAATAAAACTTACGGCATTTGCCGCGTCACCGGCAAACTCATTGACAAAGCCCGTCTGCGTGCCGTGCCCCATGCCACGTTGAGCATTGAGGCCAAGCAAATGATGAACAAATAAGCCAATGCAAGATTAATTTTTAAAGCTGCCTGTAAAATACAGGCAGCTTTTCTTTTGGCTGACGAATTAGACCGGCTTAAGCGAGAAACTTTTCACTGCTTCAATTGCCTCATTCATCATTGACGTTTCACGTTGTTTATCTTTACAGCCATGACGGTGAGCTTTAGTTACGACAAACCCAAGGTTCTTCAGGCGCTGCGCTATCACTTCTTAAGCCGCAAGGAAATCCGGCTAATGATCATTCTGGTAAACGTGTTTGCCATTGTTTCCGCCGCGCTTTTTTACCTGAAGAAGATTCTTCCCTTCGCCTTTCTTGTTTCTTCGTTTTTGTGGTTTGTGCTGATGATTACGTTTTGGTTTATCTTGCCCGGCGTTATTTATCGCAAGGCCGCTACGTTCAGAGACCACTTTACCATGAATTTTGAAGACAAAGGTTTTACGTTGGGTAACGAACGCGGCTCACGGTCATGGGAATGGAAGGCCTTAAGCACGTACCTGGAAACGCCGCACTTCTTCCACCTTTACTTCGACAGCCGCTCCTTTTTTCTCGTTCCCAAAATTGCTTTTTCCGATGAACAACGTTCGGAAATGCGGGATCTGCTGCGGGTGAAAGTACCTCGTTCCTAAATGTTCAATGACCGGTTTACCACTACGGTCTGTTGGCCGATTTCAACAAGCCTTCCGGTACGCTCAACTCTCCTGTTTTTGCGTCTATTAGGCCGTTGCGTTCGTCTTCAATGTTTGTGGCCTGCGTGTACACATCACCGGCAATGGGGCGCTTGCGCAACTCTTCTTTAAAAGCTTTAATCAGCATCGTTCGTTCGTCGGAATCTTTTGGTCCGCCGTAATCCGAAAAACCAAAGCCACCCCACTCGCTAACAATCAACGGCACCTGGCGACGAAAGAAAAACGGATCGCCAACAATTAAAGGAAAGGCCGCAACGCCTTCCATTTTACCGCTCACAATTTCATCCAGCAAGCCTTTCCAACGTTCAAGATCGGGTGTGTACAAATGCGCCGTGAGCAAATCGGACTTTAAACGGCCCGTGTACGAGATGTGCTGCCAGCCATCGTTGTCCACTACTAAAAATTGCGGATGCGCAATTTGCATATAATGGTACATGTCCATGATGTATTGCCGCGTGTCGGGATTGGTGGCAATGTCCTGTGCGCCCCAGTCTTCGTTGTACAAACTCCAAATGACAACGGAAGGATGAGTGCCAATCAAGGCCAGCATGCGCAACAATTCTTCGCGGTGAAAAGCACGGCTGCGCTGTGTACTGCTGTGCGGCGAGGGCACTTCTACCCAAAGCAAAAGACCCATCTTATCGGCTAAGTTGTAAATGCGCGGATCAACGCCGGCAATGTGAATGCGCACAAGATTGCAACCCAGTTTCTTCATGGCGTACATGTGGCTTTTGATTTCGTCGTACGTCGCCGTGCCGGGTTGATAAAGAATACCGTCAAGATAAACGGCCTTGTTGTTCAGATAAACACAGCAGCCACGGGCTTCAATTTTTCGCAGGCCAAAGTGCGTTTCAATGCTGGCTGCGTAACCACTTTCGTCAACCAGTTCCGCAATTAACACATAAAGATTGGGGTCTTCCGGCGCCCAGTATTTTGCGTCCGGAACTTCCACTACCACACGCTGATCCTTTTCGCCGGCATCAAGTTTCAATGGAAATTCATCGCTGGCAATGGGCGCTTCGTCTGTGTGCTTGCGATTGTAAATCTTTAAGCGCAAAATATAATTGCCCGGGTCCTGCACACGGGTTGTGAGATTAAAACGAACAAGATTGTCTTCAACAATACTCACCACTCCGACACGCGAACGCAAGCGGTTTCGCTCAACGGTTTCGAGCCAAATGCTGCGCACCGCACCCGTGTAGGTTTGATACCAGATGCCGCCGCGCTTGTACACATGCGATTCCTGCTTGCCGCGGGGAATATCGGCATCCATCGTGTCGGCAATGCGCACGGTAATACGGTTCATCATGCGCATGTCGGCTTCGTGCAACTCGTAGGAAAACGACGTGTACTCACCGTGGTGAACTTCTTCACCTTCGATGGTCTTCAAGAGTTTGCCGTTCAGCCAAACCATGGTTTCGTAACCGCAGGCGCCAAAGGTGAGTTGCAGCAAGGAGTGGCCGTTGCCGTTTTCGGCCAGTTGCGGCAAAGGAAATTCACGTTCGTACCAGACTACAACTTTATCCTGCCAGCGCTCCTTAATGCCGGCCGCCTCCATGTGCTCTTCAATAGAGCCGGGCCAAAGAGCGGTGGATGCGTACTGATGACCGAGATACCAACGTTGGGTGATGCCATCGTCTTGCGTGTCCACGGCAAAATTCCATTCGCCGTCGAGCAACATGAACGAATTGGGACGAAGCACGGCACGGGGCAATGGATTAATGAATTCTTCTTTTGTTGTGCCTTCGGCCTTGGTACGGGTAAGGCTGTAGTTAGGATGAAGCTGCTGCATGAATTTTGTTTTCGATGCAGAACGGTATGCGAATTTCAGACCAAGGCTTTTGAGTTAATAAGTTACTGTGTTAATAAGTGCAGCCTGTCAGTACATAGTAATGTAGTAACCTATTAACCAATTAACTCATTAAGCGATTCATACATTTGCCCGCATGATTAAAAGCAGCGAGTTTCGTTTGGGAAATTATCTGATGCACAAAACCGGCGTTCGCGTTTTGACAGTTGCTTGCACGTTTGAACATTTTGCGCTGATGGCAAAAGACGGTGGCAAAGATTTGTTTCCGGTTGTTCTTTCCCCAAAGCTTTTGGACGGTTGTGGCTTTGTCGAAAACAAAAAATATGCGTTGCTTCCCGAAAGCCGCGAGTTTGTTTTGGCGTTGCCGGTAATGGGCAGCGGCGACGTAAACATCAAGGCCTATGTGAAGAACAACAAAGAATGTTTTGCGCGGCTGATGATGAACAACGTGCCCTTAAGCAACAACCTCTTTCATTTACACAGCCTGCAAAATTTATACTTTGCGTTTACGGCGCAGGAACTTTTGATAAAACCGTAGGTTTATTTTGCTACCGCGATTTTTATCTTTCTTCCCTTCATGCGTTCTTCTTTTATCTGCTGCAAAAGGTGACTTACGCGGCTTTTGCGAACGGCGGCAAAAGAGAAGAAGTCTTTCACTTCAATGAGCCCCAGGTCTTCTTTTTTTAAGTCACCTTTTGCTGTGAAAAAACCGACGATGTCAACCTTGTTGACCTTGTCTTTTTTACCGGCGGCGATGAAAAGCGTTGTCCACTTCGGCTTTTCAGGAACCTCGTTTGTCGCAGGCAAATCAATTCCCAAAACAGGTGACTTGATATAAGGCGGCAGCTTTTCGTCGCTGCTTAAAATCAGTATGGCAGTCCCACTGGCATCCATCCTCGCCGTGCGGCCGTTGCGGTGCGTAAATACATCTTCGGTTGCTGGCAAATGATAATGAATGATGTAACGAATGTTGGGAATGTCCAGTCCGCGTGCAGCGAGATCAGTTGTTACCAAAAAGTTACTGCTGCCGTTGCGGAATTTTGCCAGCGCCACTTCGCGGTCGCGTTGCTCCATTGAGCCGTGGTAAAAAGTGTTCACGATGCTCTTCTCTGTTAACGCTTGGCTTACTCTTTCCACGCTTTCGCGGTGATTGCAAAAGATGATGGATGGACGTGCGCCCAAATAACACAACAACTTAAAAAGCGTTTCCAATTTGTCCTTATCTGGAGAGAGTACGGTTTGAATAGCGAGTGCTTCTTTCGGCGCTTCGTTTTCGGGTAAAAAATTTAACCGGAGTGCATCGGCAGCGCCTGCAAATTCCGGAATCTCTACGGCCTCAGTAGCGGAAGTAAGAAAACGTTTTTGCAGACCGGTTAATGATGAAATCACAAAAGCAATTTCGTCCACAAACCCGGCTTCCAACGATTTATCAAATTCATCCAATACCAATGTTTGGACAGTCTCCGTGGTGATGTTGCCGCGGCGAATGTGATCGGCCAGGCGGCCCGGCGTACCAATCAACAAAGCGGGTGGTTGAATTAAATTATTTTCTTCTATCTCGCGTTTGTGTCCGCCGTAACAAGTCGTGATTTTTAAGCCCGTGCCCATCGCTTTTGCCACGCTTTCAATTTGCAAGGCAAGCTCTCTTGAAGGCACAATGATTAACGCCTGCGACTTTTTATTCGCTTTATCAATAGAGGCCATAATCGGCAGCAAGAAAGCAAGTGTTTTGCCCGAGCCGGTTGGTGAAAGAAGAATGACGTTATCGTTTTGCGCCGCTGCTTCTATCGCCGCTTTTTGCATCTCGTTTAATTCATCAATGCGAAGGTTTGCAAGAATGGTTTCCGTTGAAAAATTTTTCTGCAGCATCCGGCAAAAATAGGTGAACGGTTTTCGCCGGCATTTTTGCTTTATCAAAGCAGTTGCGTACCGGTTATCAAAAACTGTTTTTCACACCTTGGTTTCCCTTTACCTTCCGGCCTTAATCTTTTATACAATGAAACGCTTTCTCTTTTCTTTTTTATTGCCGGCGGCGCTTACCGCTTCGGCGCAAAGCCTGCCCAAACCACCCGAAATACAAAAAGCCTTTGACGCAAATACGCGTTCGGAAGACGGAAGGCCGGGAAAGTCTTATTGGCAAAACCGGGCACGTTACAACATCACCGTTACCGCAATGCCGCCCAACAGAACGGTGAAGGGCAAAGAAGAAATTACCTACATCAACAACAGTCCCGGTGCGCTGAAAGAACTTGTGCTGAAACTTTTTCTCAACATTCACAAAGCCGGTGCGCCACGCCTTGGTCCTGCGGGAAAAGATTATTTAACCAATGGCGTGAGCATAGATGCGGTAACCGTAAACGGCAAACCCGTTGCGTGGACAAACGATCCAAACATCTTTACCATTGCCACGCTGCCGCTGCCGAAGGCTTTGTCTTCACGCGACTCAGTAAAACTCACTTTCAATTGGCACTACGACGTGTCGGTACAAAGCGGCCGCGAGGGCATGCTTGATCGCACAACGTTTTATCTCGCTTACTTCTATCCGCGCATTGCCGTGTACGATGATTACAACGGTTGGGATACGACGCCGTTTAATGATGCGCTGGAGTTTTACAGCGACTTCAATGATTACACATTGAACGTGCAGGTACCAAAAAATTATTTAGTGTGGGCAACGGGCACGCTAACCAATCCTTCAGCGGTTTTGCAACCTTCTTTTTTGCTGAAATATCAGCAGTCGCAAACAACGGATGATGTGCTTCGCATTGCAACGCCGCAAGATCTTGCAGCAAAAAAAATCACCACGCAAAAGGCCATGAACACCTGGACGTTTACCGCACACAATGTTCCCGACGTGGCGCTTGGCCTGAGCGATCATTACAACTGGGATGCAGGCAGCGTGGTTGTGGACAACAAAACCGGTCGCCGTGCCGTAGTAAACGCAGCCTACAACGATAGCGCAAAAGATTATCATTACATGGTGGGCTTTGGCAAAGAATCGCTGGAATGGTTGTCGAATGCGTGGCCGGGAATTCCGTATCCGTATGAAAAATCAAGCGTGTTTCAAGGACAGGCCGACATGGAATACCCGATGATGGTAAACGACAACACCTTTGGCGACACCACTTTTTCTCGGTTTGTAGTAATGCACGAAATGGCACATACGTACATGCCGTTTTACATGGGCATTAACGAAACAACGTATGGTTTTATGGACGAAGGCTGGGCTACTACGTTTGAGTATTTGTTCAACAGCGACAAGATGGGAAAAGAGGCTGCCGATAAATTTTTTAAACAGTTTCGCGTGCAGGGATGGATACGGGCTTTGTCGCGTGGATTGAAAGACCAACCGATTGTAACACCTGGACCTTTAACGCAGCCGCAATCAATTGGCAACAACGAATACGGCAAAGCCGCATTGGGCTATTTAGCCATGAAAGATTTATTGGGTGATGACTTGTTTAAAAAAGCCTTGCAGGAATACATGCTGCGCTGGAACGGCAAGCACCCGATTCCCTGGGATTTTTTCAACACGATCAGCAACGCAGCAGGCAAAGACCTGAACTGGTTTTGGAACGCCTGGTACTTCGCTCCCACTTTCATTGACCTTGGCATTACCGATGTAAAAATCGCAGCAAACAACGCAACGGTTTCGGTACAAAACATCGGCGGCATGCCTGCACCGTTTGATGTTGTAGTAACTTATAGCGATAGCACAAGCCAGCGTTTTCATCAAACGCCAGCGGTGTGGCAAGACGATATAAAAGCAACAACGGTTTCTGTAAACACAAGCAAGCCTGTTGCCAGTGTAAAACTTGACGGCGGCATTTTTATGGACGCAAACGTAAAAGACAACGAATGGAAAGCAGGGATGTAAACCGGTATTGTGATATTGAGATATTATCGTGAACGAAACAGGAATTATCTCAATATCACAATATCAAAACTTAAGGAGCTTCAGCCGTTGCCGTTGGTGGCGTATCATCTTCGGCCACGGCTGCTGCTTCTTCCAGTTCTTTTTTCTTTTGCCTGCGGCGAAAAATACGTGCCCATCTTTTTTGCCAGACCAAGCCAATGTGTTCCGATGGAATCTCGATGCCGAGCAACATTCCCCACGGTTTCATTTCATCAATGCGGTCGAAAATAATCTTCAGCACACCAATCATTGGAATGGACAAGAACATGCCCGTTACACCCCATAAAGCGCCGCCCAACAATACTGCAACGATGGACACAAGCGCATTGATTTGCACTTTGCTGGAAACAATTTTTGGCACCAAAATATTGTTGTCAATAAATTGAATAACCAGGTAAGAAACTACCACTGCCAATTGCCCCGAAAACCCATCGCGGGTAATCGTCACCATCAACACCGGGATGGCAATGGCAATAAGGCCACCGATGTAAGGCACCATGTTTAAAATGCCGCCAATAACGCCAATGACGATGGCCGAAGGCACGCCGATAAGCACAAGCGCCACCGCATTCATTGCCGATACAATGATCATCTCTATCATCAATCCCTGCATAAAACTTTGCACGGCGGTTTTGGTTTCGGCTAAAATCTCCGCCACCCGCAAAGAATGTTTTTCGGAAAAAATCTGGAAGAGAAAATCCACCAGCAGCGGTTTGTAATACAGGAACAAAAAAACATAAGTGGGTATCAACAACACTACGCTGATGAAGGAAAGTACCGGCGCTACCGTGCTGGTAAGCATGCTGTCCGTACCAGAGGTTAAGGCCGCAACTTGCTTTTGAACGTCAACGCCAAACTTATTTTTTGCCCAAACCTCCAATTGTTCCAGCAACAGGGTAAGCTTTTGTTTTATCTGCGGAAGACTGTCGATAAAAACGCTGATTTGCGTAGAGAGAAAATAGAACAGCCCCGCAACAAAAATGATGGCAATGAAAAGTGTGAGCAGTATGGCAGGCACTTTCGGCATCAGTTTTTCCAAGCGTGCATAAAGCGGGTTTAATAAAATTGCAATTAAGATTGAAAAGGCCAGCGGCACCAATATGTCGCCCAGGACATAAAGAATGTAAATGCCTGCCAGCAAGCCAACCAATATAGCGGTCACTTTAATGTAAATGGGGTAGCTTGTTTCCCGCTGTGTTTCGTTCATGTGAAAATGCGTTACCCGTCTGTTTGCAAAAGCAATACCACCAAGCTAATCATGCAATAACAGCGCTGCCAGAATGGAAGGCTTTGAAATTTTTTGTCAGCACAACACGTTTTCTCTTGTGCATTTTCTGCCAATCCTTACCGTTTTTTTCACTGGCCTGTTCTTCGCCACGGAAAATTGTTCCTTTATTTTCTCACTTTAAAAAGTAAAACATGTACTACAACCAGTCATGCGCCGCAAAAGGCAACCAGTCAGCAAGAGGACAAAATCCATTTTTCGTTCGCAGCCAGCAACGGGCTGCGGTAAACGTTTACAAAACTGCAACCAGCTACGAAACGCTGGTGTTTGCGCCGGGCCGCATTAAAGAACATTTTAAAATTGATGTGGACGGAAGCGAACTGAAAATTTCGTACACGCCGCCGGAAGGTTTTCCGCGTCCGGAGTGGGTGCTGCGCGAATACAGCCGCGGTGGTTTTGTGCGCACTTTTCAGTTAGACGAAACCATTGACGTAAATGCCATCTCCGCCAAATACGAAGACGGCGTACTGCAGGTTTCGCTGCCACTGATTCCCGGCAAGGAAGCAACCAAGAAAGAAGTGGCTGTAAAATGAATGATGAATAATGAATGGGGCCGTTTGAAGCTTGCACGTCTTTCGCACTTGTAAAACACGCACGGCACGGCACTCATTACCGACAACTCATTATTCATTTGTTAAAGGCAACGCGCAGAGCCGCGTTGCCTTTTTGTTTTAACAATCCCCAACAAGTTGTGGCCCTATTTTTTGTAAGTCGTAAACAGAAAACAATTCATCCAACACAGCAAAACGTCACACCATGAAAAAAGCAGTTCTACCCGTCCTCTTCGCTTTTCTGCTACCGATTACTTTTTCGTGCAGCACCTTAAAAAACTATGTACTCACCGAACAGGATGCTTCCGCCGCCATCCGCGAGTTGTTGCAACTGGGCGCTAAAAGCAATTTGCAGGGAGCCTTTACCAAAGACGCCGTGATGGCCGCTCTTTTTCCCGAATCCTTGCGCAAAACCCTGAACACATTGCAAACGCTTGGGCTCACCAGCGAGGTTGACCGGTTTACCAATACGCTTAGCACGGCAGCCGAGCAAACCGCAACCCGCTCGGTTCCTATTTTCATAAACGGAATTGCCAACATGAAATTGAGTGACGCTATTCGCATAGTAAAGAGCGGCGGCACGTCGGCAACCGACTATCTGCGCAGCAATGTGGGCAGCGAGCTTCGCACGTCTATAAAACCTGTGATGCAGCAAGCCCTGAACGAATACAAGCTGAACGAACAATGGGACAAGATTATTCAGCCCGCAAAAGCCTTGGTGGGCAACAAACTCAATCTTGATTTGGCCAACATTATGGCCGGCTTGGTAAGCGAAAAAATGTTTCAGAAATTAGAAGAGACCGAACAGCAGGTACGCACCAACGCCGCATCCCGCACTACACCGCTGCTGCAGAAAGTTTTTTCAAGAAACTGGAATTTGTAAGGTGAAGTTTCAATCATCACGCAACGATTGAAGAACAACACTTCAACAAACGAACTTTATCTTTTGAACAGTGAACGCCGCAACCTGCGGCGTTTTGCTTTTGCACCTAATTTTGTTGGCACGATGAACAACCCCAGCAACGTTGACGTATTTGATGCTTCGCGCCGCGGCGATGTAACGGCTTTGCAAACGGCGCACGAAGCCGACCCGGCAAGCCTAAACACACGCGATGGAAAAGGCTTTACGCCGTTGATATTGGCCGCGTATAACGATCAGCCCGCCGTGGTTGAATTTCTGCTGCAAAATGGCGCCGACGTGAATGCGCAGGACATGGCCGGCAACACGGCACTAATGGGCGTTTGTTTTAAAGGCTACAAAGAGATTGCAAAAAAGCTGATTGATGCGGGTGCCGACGTAAACCTTCGCAATGCCAACGGCGCACCGGCTCTCACGTTTGCCGCTACTTTCGGGCAGCTTCAGATTGCCGAATGGCTGCTGCGCAACGGCGCACAAAGCAACCTTCCCGACAGCCGCGGAAAGACCTCGCTCGATCACGCCATCATCCAGGAAAATGAAGAAATGATAGAACTTATTCAGCGCTATCTGCCCCTTGCATAAAAATCTTTTCCTGCTTTTATTTTCATCTTGCCAGAGCAAAAGGAAGTGTCCGGTCTTTAGGGTTTTAGCCTGCCGTTTTGAAGAGTTTTTAACAGGCAATAACACTTCTATTATTCACTTGGCACGTTTTTGTCTTTAGATGAGGCACGATGAAACAACATTACTTATCCGGAAAACGTAAACTTATGAAAAAGATACTTTTTGCATTAAGCACGGTAGCCATCATGGCGTCGTGCAGCAACAACAACCCGCGAACGGCAGCCGAAACCCAAACGCTGAAACCTGTTGACACCGCCGGACTGGCACAGTTTCAGCAGTGGAAAGCACAGAACGAATTGGCCGTTGCTAACCAGCTTGCCCAGCAAAATCAAGTGGCTGCACAACAGCCTACAAAAGAAGTCGTACGCGAAAGAGTTGTGTACGTTGACAGGCCAACGACAAGTTCGAGAAGGAGCACATCTACCGCAAGACGTTCTTCCTCTAACGGCAGTGGCGTTTACAATTCCACTTCCTCTAACACGGCCAAAAAGAAAGGCTGGAGCAAGGCCGCGAAAGGCGCTGTAATTGGTGGTGTTGGTGGTGCGGTAGTAGGTGCGGTGATTAACAAACGTAACCGTGCGGCCGGCGCGGCAATCGGCGGCATTTTGGGTGCCGGTGTAGGTTACGGTATTGGCCGTTCAAAAGACAAGAAAGACGGACGTTACTAATGTTCACTCAATATAAATTCGGAAGCGGAGCAAGGTCTCCGCTTTTTTTATGTCAACGCTGATTACGTTTTTATGGGTTAATCATACCAATGCGCAAGAAAACCTGTCACCATGAAAACGTTTCTCACCGTTAAACTAATTCTCGCCTGTTTGCCCCTTGTGCTTTTCGTTGCCGTTCTTTTTCAAAAAAATTTTATTGCTGATAAAACATTCGGCCTTGCCAGCGCTTCGCGTTCTGCAAAATCATTTCTAAACGTTCGTGCACAACCAAGCCAAACAATGATTTCGACTACCGCTTTTATGACGTTACGGAAGTTTTAAAACGAGGAAGCGGGTTACATTTTATTGTGCATTTATTTCGGCCAAAACAGGAAGTTGCACCCTGTCAAATTCATTGAGTTTGTCCAACTCCAAAATGGTTGTGCTGCCATCTTCCGACTCGTGGTACATAGGCTTGAACTTGGCGCCCCAAATAAATTCTTTGTAGGTATAAGAAGTGCGTGACATGACCGTGTTGGAGAAGATGGGATCAAAGCCCGTGACCTGCACATACATTTCTGCATCGCTTTGGTCAAGGTCTTCTTTAGTGAAATGAAGCAGCGGGCTTTCCTCGGAAACGGGGTGCACCACCGTCCAGTTCATGTTGAACATGTCAATGCGTGACCGCTCAAGCGAAAGCGTGTAAAAGCGGTATTCCGACTTTTCGTTCTCTGTTACTTTCAGCGAAAGACTCACCACAACCCGCACGTCGGTAAGTTGGTGAAGGCTCTTGTAGGGAACCATGCGAAACATAACGCCAACGCCGGCCTGGTAAGGACTAACAAGCGCCTGCTGACTGAAATTGATGTAGGCTTTTGGCCGCGTAAACCGTCCGTAAAGCAGCCCGGTAACGAGTGCGAAAAACAACCAGCCCATCATGGTTTCAATGGACGCGACAATATCGGCCGCATCACCCACAGGATTTATGCGGCCGTAGCCAACCGTAGTAAAGGTTTGTGTGCTGAAATAAAACACTTCTCGAACCTTGCCTGCCTGCGTTGCCGAATGAAAGCCCTGCAAGTGCTCCATGCCCACGAGTAAATAAACGAGGGTAAACAGAAAATTGGCAAGCAGGTAAGCAACAAAAATGAGCAGCAAAAATTTTGGCCACGGGGCTTCGAGCAGCGAGGAATAAAAACTGGTACGCCGCATAAAAGACAAGCCTTGCTTGCGCACGTTAATCGAACCGTCTTTGTTGACAAAGCGGCCGCCAACCGCAGTGGTTTGCGAACCGAAACCGGTATCGGGATTGGCTTTGGATCGGCGGTTGATTTTCGTACTGGCCATTTTTTTAGTTGATTTGTTGACCGGTTTATTTGTTGATTGGCAAAAGAGAAAAGTTATCCAATTAACCGTTTCAACGAATCAACCAGTCAACGGATTTACCATCCATCTCCGTCAAGCATATTTCCTAAACCGCCCAACACACTGCCTTCTTCTTTGCGAGGACCAACGCCGTATTGCAAAATGCGTGCGGCCAAGCGGCTCACGGGCAAAGATTGAATCCACACTTTACCAGGACCCCGAAGCGTGGCGAAGAACAAACCTTCGCCGCCAAAGATGGTGTTTTTGATGCCGCCGATAAATTGAATGTCATAATCAACACTTGCCTGAAACGCCACGATGCAACCGGTATCAATCTTTAACAGTTCACCGGGTTGCAAATCCCGTTCAAGCACGTAACCACCGGCGTGGCAAAAAGCAAGACCGTCACCCTCCAGTTTTTCCATGATGAAACCTTCGCCACCGAATAGTCCTGTACCCAATTTTTTCTGAAACTCGATGCCGATACTCACGCCTTTTGCAGCACAGAGAAAAGCGTCTTTTTGCGCAATTACACGGCCGCCCAACTCTGCAAGGTTCAGGGTGATGATTTTTCCCGCGTATGGTGCGGCAAAATAAACTTTCTTCTTGCCCATGCCGGTGTTGGTGTACGCCGTCATGAACAAACTTTCCCCGGTAAGCAAGCGCTTGCCCGCCGACATTAATTTTCCGAATAAGCCAGAGCCCTGTTGCCGGCTGCCGTCGCCGAAGATGGTTTGCATTTGTATGTCGTCATCCATCATCATAAATGCACCGCTTTCGGCAACGGCCGTTTCTTCGGGGTCAAGTTCAATCTCCACGCATTGCATTTCTTCGCCAAAAATGCGGTAGTCAATTTCGTGAGAAGTTCTATTGAAGGTGTTCATTGTTTTAATTTTTTGGGAAGGTAATTAATGATTGGAATTGAAATAAACGAGGGAGAAATTTTGACTTTTTGCCGCTGAAAAACGCATTCATACAAAAAGAAATGGCATTGCGGTTTTCGTCGGCAAACCTTGTTGCCTTATTCCCTGCTGCATAAGGCAACAAGGTCGTTTTGGTGGCGTTGCTACCAGGGTTATAAGGTTTGATAGCCTTCGGCTTTAAGCACTCCTCTAACATCATCTCCATTGCAGCAATTTTTCGGGATACCGTCACGCGACACATATTCATTAAGGTTTTTTAACCATCGTCAAAAAAATGAACCCCCTTTTGCGTTAATTTTTCACCCTTAAACATTTACACATGAGAAAAAAACTAACCGGCGCCCTTTGCCTGCTGTTCTTGGTGGTGGCTGCGTTTAGCCAGGCGAAGCTGGTGGAGAAAGTGACCAGAAAAGGGAATGAACTCGTTATTCCATACGAGAAGTACGTGTTGCCAAACGGCCTTACGCTGATTGTGCACGAAGACCACAGCGATCCCGTGGTGCACGTTGACGTAACCTATCACGTGGGTTCTGCCAGAGAAGAGATTGGAAAGTCTGGCTTCGCACATTTCTTTGAGCACATGATGTTTCAAGGCAGCGATCACGTGGCCGACGAACAGCATTTTAAAATTGTGACCGAAGCCGGCGGTACGCTCAACGGCAGCACCAATCGCGACAGAACAAATTATTACGAAACCATTCCTTCCAACCAACTCGAAAAAGCTTTGTGGCTTGAATCGGACCGCATGGGTTTTTTGCTGGATGCCGTTACGCAAAAGAAATTTGAAGTGCAGCGTGCAACGGTAAAGAACGAAAGAGGTCAGAATTACGACAACCGCCCTTACGGCTTACAAAGCGAGTACGTTTCGAAAGCACTTTATCCTTACGGCCATCCATATTCTTGGCTGACGATTGGTTACATTGAAGATTTGAATCGCAGCAACGCGAACGACCTTAAAAACTTTTTCCTTCGTTGGTACGGACCAAACAATGCCACCCTTACAATCGGTGGCGATGTGAACACAGCAAACGTTGTAAAGTTGGTTGAAAAATATTTTGGCACCATCCCAAGCGGACCAAAAGTAACGCCGGTAAAACTCGACCCTGTTGTGTTGGATAAAACCCGCTACACAAGCTACGTTGACAATTACGCAAGAGCATCGCAGTTGCGCCTTGTTTATCCAACCGTTCCCGAATATCATCCCGATGGTCCGGCGCTTTCTTTGTTGGCGCAAGTGCTTGGCGGAGGCGGAGGTTTTGGTGGCGGCGGTGGTCGCGGAGGCCGTGGCGGCGGAGGCGGTGGGGGAAACAGGGCTTCCGTTTTCTATCAAACGCTTATCAAAACGCAAAAGGCTTTGCAGGCAAGCGCCTTCAACCAGTCATCAGAACTGGCCGGTGAGTTTTCCATTGGCATTACGCCTTATCCTGAATCGTCTTTAAGCGACATGGAATCATTGGTGAACGATGCGTTTGCAGCATTTGAAAAGCGCGGCGTGACCGATGACGACGTAGAAAAATTTAAAACGCAATTTGAAGCAAGAACCATCAACGGTTTGCAAAGCGTATCGGGTAAAGTAAGTACGCTGGCGGCTTTTCAAACCTTTGCCGGCAATCCAAACTTGCTGGCTACGCTTCTTGACCAATACAAAAAGTTGACGAAGGAAGACGTGATGCGTGTGTACAATCAATACATCAAGGGCAAGAACCACGTGGTGTTAAGCACGCTTACAAAAGGACAGGAAGCAACCGCCGCGGCATCGGCTGACAATTACACGATTGATAAGTCGAACTACAAAGCGCCGGATTACGGTTATGCAGGCTTGAAATACGTAAAAGCAAAAGACAATTTCGATCGCAAGAAGATTCCCGGCAACGGTCCAAATCCTGTTGTAAAAGTTCCGCAATACTGGCGCAAAGATTTGCCGAGCGGCGTGAAAATGATTGGTACGCAAAACACCGAGATACCAACGGTAACGCTTTCGATTTCTATTCCCGGCGGTCATTTGTTGGAAGCAGCTGACGTGTCAAAAGCAGGCGTGGCTTCTTTCTTCGCCCGCATGATGAACGAAGACACGAAGAACTTTACCGCTGAACAATTTGGCGAAGAACTGCAAAAGCTCGGAAGCTCCATCAGCGTAAGCAGCGGCACAAACGACGTAACCTTCAACGTGCAATCGCTGAAGAAAAATTTGGACAAGACGCTTGCCTTGTTGCAAGAGCGCATGTTTAACCCGAAATTTTCGGAAGAAACATTCAAACGCATTCAACGCCAGTCGCTGGAAGGTTTTAAACAAATGAAATCGCAGCCTGCTGCAGTAGCTTCTGCCGTGTTTGCAAAATTGAATTACGGTTCCAACCACATTCTCGCCATTCCGGAAGAAGGCACGGAGAAAACGGTTCCGAACATCAAGCTCGAAGACGTGCAGAATTATTACAACAACAACATGACGTCACTTGGAACCAAAGTGGTGATTGTGGGTGATGTAACGGAAGCAGAGATTTTGCCCAAGCTTTCTTTCCTCGACAAATTGCCGAAGAAAAAAGTAACGCTGCCAAAGATTGATCCAACGCCTTCTGTTGACAAAACAAAAGTGTATTTGGTTGACGTACCGAAGGCTGCACAATCAGAATTTAGAGTTGGTTATGCAACAGGATTGAAATACGACGCAACCGGCGATTACTACCGTGCGTACCTCATGAACTTCCCGCTGGGCGGGGCTTTCAACAGCCGTGTGAATTTAAATCTTCGTGAAGATAAAGGCTGGACTTACGGTGCACGCAGCGGATTCACCGGCGATGAATACAGCGGTGATTTTAGCTTTAGCTCAGGCATTAAAGCCGACGCAACCGACAGCGCTTTGGTGGAAGTGATGAAAGAGCTTAAAACCTATTCGGCTAACGGACCAACTGACGAAGAAATAAGTTTTATGAAGAGCGCCGTGGGCCAGCGTGATGCCCTGGCTTACGAAACCGGTATGCAAAAAGCCGCCTTCATCGGCCGCATTTTGGATTACAATCTTCCACCGGATTTTGTAGAGCAGCAGAACAAAATTTTAAAGAACATGACGTCGGCGCAAATGAAAGCGGCGGCGCAAAAGTATCTGCACCCCGAGAAGATGAACATTCTTTTGGTGGGTGATAAAAAGAAAATTTTGGACGGTGTGAAAAAGCTGGGTTACGACATTGTGGAACTGGACGCAGATGGCAACCTTGCCGCAAAGCAAGCCTTTTAAAGAAACAAATTTTTAAGCCACGTTTCTTTAAACTTGTGAGCGTTTAAATCAATCATTTTCATAGCCCTGCTCCAAAGAGCGGGGCTCTTTTATTGCAGAAACGAAGAAGGGCTTAATCCGCTTATTTATTGCGCGGCAACCAATGCCTCTTTCCTTTTCTCTTGTCTTAAATGCTGTTTCGGTGAGCCAACTGTTGACGATTGCTCACCTTGTCCGCCACACCTTTAACGCAAAGCTGAGAGCTGTTTAGCGGCCTGTGGCAAACAATACTTGATAGAATCGCTGGATGCCGTAGTTTCACTAGCCAAAATTTAAAAGATCACTTATGAGAAAAACAATTCTGCTCCTTGGCGTCTTCGCGTTTTTCCAAATCTCCCACGCACAGTGCGATAAAAAAGTAGCCTTTAAATGCAGCAAGATAAAACAGCTTAAAGACGGCAATGTTGTGCGTGAATCACCGACTGACGCAACCGTTGTTTTCGACAACGATAAATTTCTTTTGACAATGACAATGCAGGGAGAAACCGAAACAGTGGAAGGAGAAATTAATGAAATTTCAATCTGTCAATGGAAGGAGTATTTGAAAAATGGACGAACGCAGTATAAAGCCCTGGCCAAAAAGGAAAATAAGAACGCTGAAAAATCTATCATTGAGATCGAGAGCGACAACGGCTTTACCAAAATTACATTTGGTTCCGATCCGGATGGCGGCTCCAAATTACAACTCGACGTTGCCGAGTACATGATTGCTGAAGGCGCAAGTACAAATCAGGCTCCTGACAAGCCGGTCGAAAAAAGTAAAAAGGCAAAAACAAAATCAAAAGGCGGCGCAAAGTAGCACAGCAGTTATTTTTTGGGGCGACGAGGTGCAGTTGGCAACAAATGTGCAAGGGAAAGTGTACAAGCAAGGACAATGACTTTAGGTGATGACATCCTTAAAAAGATCAACAAAAAATTTGAGCCTTCCTCCAACGTTCCGATGCGGTACAGAAACTACGACTTGTTGCTGATCACCGATAAAGAAGGCAACGCGGTACAACTCTTCATGGGCAAGGCCAACGCTGAAGGCATCATCAAAGGCAACCGCTACGCACGAACGCTGAAGTACGACCGTGACGGACGTCTCATCAAAGACCATTGGGAACGAAAAGGAAAGGCCACGTAAAATTCCTCCCTCATAAGATTTGACCAGTCTTCTACAAAACAACTTTTCAGTATTTTATAGGTCTTCTTCCCGTTCCAGCATCAGTATCGCACTTTGCGGAACAATGAAATACTTCTCGCCTTCGTACATAATTTCCGTGGCGCCGCCCAATAAAAAAATAGCAAGATCGCCTTCCTTCGCTTGCAAAGGAATATACTTCACTTGTTCTTCTTGTGTCTTCCACGGTTCGTCCTCGGTGGGCATGGGAATGGCGTAGCCTGGCCCCACTTTGATAATATAACCTTGTTGTACCCTTTCTTTTTCCTGCACGCCGGGCGGTAAGTACAAGCCTGTTTGTGTACGTTCGTTGGGCCGTGTGGGCCGAACCAGCACGCGGTCGCCAATGATAATGAGTTTCTTCAAACGGTTATCGGGAGTAAGGTGCATCGCCATAAAAAATGATATTGGGATATTACGATATTGAGTCATTGAGTTTAAACCAGCAATATCCCAATATCTCAATATCCTTCTTTGCCGCAAAAGTATGCATGGACGAATTTTTGCAGGGATGGTTTGAACGGAAAACATGTTGTGCGAAAAGGCGTTAATTTTAACCTCTACTAAAACCCGTTATCATGGCCGAGAAAAAAGCAAAAATTTTACTTTGCGAGGACGACACCAACCTGGGAAGTGTACTGAAGAATTACCTGGAATTAAACGATTACGACGTAACGCTTGAACGCGACGGCCGCCTGGGCCTGGCCGCTTTTCAACGCGAAGGCTTTGACCTTTGCCTGCTGGACGTAATGATGCCGAATATGGATGGCTTTACGCTGGCCGAAGAAATCCGCGACATCAATCCCGATGTGCCGCTGTTCTTTTTAAGCGCCAAAACAATGAAGGAAGACATCATTCAGGGGTACAAGCTGGGCGCCGATGATTACATCACCAAACCCTTCGACAGCGAAGTGCTGCTGCACAAAATAAAAGCCATCTTAAAGCGCAACGAAGAGTTGAACCGCGAAGCGGAGAACCGCGAGTTTGACATGGCTTCGTATCACTTCAATCCGAAGCTGCGCGAACTTTCGCACGACGGCAAAACACAAACGCTTTCGCCAAAGGAAAACGAATTGCTGAAAATGCTTTGCGAGCACATGAACGATTTGCTTCCACGGGAACAAGCGTTGAAACGCATTTGGGGCAGCGACACCTATTTCAACGGCCGCTCAATGGACGTGTACATTGCCAAGCTGCGCAAGTATTTAAAAGACGACGAGAACATCGAGATCGTAAACATTCACGGCAACGGTTTCCGGCTCGTAGTCAAATAGTCTTCCTTTCGACAAAAGAAAAACTCAACCTGGCGGTTGAGTTTTTCTTTTATACGTTCCATACACGAAAAGTACTTACCTCTTAAAAGCTCGTTCATAAATCTCGATCCACTTTTCCGGCGTTATTTTCTTCATCAACTCGGCGATGAGTTCATAGGGAATCTGTTCGGGCTTTTTAAACCGAACGCAGCCCTTGCCCATGTCGAGTTTCGTTTTGGAATATTTGGGATATTCCTCGGTGAACCAATTCAGCAAAACGGTGTCGCCGTAAAGACCCAAGTGGTGAAGAACGATGTAGTTTTTCTGCGAGCCGATGTTTACAAAACCCAGGGGCAGCTTCGGATCGCAATGATAACCGGCCGGATATTTTGAATGGGGCACCACAAAACCAATCATGCCGTAAGTCATCGTTTCTTCAAATCCTTTGGGAAGATTTTTGGCAATTGTGTCGCGGAGCTTTTGCATTGCCCCTTTGCGTTCTTCGGGTAAAGAAGCGATGTAATCGGCCGGCGTTTTTGCAGTTGATGTCATGGTATTTTTAAATTAAAAGCAGGCAGTTTACCGTCAGCAACTTACTGCCAACCGCACACTGCCTGCTGCACATTTTAAAATTAATAACGAGGCTTGTCTTTGTCGCCGCCTCTGTTGTAGCCACCGCCGTATCCGCCGCTTCCACCACTGCCGCCCCGATAACCGCCACCGCCACCGCCGCCAGGACGATAGCCTCCGCCGCCGCCGCCGCTTCCTCCGCGGTATCCACCGCCGCCTTGTCCACCGGGACGGTAACCACCGCCTCCGCCGCCGGGCCCGCGTCCGCCGCCTTCCTCGGCTTCTTTTACAATCAATTGTTTTTTTCCAAAGGCAATATCTTTCAACATTTCAATGGCTTCTCTGGCGTCTTCGTCTTTGGTCATTTCTACAAAACCAAAACCGCGGCTTTTGCCGGTGGCTTTGTCAATGGCCACCTTGGCCGATTTGGTCTCTCCGAATTTTTCAAAAATTTCCATCAGCTCCGCATCATCCATGTCGTACGGGAGGCCGGCAACAAAAAGTTTCATACAAAAATTTATAGTGTGAAGATAAGAACTTATGCGGCGGCGGAAAGCGCCGCAAAAAGCTTTTTAGCTTTGACTCATAAATCCTGCCATGACACAAGAAAAAAATTTTCTTCTCAAAAGCTCAACAGGAAAGCCCGTCGCAGCGGATATTTTTTACAAAGAAAAAAAGCCGCAACCGCTTGTGATTTATGCGCACGGCTTCAACGGTTTTAAGGATTGGGGAAACTTTGATTTAATCGCGGAGCAATTTGCCGAAGCGGGTTTTTGTTTTGTCAAATTCAATTTCTCGCACAACGGTACCTCACCCGAAGCGCCGGAAGATTTTGTGGACCTGGAAGCCTTTGGCAACAACAATTACACAAAAGAACTGGCCGATCTGCAAACCGTGATTGATTGGGCGTTGCGCGACGAAAATCCACATCACGCAGCAATAGATAAAAATCATCTTTACTTGATTGGCCACAGTCGCGGCGGCGGCATTGTGCTGCTAAAAGCCGCGGAAGAAAAGCGGGTGAAGGCCGTTGCCGCCTGGGCTTCGGTTGCCGAGTGCAAAACACCTTGGGGCAATTGGCCGCAGGAAAAAATTCAACGGTGGAAAGAAACCGGCGTTGAATATTACACCAACAGCCGCACAAAGCAGGAAATGCCGTTGTACTATCAACTCTACGAAGATTATCAACGCAACAAAGAACGGCTTGCTATTTTGAAAGCAGTTGCGACTCTTAATATTCCATTGCTCATTTGCCACGGCACTAAGGACGAGGCCGTGCCGGTAGAAAAAGCACACAAGTTGAAAGACGCTGCGAAAAATGCCGAATTATTATTAATCGAATCAGATCACGTCTTCGGCCGCAAGCATCCCTGGCCACACAATGATTTGCCTCAAGCAATGCAGGAAGCCTTGCATGAAACCATCCGTTTTTTCTCGCGTCTGCCCTAAGTTTCCCGCAGCGCTTTCCGCTTCTCTCTATCTTTACCCACCGCTAAACTCCACCGCAATGAACGCAGAAGAACTGTCTCAGAAAATTAAAGGCAAGCAACCCTACACGCTCAATCTCTCCGACAGCATGACCGACCGCATGGTGCAAAACGCAAAAGACCAAATCACCAAACTACAAGGAACACGGGAAGAGTTGTTGCCTTTGTTTGAAGAAAAACGTTTGGCTTACGAACAGGCCCAACGCGAGTTCAGTGAAACCAAAGATTACATTGATTCGCTTGACGAGGAAGTGCGGCAGCAACAAATCGTTGTGGATGCACTGGTAAACTTCAAAGAAAATCCTTCCGCCGACAAGCGCATGCGCATTCACAGCGAACCCGGTGAAGGCGAAACCGGCGGCAGCCGCCGTGGCCGCAGCGAATCGGGCGAACGCATCTCCTGGCAAGCCGAGGCTTTAACAGCACTAAAAGAACTCGGTAAGTTTATTGCCGCCGATGATTTGCTCGACATTGTTTTTCAAAAACCGCACATTAAAGAACAAATTAAAGGCATGAAGAGCGGCAAGTTCCCAAGCACATTAAAAGCAACTACAGTAAACAACTTACTGAGCCATGCGCTGAAAGTTTCCCGCGGCGAGTGGAAAGGGCCTGCCGCACCGAAGTTCACCGTGTACAAAGACTTGCTTGGCCTGCTGGAATGGGTGGACAAAGACAACAATCCGGTTGAGCCATACAAGGCACAGTTCACGCATAAGAAACTTCAGCGTGATGCGCCTGCTGCGACGCCGGCCGCTTCAGAATAAAGAATCAGTCAAACAAGAATGCTGAGAGAGGACGGAAATTTCCGTCCTTTTTCTTTCGTTTTTGCTCATCATTTTGTCCGTGCTTCAAAGGACTGCCGGACTTTATCTTTGCCCGCATGGAAGAGTTGTTACAGCAAATAGAAACACACCGCAAAGAAATTGAAGCTTACCAAATTTCTACGCCGCAAGAGGCGGAAGAATACCGCATAAAATACCTCGGCACGAAAGGCATTTTGAAAGCCTTGTTCGGCGAGATGAAGAACGTGCCCGCCGACCGCAGAAAGGAAGCCGGGCAAGTGATGAACGAGTTCAAAAGTTTTGCCGAAGCGAAGTATGAGGAAGCGAAACAGTTAACAGTCAACAGTCAACAGTCATCGGAAGCAGCGATTGATTTAAGCTTGCCCGGCGATGAAATAGAAATTGGCGCAAGGCACCCGATAACCCTCATGCGCAACCGCATTGTTTCCATCTTTCAGCGCCTTGGTTTTTCCGTGGCCGATGGACCGGAGATTGAAGACGACTGGCACAATTTCACGGCGCTGAATCTTCCCGAAAACCACCCGGCCCGCGACATGCAGGACACGTTTTACATTCACCAAAATCCCGACTGGCTCCTGCGCACACACACAAGCAACATCCAGATACGCGAAATGAAAAAGGGCAAGCTGCCCATTCGCATTGTTTGTCCCGGCCGCGTGTACCGCAACGAAACCATCAGTGCACGTTCGCACTGTTTTTTTCATCAAGTCGAAGGCTTGTACATTGACGAAAACGTTTCCTTTGCCGACCTGAAACAAACGCTTTACTTTTTTGTGAAGGAGATGTTTGGCAAAGACGTGAAGGTGCGCTTTCGTCCGTCGTATTTTCCATTTACCGAGCCCAGTGCCGAGATGGACGTAACCTGTTTCATTTGCGGCGGCAAAGGTTGCCGCATTTGCAAGCACACGGGTTGGGTGGAAATTTTGGGTTGCGGCATGGTGCACCCGAACGTATTGGAGAACTGCGGCATTGACTCAAACAAGTACACGGGCTTTGCGTTTGGAATGGGAATCGAACGACCTGCGATGTTAATGTATGACGTGAATGATATCCGGTTGTTTAGTGAGAACGATGCGAGGTTTTTGAGGCAGTTTAAGGGAGCGTGAGGGATGATTCATGAACACAAATTCAATTTGATTATCAAAGAAAGGTGCGCACGCAGTAGCGCATATCTATGTGCTACCTACCATTTTAAAAAGACCCTGTGAGTGAAAAGACGACCACTTTACATAGAGACTAAAATCAATTGCAACCTTGACACTTTGTGGACATATACGCAAGACCCTTCAACGCACCAGCAGTGGGACTTGCGGTTTTCAGAAATAACATACTTGCCGAAAGACAATCCTACAAGCCCTCAAAGGTTTCTTTACTCAACTAAGATTGGTTTTGGATTTAAAGTAAATGGTATCGGCGAAAGTGTTGCAACCAAGACCAAGGACAGCGGAGAAAGCACGTCGGTTTTAAAATTTTCATCCGATAGCAATTTATCAGTTATCCGACAAGGTTCAGGCTATTGGAAGTATGTTCCCGAACAAGGCGGAATAAAATTCTTCACCGGCTACGACTATCAAACCCGTTGGGGAATCTTCGGACAAATATTTGACAAGTTTATTTTCCGACCACTAATGGTTTGGGCAACTGCATGGAGTTTTGACTGTTTAAAAAACTGGATTGAAAAAGGTCTGCATCCAAAGCAAGTGATAAAAGCGAAACTTACAGTTGTCATTTCAGGCATAGCATTAAGTTTGGTTTGGATTTATCAAGGCCTAATCCCAAAACTTTTATTCACGGACACAGGAGAAGTTGAAATATTAAAACAGTCAGGACTCTTTACGGGAAATGAAAAAAGTGTGTTGACGTTTATAGGTTGGGCAGAAATACTCTTCGGACTTAGCATTCTTTTCATTCACAAAAAATTTCTTCACATCATAAACATATTTGCATTGTTGCTGCTTTCAGCGACAGCATTCTTTAGCAATGCAATGATTTTTACTTTTCCGTTCAATCCATTTTCTTTGAATCTTTCAATGATTGCAATTTCAACAATTGCAATTCTTAACGTCGGATGTTTGCCAAAAGCATCTAACTCTATAACCAAGCAGAAATAATGAGTTCAATATATCAGCAAGTTTTGGGTTCAGACTTTCAAAAACTTCATCCGCAAATTCAAAAGCGGTTTGGGTTTAGCAGCAATGACAAAATTGCTTCCATTGGAAAAGGTATTATGCAAAGCGTGTGGTATGGCAAGCCATATACGCTGCCGTTTCTTTATGTTGGTACATGGAGAAACATCATGTTTCCTCAAAAAGGGAAAAATGTTCCTTTCACTATTGAGAATTATGCTTACAAGGACAAGTTCGGAAGAGAAACAGTTACTTGGATTCGCAAGTATCGTTTCCCAAATCGTGAAAGAAGATTTGATGCAACAATGATCTATAGCAAAAAAAGAAAACGCATTGTTGATTATTTAGGAACGCATCAACACCTTGCAGTTGATATTGAAATGAAGGTCGCAGAAAATGGAGGATTAAATCTTACCTCCGGCGAGCAAAGATTTTATGAAGGAGCAATTGGTTTCAAATTCCCAATGCTTTTTTCAGGTAAGGCAAATGTTTGCGAATGGTTTGAAGACAAAGAACAAAAGTTTAAAATTTCCGTTGTTGTAACTAACAAAATCTGGGGAAAATTATTTGGCTACGAAGGAACATTTGACGTAGAATATGTTCCTGTTAATTCAACAATTGATATTCCAAATGATGTTTTACCAATAAGAGAAGAAATCCGTGAGTAAAAAAATTATGTCGTTCTTTTACGCCATTGTTGTTATTGTTGAGGCGAAGTTTTGTGCGATGACTCAACAATTACTTTACTCATACTTCACCTGACACGCTTCGCACCAAAACGTTCTCCTGTCCGTCTTTCCCAAATGCGCTTTACAAATTTTCGCACCGTCACGCGGACAGGTTTTCTTTGTGTGCACTTGCCAATTTTTCTTCAACACGTATTCACGCTTCCACGCTAAAAATTCATAACTGTAAACCGAAGCTTGCTTGATCATCTCCGTCAGCTTTCGCGGCGGCAAAGCACCCACCAAACTTTCGGGATGCACTTTGATGCGAAAGAGAATTTCGTTCTTGATAATGTTACCCACACCGGAAAAAATTTCCTGGTTCAACAAAGCATCGGTTACCATTGCATCAGGGATGGCTTTTAGTTTTTTTCGTGCAGCTTTTGCATCCCACGAAGGATTTAATACATCGGCCGTCCAATCGTAAATTTCGTCCAGCGGTTCTTCAAGAATTTTAATGGCCGTTGAATACAAGTTCAATTCGTCTTTTTGGAAACGCAGATACAAACGAGGTTTAGCGTCTTTGCTGGAGTTGATGTAGTATGTACCAAACATGAGAAAGTGAATCTTCACCGTAAAGTCGTCGAAGCGCCAGAGCATGTGCTTGCCCCAGGTTTTTATTTCCTTTATCTTCTTTCCCACCAAGCGCTGCTGGTCAATTTTGGAATTACCGCTCACTTCCAAAATTTTTTGTCCCGCAAAACGCTGCAGATCCTCTGTAAATAAAATAAGCGACGGCCCTTCCGGCATTTGACTGTTTATTGCAAGCCTTACAAAATTGAAGCCACGGGAAAGCCAATGAGCGATTGGCAACGGGCAATGCGCAAACGAAAGAAATAAATTTTACCGTGCTAAAATTTTTAGTATTTTGCGGCGTAGAATAACCCCGAAACCTTCAGTAAGTTTTTCCGTTGTTCGTTGTTGACAAAAAGCCAACCCCGCAGCTTGCGGACGTTGGCTTCTTTGTTTTGCGAACAGCCGAAAGCTGACGGTTTACAATCGATAGCTATCTCTCCTGCTGTGTAAATTGTCCCGTCGTAGCGTGCTGGCCTTCGCTTAATTCTTCAATCATTTTTTTGTTGAAAGCATCGAGATCATCGGGCTTGCGCGAAGTAACCAAACCGTTGTCCACAATCACCTCCTTGTCTTCCCAAATGGCGCCGGCATTTTTCAAATCCGTTTGCAACGAAGGATAGGAAGTCAGATTGCGTTCGTTTAACATGCCGGTTTCGATCAGCAGTTGCGGGCCGTGACAAATAGCCGCCAACGGTTTGCCTTGTTCCAAAAAATGTTGTGCAAAGGCCACGGCATCTTTGTTCTGCCGCAGCGTGTCGGGATTCATCACGCCGCCAGGCAAAACAAGCATGTCGTAATCTTCCGGCGAAGCATCACTTAATACTTTATCAACAGGAATCTCAATGCTCCAATGATCGTGGTTCCAGGCTTTCACTTTGTCTTTTTGCGGAGAGATGACGTGCACTTCGGCGCCGGCCTGTTCCAGGGCATTCATCGGGCTGGTTAATTCCACTTCTTCAAAGCCGTTCTCGGTAAGAATGGCGACTTTTTTTCCTTTAACGTCTCTTGCCATAAAATTTGTTTTTGGTGAAAGAATTTCAACAGGCTTACGGCACAAAAACCAAACCGTTGTCGGAGATTCAACGGATGACGCAACAATCTTAATCGTACAATCATTTCTTGTTTACAAAAAGAAAACTTCGCTACTTTGGCGCTTCAACAAAAACCACGATGAAATCCCTTCGGAATACGCTTTTCCTTTCTTTCCTGACCCTTCTTCTCTACAACTGCAACAAAAACCCTTATACCGCTACCAACAAAGACTACAAGCGCCAGGCAAAAGGCTACGCAAAACTGTTGAAGCAAGCACCGCCGAACGATTCCTTGCCGCAAATAGTTAGCAACTGGGTGGGAACCACCAATTTCAACATGCGCAAGCCAAATTTTGTCGTCATTCACCACACGGCGCAAAACAGTTGCGATCAAACGCTGAAAACTTTTACCATGCCCAAAACACAGGTGAGTGCGCATTACGTTATTTGCAAAGACGGCAGCGTTCACCACATGCTCAATGACCTGCTGCGTGCCTGGCACGGCGGGGTAGCCAAATGGGGAAACAATACCGACATCAATTCTTCTTCCATTGGCATTGAGATTGACAACAACGGCGTGGACAGTTTTGCCACGGCGCAAATCAACACGCTGCTGCAACTGCTTGCCAATTTGAAAAAAGCTTACGCCATTCCCGCCGCAAATTTTATCGGTCACGAAGACATTGCACCCACGCGAAAGAATGATCCGAACGTTACTTTTCCCTGGAAAAAACTGGCCGATGCAGGCTTCGGCCTTTGGTGGAGCGACACGACCGGCGTAACGGTTCCGCAAACCTTTGATCACCTGCAGGCTTTGCGCATCATTGGTTACAACATCAAAGACACAACCTCGGTAATTCAAACCTTTAACCGCAAGTATTTACAGCAAGAAGGCCAAAGCCGCTTGTCGGAAGACGGCCGGAAAATACTGTACACATTATACCGTAAATACGAGTAAACGAACACGGAATTGTTCGTGATTTAGAAGAAGCGAAAGCCGGGCTTTGTGCCGGCCGGAAATTTAATATACCTTAACCGCACCGTATCCAAAAACAATCGCTATGAAGCACACAACCCTGCTTTTTCTTTTTTCCATTACCGCGTTTTTTACAAGGGCTCAAAACGTAACTACACTACCGCCGGGTAAATACGAAACAAGGCTCAAGGCCGCACAAAACAAATGGGAAAAAGGCGACATCATTCTGCTTGACGACAGCCGTTACAAACTGAGTTCCGGCGGCGAAACCGGCGAATACAAATTAAGCGTGGCCGCGCAGCGCATCTTCTTTACATCGGGCCCATTGAAAAGTGCTTTCACAAAACTCTCGCTCGTCAACAACAAACCCTTAATCGTTCTTCCGCTGGACGAAAACCGCAGCCTTGGACTAAAGGCCGAAGTATGGGCGAGCAAGGAATGAGGAACGGGAGATGAGACGATAAACGTGAAACTGTAAAGACTTTTTGATCGGCGTGAACCCTTGTCTCACGTTTCACGTTTGACGTCTCACGTGACTTATCTTCGCCATCACGCTATGCCCAAGCAATTGCCCCAAATAACGTTTGATTTTTCCAGCGACGAAGAGCCGAAAGAATTCCTTTCGGGCCAGCCGGTGCAACCGCCACAAAAACAAAAATCAAAACGCGGCCGCAAAAGCCTGAAAGAGCCGGAGTTTTTAGACGAAACGCCGGAAATTCCCGAAGACGAAATCTTGTTTCAGAAAGCCTATTACGGCATTGGTGAAGTGGCGCAAATGTTCAAGGTCAACATCTCGCAGTTGCGTTATTGGGAAAACGAATTCGATGCCCTTGAGCCGCGCAAAAACCGCAAAGGTGACCGTCTGTTTCGACCCCAAGACATTAAAACCCTTCAGCTCATTCACGACCTCATTCGCCGCCGCAAATTTACCCTCGAAGGCGCCAAAGAATTTTTGAAGAAGAACGCCAAAGCAAAAGAAACGCACGAGTTGATTGCTTCGCTGCAAAAAATAAAAACTTTTTTGCTGGAGCTGAAAGCGAGCATGTAGCGTTAAATCATCTTCACAAAAGGATTGCCTTTCATTTCATCGCCGATTGTGGTACTGTTTCCGTGACCCGGATGCACAACGGTGTCTTCGGGTAATGTGTAGAGTTTTGTTTTGATGCTTTCTTCGAGGATATTAAAATCACCACCCGGCAAATCGGTGCGGCCTACGCTTTTTTCAAACAGTACGTCGCCGCTGATGACGAATTTATTAGCCGCGCTGTAAAACGACAGGCTTCCCGGCGAATGGCCCGGCGTAAAAAGAATACGCAGTTCATCATCGCCGATGCGCAGCGTTTGGCCTTCGTCAATGAAAACCATTTCGCCGTCGTAATTCACAAAGGACAAACCCCACAACTGCGCCGATGCCGGGCCGTATTCCAGCACCGCTTTTTCCAGCGAGTGCAGGTGGAGATTCAGGCCATAGGTTTGATGCACGAAGCGGTTACCAAAAATGTGATCGAGATGACAATGCGTGTTTACGAGCAGCGTGGGTTTAAGGTTGTTCTGTTCAATGAAATCTTTCAGCGCTGTTTCTTCCGAAGCAAAATAGCAGCCGGGGTCTATAATACCGCAGTCTCCTTTTTCGTTATACAACACGTAGGTATTTTCCTGAACGGGATTGAAGGTGAAGGGTTGAACCGTTAACATGCCGCTTTTTTGTACTTTTAACCTGCAAGTTACGATTGGAAATCAGCACCTGCCCAACACAAAAATGACAAACGACTTTATGACGAAAGTGAGCCGCCTCGCAGCAGCCGTTGTTTTGCTAACCATCACCTTAACCACCAAGGCACAAGTGAACGCCGTGGAGTTTGGAAAGAACCGCGTTCAATACCAAAAATTTCACTGGCGCTATTATCAAACCGAAAACTTTAATTCTTACTTCAGCCAGGACGGATTGGAACTGGGCAAATACGTGGCCCAGGTAGCCGAAAAAGAATTGCCGCAACTGGAAGAATTTGTGGAGTACGGCCTGCAGCGCCGCGCCAACATTGCCGTGTACAACAATTTTGACGAAATGTACCAGAGCAACATTGGCTTGGGCATTGACTGGCAACAGACCGGCGGCGTCACCAAATTGGTGAACAACAAAATGCTGGTTTACTTCGATGGCAATCACGAAAACCTGCGTCGTCAAATACGCCAGGGCATTGCCGGCATTCTGGTACAGAACATTTTATTTGGCGATGACCTTGGTGAATTCGCGGCCAATCAAACGCTGTTGGATTTACCCAAATGGCTTACCGATGGTTATATTGAATACGCCGCCGAAGAGTGGAGCCCAAAGCTTGACAACGATTTAAAGAACGCCATGCTCAGCGGCGATTACAACAACTTCTATCATTTTGCTTTTAAGCAACCCATGCTTGCAGGTCATGCGTTTTGGTATTACATCGGCAACAAATACGGCAAGCAAAAAACAACTTACCTTCTTTACCTGGCCCGCATTTACCGCAACCTGAACAACGCCACGCAAAAAATTGCAAAGAAAAAATTCAAAGACGTTTTGAAGGACTTCATGCAGGAAATGCCTGACATGTATATGAAAGATTTGCGCGGCCGGAAAGTGGCACCCAAAGGTCAGGTAACGGTTTCGGAAGAAATAGGAAAGAAGGACTTCATTCGCTTTAATGCCAACCCACAACCCAAAAGCTTTACCTACGCAGTAGTAGAATTTAAGCAAGGCATTTACAGCGTGGTGCTGCACGAAAACTTTATCGATCGCAAAGTTTTGGTTCGTTTTGGTACACGTTCAAGGGAAGACGAGATCAACCCGAATTATCCCATTCTTGCCTGGGACGGCAAAGGCACAAGGCTGGCTGTTTTGTACAGCGAAAAAGGCAAGCTTCAATTTTTTGTGTACGATCTCATAAACCGCATCAAACGCGACAAGATGGAAATGTCGCAGTTTGACCAGGTGCAGGACATGAAGTACATGCTGGATGCAAACACCCTAATTTTTAGCGCGGTAAAAGGCGGGCAAAGCGACTTGTTTACGTTCAAGATTGACAAGCTAAAAACAGAGCAAATCACCAATGATGTTTATGACGATCTGGACCCGCAGTTTGTAGCCTTCCCCGGCAAAACGGGCATCATCTTTTCGTCCAATCGTCCTTCGACGAGTGCACCAAACGCAGACACAGCCATCACCGCGCATCCTTACAATATTTTTTTAATTGACAACTGGAACGCTTCCGATTACAAACAAATCACGCAGCTAACAAACTTGAGTTTTGGCAACGCACGGTATCCGTCGCAATACCAAAACACACACTTCACGTTTGTAAGTGACGAGAACGGCATTGCCAACCGCTACGCAGGTTTCTTCCGCAGCGAAAGAGCAGGTCTTGACACGCTTGTTTTTATCGGCGACGAAGTGCTGCGCAATCCACCGCTGAAAGAAGTGGACAGCGTGCTGCACGACTGGAACAAAACCGACATTGATTCGGTGGGTTTTGTTTCGGTTACCAAAGATTCGGCTTATGTATTCCCGCTCACGAACTACCAGGCCAGCCTTTTGGAAACCCGCACTGCCGGCGATCAAAACCAGGTAAGCGAAGTGATTCAGCAGGGCGACATGAAATTTTTGTATCGCTTGAAGGTTGATGAAAATGCATTGCGCCGCCGCAACGTAACGGCGCGGCCAACCGAGTACCGCAAGAAACTGGAAGAACAACGCCGCATGAATTTGTCGAAGCTAATGCGGGATGAACCTTTCCCGAGCGACACAACGAAAAAGCAGGACTTTTTCAACAGCGAATTTGCCAACGAAAAACGCGACTCCACCCACCTTGGGCAGAACGTTGAAGGGCAAATGATTGCTGAAAACAACAGCGTGTTGACCAAGGCCAAGTTGTTTGAATACCGGCCGCGTAAATTTTTTAACGACTACGTGGTGGCAGGCGTAAACAACACCGTGTTTGGCCCGGCACGTTACCAATTATACGCCGGCGGTACAGGTCCCGTGGACCCGGCCAACGGCAACGACTTGAACGGTTTGATTCGCATGGGAACCGTGGATTTATTTGAAGATGTGAAGATCTCCGGCGGCATCCGCTTTGCTCCCAACCTGAAAGACAACGACATTCTGTTTGAATACACAAACCTGAAGAGCCGCATTGACTGGGGCGCCAGCTATTACCGCAGCACCATTGATGCTGGCGTGAGCATCCCGAACGTTGCCAATGCTTTGCCGGGCAAGCTGCATTCGAATTATTACCTCGCTCGTTTGCGGGTTCCGCTCGACCGCACACGCAGCCTTCGCCTTACCGTCGGTCCACGCTTCGACCGCATTGTGCTAAGCAACTTTAGCACGCTGGCCTTAAAGATTCCGGATCAGAAACAAACCTTTGGACAGGTTACGGCGGAGTACGTGTACGACAATACACTCAACCCGGCACAAAATATTTGGTACGGCTTGCGCTGGAAAGTTTACATGGATTGGTTTACCAAGCTCAGTCAATTGCAAACCACCGAAGGCAAGTATTTATTCAACGCCGGCTTCGACATTCGCCATTACCTGCCCATTTACCGCAACGTGATCTGGGCTGTTCGTGCCGCCGGTGATTTCTCCTGGGGCAGCCAGAAAGTTGTGTATTATCTCGGTGGTGTTGACGGTTGGCTGAAGTTTGGCGACAACGTGCGCAGCGACGGAACGTACCGCTACTTCAATGAAGTAAATAAACCCGATCCCGATGCCACTTATGCTTACCAGGCGCTTGCGGTAAACATGCGCGGCTTCATTCAAAACGTAGCCAACGGAAACAACAACCTTGTGATGAATTCAGAAGTGCGGTTCCCTGTGTTTACTACCTTGTTCGACAGGCCAATCAACAATGCACTGCTGCGCAATTTTCAACTCGTGCAGTTTGTTGATTTGGGTACGGCCTGGAACGGCGCTTACGATAAAATAGAAAGGCCCAGTATTTTATATTCCAACAGCACGGCATTGCCGGGAGTGGCGGCCCGTATTAAAGCCGGCGGCATCGGGCCTTTTGCCGGTGGTTACGGCTTCGGTGCCCGCAGCACTTTGCTTGGTTACTTTGTAAAGTTTGACGTAGCCTGGCAAATGAACGGCGTGTTTAAAGGCAAGCCGGTTACTTACCTGGCGCTTGGGTTAGATTTTTAAAAGAAGAAATCTTGTGATAAAAAAGAGACGCTGATGAAGCGTCTCTTTTTTTGCCAACAAAGGTTTGATAAGGATTATTCTTTTGCTTGAAAGATTTATCTCTCACCACAAGGCCTTGCTCATCCGTTTCACCGCCAAATAAATCAACGTCATAAAAACGGCGTAGCAAACAATCATGCTCCAGTCAAGACGATGGCGAAGCGGATGAAGGAGTAAATAGATGATGTCTTCCGTTAATTGAAACGGATCGGCAATCACATCCCAACTGTTGTAACGCAGGTAACGGCCGATGTAAACACCAAAAGCGTTCAGTAACATCAGCGGATAAACAAACTGCCATTCTTTAATTGAAGGAAAATTTAGTTGCACCATTTTCTCCATCATCCGTATGGAAAGCACGCCGAGTAAAATGCCGTTCCAGGCAAAGGAAAAGATCAGCGCTAAATCAAACCAGAGCGGAACCCGGTTGGCAATTTCCAAATGAAACAAATCGGTGATGATGTAAAAAGAGTTGGGTAAGAATAACAGCCAAACCCAAAACAATAAAACAAATTTCCACCGCTTTTCTATCCACGAAATGTTCTGCACCGCAAACCGCGTGATGAGGTAAGGCACCAGCGCTAAAAACAAATTCCACGTAAGCCAGGCAAATTGCAAATGATGCGTATAAACAATGCGAACGGCCGTAAGGCCCATGCTGAACAAGCAGGAAAGAATGAGCAGGCGTTCTAATTCTGTTTTGCTGAAATAGAGTTTGAAAAGAAAACTTTGTTGAAGCTGCTTAAACATAATGAAGGAGTTTGGGAAGAAAAATGATCAATCCGACCACAAAGGCTGCAACGGCCGAAACAAGAACAGCGGCGGCGGCAAGGTCTTTCACCAAGCCTATTTGCGGGTGTTTTTCGAGCGAAATAAAATCCATTGCTTTTTCCAGCGCCGTGTTGAAAATTTCGGCGGCCCACACAAAAGCCATTGTCAAAACAAGGATGCAAACTTCGGTGCGGCTAACATCCAGCAGCAACGAAAGAAAAACAACTACCACGGTTAGTCCGCCGTGAATCCAGGCATTGTGCTCGGTGCGAAACAAGGCTTTGATGCCTTGCCAGGCAAAGCCAAAACTGTTGCCTCTCTCCCGCCACGAAAATTTTTTATTCGGCATTTGAACTTGTTTTATCGGCAATCCACTTCCACCAAAAAGCGGTGCACGTTGTATACACAAACATTTTGTAAAGATCGTCGCTAACCGAATGTCCGTTGCGAACAATGGCTGCGTAAATCGGCACAAGAAATAGCATCGCCAGTAATGTGATTACAATGCCAATCGGATGAACCGGTAAATAAGTCCAGCCCCATTTTTTAAACCAGATTACTTTCATGTGCTTTTGTTTTGAATGAAAGAACAATTATTTGCCTGACATGTTATCGCCAAAGGTCCAACCGGCCGCTTCTTACCATTGAATTTTTTTCGAGAAATGCATGATTACACCCAGCGTTAAAAAGAGGCCAAGGCTTCCGAGCAACAACGAATAATCCTGCAATTGCAAAATGGTAAATACATAGCCGTAAAGCAAGACGAGTATTGTTGAAACCAGTACCGCTAATTTGCCCGACGCAAGAACACTTCTGCTGAACCAGCCAATCAACCCAACGGTAAATGCCGATGCAACGACGTAAGCCGCATCAAAGCCGGTGTATTCCGAAAACGAAAGAAGCAAGGTGTAAAATAAAATCAGCGCAAGCCCGATTAAGCCGTAATGAAAGGGGTGCGCTGACTTTTTTGCGGTGGTTTCAATTAAAAAGAAAGCGGCAAAGGTTAACAACAGGCACAGCAAAGAATATTTAATGGAGCGCATTGTTTTTTGATAGCCGCTCACGGGAATAAACAAATCCACGCCAAAAGCAGATGCGGCAACGCTGTTGGCAGAAAGGTTGTTGAGGCTAAAGGCATCGTCCTTCCATTGTTGCGGAAAATTTTGTTTATGGCCCATGCTTCGCCAAACTGCTGTAAAGCCACTGTCTTTTATACGGGTTGTTTGCGGCAGGCTGTTGCCGGTGAAACTGGGATGCGGCCAGGCCGAAGAAAGACGAACCGTTGTGGACTTGCCAAGCGGTGTAAAAAGTAATTGCTCGGAACCGTTGATAACCATTTGCGAAGAGAACCGCAGATTTGCAACATCTTGTGCTGATGCTAACGACAGCATCGCAGACAATCCCTGATCTTTTGCGCCTTCTCTGTCAAACGGTGAAACCGTTAGTGCCGTATCGTTCACATTTAATTTTACTTCATCGTTTAAACCTTTGTTGTCCGATGTACTCATGCGCATGTAGGCTTCGTTCCAAATCATGTCTTCGGGTGCAAGACCAAGACGTTGCGGCTGCACCGAATGAAAGGCGCCTGATAAATTAACCGCCGAAGAATAAAGCATCACTTTGTAAATGCCGCGGTATTTTTCCTGGGGTGTTACCGATGCGTTCACGGTTAATTCATCGGGTAAGAAATAAGCAAGATGCTTTGTCTTGTTTTTGGTGGCAAGCGTATCGTTTGTCGTTTCCCAATAAGGCACCACAAGTACAGGCCCCATGATGTTTTGCCGCCCGGCCCATTTGCTGCTTACTTCGGCAATGGCTTCCTTTTGACGGCCTTCCCTTTCTTCAATTAAATTTTGAACGTAGTAAGTTGGAATTTGCAGAAGCAGAATAATGGCCGCAATGATTCCTGCTTTAATGAGCAGTTTGCTTTTCGTCCAAACGTTTTGTGCAAGCATTGTTTCCATGTGATTTTAGTTGTTGATGAGGGATTTTGTTTTTGTATAGATGACGTACAGCAGCGCAAAGCCAAACACACCGAACGAGCAATCAATCAAGCGCCAGCCAATGGGTATGCCGCGAAACTGTCCGGCGATGAAGGCAAAGGGAATCACCAGCACACAGGCAATCAATCCAAACTGAACGACCCAAATATTTTTCACCGGGTCTTTGTAAGGACCGATGAAAAGAATAGCCAGAACAAAGTGTGCGAACGCCAGCCAATCGTAACCGTAGAAGAGAAAAGGATGTGCAAGGTTTACCTTGCGATAAGCGAGCAACACCCTTTCTGTCCATGTGTAAAAAGCAGTTGGTTTGGTTATGTGATTGAGTAAAAAACTAAGTTGCGCATCCACGGGAATTGCCGTTAGCCCGCTAATGAAAAGCGCAATGATGAAAAAAAACAGAAGACGTTTAATCGTTTTCATGGTTACCGTATTGAAAAGTTTGAAACAAGTAGTGAAGCGGCGAGGAGAAGAAAAGAACGGCCGAGTAACCGCTGACAAAACTTAGGGGCAGTACGAAATCCAGTTCACCGGATGCGTCGTGCATTCCGTGTGCATACAGGTAATACGACAAGAAGGATACGACCGCCGTGCCAAGCAACAGAACAATCCAGCTAAACAAAATTCCTCCGTGTGCAATCCGTAGAAACTTCAACAGGTAGTAAAGAAGAAGAATGGCCGGCAGGGAGAAAAGAGCCGAATAGCAAACTGCGTACAAGCCCATCGCTATTTTGTGTGGAAACGATAGCAATGCAAAAACAACAAACACGAATAAGTTGGCAACAGTCCAAATTTTCAAACACAGTTTCAGCATATTTTTATTTTTTAAAAAGCACTTTGTATTACAAAGTATAAGCGCAAAAAAAATTACTTCATTCCCCTGATCATTTTTTCCAAACCACCCAAGTGATCTTTAAACGCCTTCTCTCCCGCCTTGGTAATGGAATACGTGGTGTTGGTTTTTCTTCCTACAAAACCTTTGTGCACTTTCAAAAAACCAGCTTCTTCCAAAGTTTGCAAGTGCGTTGCCAGGTTGCCGTCGGTGACTTCCAGCAGTTGCTTCAAGTCGTTAAAGCTCATTTCCTCGTTTACCACCACGGCGCTCATCACGCCCAGCCGAATGCGGTTGTCGAAGATTTTATTGAGTCCTGCTATGGGATTGTTTACCGGCATTGTTCATTTATCTCCCTGAGGTTTTGCGTTCGTTCTTCCACCACATGATAAAACCGTAAATGATGTGCAGCAAGCCGAAACCAATGGCCCAAAAGTAAAGGCCACCGTTGCCGTACTGCGTAGCAACCAAGCCTAAAATAATTTCCGAGATGCCCAGATAACGAACATCACTTAATGTGTATTTGCTTGCGTTCACCAAAGCCAATCCGTAAAAGACCAAACAGGCCGGTGCAATAAAGCGCCAGTCGCTGTGTTGCAGTAAAGCCAGCACGAAAACGCCGCCTGCAACCAAAGGAATGATCATGTTGATAGTTAGCAACCGCGAGGTATGATTCCACAAAGGCACCTTGTCTTCTTTGGTTTTTCGCCAGGTAAAATAAAAAGCGGAAAGAAGCGCAAGAGCCAAAACACCACCGGCCAATAAAAAAAGATGAAGTTTTAATTGCTGAAAAGCGAAGCCCGAGAAATTGCCGGCTTCGTTGTAGTCGCCATAATATTCAGCAATCAAATGGTGCGCAACGAAAGCACCGGCCAGGGCCCACAAGCCGGCAGCAATGCCGCTTAAACCGCTGAGGGAGAGGAAACGGCTCGACCGCTGCATCATCTGCCGGATGTCCTGTAACGCTTCGAGGTGCTGGTTTTGTTCAGCCATAAAAAGCACTTTGTAATGCAAAGTAAATACCGTGTTTTTGATTTTGCAAATAAATTATGGCAGTGCTTCCAAAATAATTTCGCAGGCTTGTTTTACCTGCCGAAGCGAAAGGGTTAACGGCGGCGAAATGCGCAAACAATTTGACGCAAACAAAAACCAATCGGTAAGTACACCGTTTGCGATACAGGCATCAATGATTTTTTTATTCTCCTCAAAGCTTTCAAATTCAACCGCCATCCACAAACCAAAAGATGAAAGAGATTTTATGTTTGGATGAACGAGCAATGATCGGCACAAGGCTTCTTTTTCTTTTGCAGAAGCAAACAATTCTTCATCAAGCAAGGCTTCAAACGCCGCCTTGCCGGCAGCGCAGCAAAGCGGGTGTCCACCAAACGTAGTAATGTGTCCAAGCACCGGGTTATCCGTCAAGCAATCCATCAAACTTTTATCGGCAATAAAAGCCCCGAGCGGCAAGCCGCCACCGAGTGCTTTGCCCAGGAGCAAAACATCGGGTACGACGTTAAAGTTTTCAAAGCCCCACAGCTTTCCCGTGCGTCCAAAGCCGGCCTGTATTTCGTCGAGGATAAACAAAGCACCCACTTCTGTGCAACGCTCCTGCAAGAATCGCAGCCACTCCTTTTGCGGAGCAATAATTCCTGCCTCAGCCTGTACCGTTTCAGCAATTACGCAAGCAGTTTGTTGTGTGATAAATTTCAAATCATCAAACGAATTGTACCGCAGGTGTTGAATGTCCGGTAACAAAGGCCGAAAAGCATTGCGCCAATATTCATCACCAATGATGCTTAACGCACCTTGCGTAGAGCCGTGATAGGAATTTTGGAACGCAATAATTTCCGTTCTTCCCGTAGCCCGCTTGGCAAGCTTCATAGCGCCTTCCACGGCTTCTGCACCCGAGTTGGTAAAGTAAACGCTGTCGAGCGACGAAGGAAGATGCTGCGTCAGCAATTTCGCGTATTGCACTTGCGGGCTTTGCACAAACTCACCGTAAACCATTACGTGCAGGTAATCGTCTGTTTGTTTTTTAATCGCCTCAACAACTTTCGGATGGCGGTGGCCCACGTTGGCAACGCTAATGCCGCCAATCAAATCCAAATATTCTTTTCCCGATGCGTCAATCAACACACAGCCTTCGGCTTTGATAATTTCCAGGGCCAAAGGTGCGGCCGATGTTTGGGCTACATGGCTTAGAAAAAGCTGCCGTAAATTCATGGCTGCAAAAATCAGAAATAAGAAATCAGAAATTTCAAATTACTATGGCATTGATCTTACCGGTAGAAGGAAATTATCCAAAATGGGGCGAAGATTGTTTTATTGCGCCTAACTGCACCATCGTGGGCGACGTGGAAATGGGCAACCAATGCAGCGTGTGGTTTAACGCCGTAGTGCGCGGCGACGTAAACAGCATCCGCCTTGGCAACAAAGTAAACGTGCAAGATGGCGCGGTAATCCATTGCACGTACAAACGCTCCAAAACAATTATTGGCGATAACGTGTCCATTGGGCACAATGCCATTGTGCACGGCTGCACCGTTCACGACAACGTTTTAATCGGCATGGGGTCCATTGTTATGGACAATGCCGTGGTGCACAGCAATACCATCATTGCTGCCGGCGCGGTGGTATTGGAAGGAACCATCTGCGAAGGCGGGTCCATTTACGCCGGCGTGCCGGCTAAAAAAATAAAGGACATTTCGCCGGAGAAAGTGGAAGGGGAAATAGCCCGCATTGCGAACAATTACATTGGTTACGCATCGTGGTTTTCCGAGGCCAATGTTGCAAACGACAAAATTTAAAACTATGTTTATCGTTTCAAGAGAAAGCATAACCATGAAAAATTTCCGTAACCTCTTCATCCTTTTCTTCAGCTTCACGCTGCTTTCCTCGTGCAGCGTGTGGAACAAGGTCTTCCCGCCCAAATACGGCTGCGGTACCGATGGACGCAACGTGGGCGCAGAAAAGCTCCTCGACGATACGGGTAAGAAGAAGAAAGAACCCAAATGGCGGGGCGGATAGTTTACAAAAGCGTAACCTGACCGGTGCAGCAAACAAACTCCATCAACTGTCTTACCAAAACAAACGCTAAACCAAGTTATATGAGCCTAACCCTTCGAACGACACTCGGTTGTACCGAAGCCGTTATAGACGGCGATGGCAGCTTGAAACGCTTCTATCAGATTGCTTCGATTCTGGCCGATGAACTGAAGGCCGCTTTTGTGAACAAAGAAGATGATTTTGACGCCATCAGTTGGGATTTTCAATTGCAGAAATATTTGCTGACGCTGCAATACAGCATTTACAGTGGCATCACGCTTTTTCCCACCAAAACAAAAGATGCCCGCAAGCGGGATAACGAGGCCGTGGTGCAAGTGGCCAATTTGCTGGAAGGAAAGTTAATGTCGGCGGATATGCAAGGGAAGGCACTTTAAGGCTTTCACCGTTTTAGAATATCAACCAACGAAAAAGCCGCATTGCTGCGGCTTTAAAATTTTATTGCTTCATTGGTTACACAATATCCCAAACCTCGTTTCCTCTTAAGAGCTTGTCCAGATCGGCTGGCTTTTTTTCTTTGGCCCAATCAATTTGCTTCTTTAGCACTTCTTCGTACGCAGGACGAGAAACCTGGTAGAACACGCCAAAGGGTCGCGGCAAATGACCTTCGATTTTGGGGTCGTCAAACATGCGGGTAAGGATTTGCGCTTTGTACAAATCCGTTTCATCGTGCACCCACAAATCATCTGCTGAAGCGCCGTTATTAAGGTCAACCACAACGGGCTTAAAGCCATCGAGTTTGATGCCTTTGTCGCTGTTAGAACCAAAGATTAACGGCTTGCCGTCCTCCAGGAAAATAGCATTATCAGCCTTCGATGTCTTTTCGGTAAAGGTTTCGAAAGCGCCGTCGTTAAAGATGTTGCAGTTCTGGTATATTTCAAGAAACGATGCGCCTTTGTGTTCGTAAGATCTTGTCAGCATGGCCTGCAAATGTTTCGGGTCTCGGTCCATGCTGCGGGCAATAAAAGTTGCGTCGGCCCCCAATGCCAATGCCATCGGGTTAAAGGGATGGTCAATGGAACCGAAAGGCGTTGATTTTGTCACCTTGTTTTCTTCCGATGTAGGTGAGTATTGTCCTTTGGTTAAACCGTAAATCTGGTTGTTGAAAAGAAGAACGTTTACATCAAAATTGCGGCGCAACAAATGAATGGTGTGATTGCCGCCGATGCTCAGACTATCGCCATCGCCGGTTACAATCCACACGCTTAAATCGGGACGGGCCGCCTTTAACCCGCTGGCAATGGCCGTTGCGCGGCCGTGAATGGAATGCATGCCGTACACGTTCATGTAATACGGAAAACGAGAGGAACAACCAATGCCTGAAATGATGGCGATGTTTTCTTTAGGAATGCCTAGCGTAGGCATTACTTTTTGCACCTGGGCAAGAATAGAATAATCGCCGCAGCCGGGACACCAGCGCACTTCCTGGTCGGTTGCAAAATCTTTGGCAGTAAGCGGAGCTTTATTGAGTGTTGCGGTTTCCATTGTAAAAAGATGGCTTCAAATATAACACAGGAGGGCGGAAAGAATGACGAATAAGCCAGATTTAGCAAGGCTTGTGGCCATTTTATGGCAAGAATATGACTTGCGTTAGATGCGGGCCAACAAGTCCCGCAGGACCGAGCCGGCTTCAAAATAGCCGGCAACAATTTCCCGGGCTGCCACTGAATGTTTCTTGTAATCGGCGGTTGCATTTTCCATTGCACTGACTGATTCTTCAAAGCCGGTAAACGGCAACAAGCCATTGCCCGTTGGTAAAAAATTCGAAAATCCCGTATCCTGCACCACAACCGGCTTTCCCGAAGCCATGTAGTTTAAGGTGCGTTCGCTGAACCAGCCGCAGTTGCTGCTCACGTATCCTTCTTTGGCTACGCTCCACTCTCCTTTCGAACCGGCGATATAGCTTTGGTACGCTTGCGGCGTCAGTGATAAGGGCAATGGATCGGTAATGTGCCAACCTTGGGCTGCAAGTTTTTCCCTGGGTGCTGAACTGCTACCCAATGCCAGTTCAATTTTATCGGTAATGCGTTTTGGCATGTGCCAATAAGCATCGAACGAAGATGACTTCATGCCAAATTTTTTCCCCTCAAATTCCCGCACGGTGTAGCTATCCCATTGCATGACAGTTGTCCATTTGGCGTTGGAGGTTGCTGGGCTTGCAGGCCATGCGTTCATTTCCACCGGCTGTCTTGTGGGCAACCAATCAAAACCATCATCTGGAACAGTGCAGCCGTCTTTCCCAATATTCTCGCCAAATGAAAAAAAATGCGTGTGTGCTTTGGCAAGACGCATTTGCGTCTCGCTGGTCAGATGTTTTATTTGGGTAAAAGCAGGATCGGTGTCAATCAGCATCCGGCACGGAATATTTTGGTGCCAATCACGCAAAGGATTTACTCCCGAAAGGTTCAGCAAGGCATCGGCCTTTTGGCAGAAGGAAAAAACGCGGTTGCGGTTCTGGCCGAACCACCGGTTGCCGTGTGCATCAAAATAAGCCCAGTGATGCTGCAAATCAAATTTTGCAAAGAAGGTTTCAATAAAACGTAAACCGTAAGCCGGGTCGGTCGTCGTTTCAAAACGTTCGGGATTGTAGCACGAAGGATAGTCGTCGCTGTCTTCCAAAAACAAAACCTCGTGCCCGGCTTGTTTTAAACCAAGCACATATTGTAAGTGATGCCAGGCCATGCCGCCCAACGGCCCGCGAACAATGTATCCCAAAACCAAAATGTGCATGACCTTTCTAAAAATTGCTGTGAAGATTTACGCGGAGAAGGCGAACTCTTTTTTCTTCTCTTCTACAAAATCGCTTCCGCCGTCACGCACGGCTTCTACCAATTGCCCCTTTTCCAAATGCAGAACAACGTTGCAGGACTTGAGCGTATCAAGACGATGCGTGATCATAAACGTTGTGCGGCCTTTCATAAGCCTTTCCATCGCCTCCATAATCTGCGCTTCTGTTTTTACATCAAGAGAACTCGTTGGTTCGTCCAAAATAAGAACCGGCGCATTTTTTATAAATGCACGTGCAATGGAAATGCGCTGGCGTTCGCCGCCCGACAACTGCATTCCTCTTTCGCCCACAAGCGTATGATAGCCTTCTTTGCAACGCAAAATAAATTCGTGGGCGTTGGCTGCTTTTGCCGCTTCCACAATTTCGGTTTCAGTGGCCTCCGGCTTGCCGTATTTGATGTTTTCGTAAATAGAAGTCGAAAACAAAACCGGCTCCTGCAACACAAGGCTGAACTGCTTGCGGTAATCAACCAGTTTGTAATCCCGGATGTCTTTTCCGTCCAAAACAATCTGCCCCAAAGCCGGGTCGTAAAACCGCATGAGCAAACCAATGAGCGTTGACTTGCCCGAACCCGTAGAACCCATGATGCCCACGCGGTCGCCCGGCCTGATCTCAAACGACAAGCCGCTAAGCGTTTGCTTTTGCGGTGCATAGCCGAAGCTGACTTGCTGAAACCGGAAGCTGCCTTTCGCCGTTAACAGGTGTGCGGCGTGAGATGTTTCTTTCACCTCCTTCTCTTTGTCTAGCAGTGCATAGACACGTTCGATGCTGGCCATGGACGCCTGTATGTCGGTGATGATTTTGCTGATGTTTTGCAGCGGCGCAAAAAACTGTGTGAGGTAGGCCAGCATGAGTGTAAGCTCGCCCAGGGTCATTTTTCCTTGCTGCACGTATCGTGCGCCCAGGTAAATGAACAAGGCTGTGGCTATTGCAAACACGAGCCCCACTATGAGATAAAACGAAGCCGCCATCCAGGCCACTTTTATTTGCTCTTTCACCGCCGTGTCGGACTGACGAACAAAGCGTTCTTCTTCCCCGTCTTCCTGCCCAAAGGCTTTCACCACACGAAGTGATGTGAGTACTTCCTGCAATACCGACAAAGCCCGGCTTTCCTTGTCCTTTACCTGCTCCCAATTTTTTTTGAGTTTGGAAGACGAATAGCGAATTAAAAGAAAGAGCGGAGGAATGACAGAAACTGCGATGATTGCCAGGGGAACGTTGATGAAAAAGATAACGCCGACCATGGCAAACAAGGTTAAGAAAGAGGAAAACAAAGGCGCAACATTACCCAGCAGAAGCGTTCTGATTCCCGTCGTATCCCATTGAAGGCGGTACAACGAATCAGAGGTTCCGGCCGTATCGTGATAGGCAAGCGAAAGCCGTTGAAGGTGGTTGAAAAGCCGGGTGCGAAAATGAAGCACCAACTTTTCGCCGGTGTACGTGGTGAGCACCCAGTTTACCAGCATGAGCAGGTTTTCGGCAAGGGCCGTAATGATAACCAGCGCGGCGGCGGCGAAGATGATTGCCGTAAAAGAAAACTTGTACCCTTCGGCAAAAAAGAAGCGGATAAAAACCGGAAGCGGCTCGTGCCCGAAAGCGCTGTCAATGACCAGTTTTACGGCGTATGGCTTTAGCAAGGCGATGGGTGTAGCCAAAAGGCTAAGAAAGAAAAGCAGGACGATTTGCCCCCAAAATGGACGGGCTTGCAACCAGATGCGCCTGAAGGTGAAAAACGTTGAGCGGTTCATGTGTATTGCGGATCGAATGCTTTAAGACCAAAAGCATCACCGGTTGATTTTTGTGTTTGCGAACGGTTGATTTCTTCAAGCAGCTTGCTCAGAATTTTGTTGCTGTCAAAAAATTCTTTGGCCAGCGCTCTTGCTTTTTTCGCATGAAACGCCGGCCTTTCTTTTACCTGCGCAACGGCTGCCGCTGCCGAATCAAAGTTATAAAATGCAAAAAGTCCTTCGCCCGACGGGAGGTATTTTGACCAGCCGGTTTCTTGCGTAACGACAGGCTTTCCCAGCGCCAGATAACAGGCCGAACGACAACTAAACCAACCGGTGTTTCCTTTTACATAGGTTTGCTTGGCAACGGAAAACTCGGCCGCCGACGAAGCAAGAAAGGCCTTGTAGTCTGCACTTGTAGTGATGGCGGAAAGCGGATCGAGTATATGCCATCCTGCATTTCTCACTTCGTCTTTTTTGCCCAACGGCATATTTGAAACCATGAGCGCAAAAGAAAGTCCGGGAAAGCGGGACGGTATTCCCAAGATCCTTTCGAATTCCGAATTTTTTTGCCCCCAGGTTGTACCGCCAAAAACCAAGTCGGGACTTACAGACCAATTCATCACCGTTGTAAAAGACTTGCTTTCGACTAACGGTGCGGGTTGCCAATGATCAAGGCAAACGGGTTGCCGGGTAACGTGCCAATGAAAACCACAGGAAGGAACGCGGCAATCCACTTGCCCAAGATTTTCGCCGAACGTGAAAAGGTAATTGTGGTTCTCTACCAAAAAATCCATTTTATACGGACTTTTTCCGGCGTTCAGTTCTTTCTGCTGCAAGTATTCGATCTGCGTAAACATGGGATCGGAATCAATGAGGACTCTTTTGGGAATTGACAAATATTCCTCTCTTAAAAAAGCCGACGCAGAAACGTTTATAAAGACATCGGCCGTGCGGCAAATTTCCAATACTTTGTTGATGGATAATCCGTAACAGTTCCCCGTAGCCACATCGCGGTAGGCCCAGCGGTCATTAAGGCCAAAGTCGTTCATGACCGTGGCCAAATACTCAATGCTGTCGGTTGCATCGTTCCATTGCCTGCCTTCTTTTTGGTATTTAGGAAACTGCAGCGTGTCTTCAATGTAGTAAACGTCGTGTCCCAGAAGTTTTAAGCCAAGCGGGTATTGAATGTAATCCCAGGTTACGCCGCCTGTGGGATAGAGGCCAATAAATCCGGTTACAACGATTCGAAGTTTGTTCATGCGTGGTTAAACAGTGCCGCAGCGAGTGAAGTAATTAAACACCGTGAACAGAACTCAAACTTTTCGGCCCGCTTGCTTCAAAAGCGGTTTCTTCATTCTGTTCCAATTGAATCAGTTTTGCTTCCCTGGTCTGGGTTAAGACAACGCTTCCTGCATTGTCTTTGTGTACCACTTTCATCGGCACAACTTCCTGCCGGGGCAGGCCTGCAACCGCCAGCTGAAGCGTGTGCAAAACGTTCGATTTCTCAAAAGTGCATTTTATTAAGACGGCCACCGCAAGAAACGCAAACACAGTACCGACAAGCCATTGTTGATACAAAAAAGAAAGCGAAGAAAGGGCAGCCATCGTCAGCAGGGCAGCCGTACAGAAGAAAGCAAAGGAAACCCTGCTTTTAATTTTCACGTATTGCTTACCCGCGCCGTGTTCTTCGACGGTAAGCAGGCAGCGAACGTGCGTAAAAAGCTTGTTGCCTGCCTGAAGATCCCAGCGTTCAAAGTCGCCGCCGCGCTGCGCCATTACTTGCTGGTCTATCAATCCCTGTTCAAGCGCCGTCAGGTAGTCTTCGGCCGAATACCATTTCTCCGACCAGTGAAGAAAAGTTTTGTTGCGAAACACAAACAAATACTTCCAGTTCCAACCCGCGCCCCGCCTGCGCCAAGGCGTTAAGCCGAATTTAATGCGTCCATAAAGCCGCGCCACGGGTTGTACAATGTGCAGCGCAACAATCAGCAAATAATACGTTGACTTTCGGTACATGCTTGGAAGCGCCGTGTTTTTGGCCGCGCTGTAAATTGCCTGCGCCACAATGATCAAAATCGAAGCAGTAAAAGGAACAAGGGCCCAAAGCAAAGCAGACCATAAGATGCCCAGCAAACTGATGCCGCCCAAAAGCGCCGCCATCAAATACCATTCGGGCATCAGCGGCAAAGCATTCATTAAGCCGTCGCCCGGCTGGTAAACCGATTGAAACAAAGCGCTTCCCCATGTGCCGTGAAAGACCTTTGCCTTTTTCGTTTTCAGGGCCATCGTCCAGCCGTTGCCGTAAATGCGGCCGGCCCAGGACAGGTGCCCGAAGCCGTTGTATTTCTGCGGCCATTTTCCTTCCAGTAAAGATTCAGCCTTGCCGTACCCTTTTTGTTGTTTCCAATATGCTTTAAACGAGTTTCTGCGGTGATGCCAGACGAGTGCCGAGGGATGATAGCCGATGGTATAACCCGCTTCCTGTATGCGCCAGCAAAGGTCCACATCATCGCCGGCTGCGCGGTAAATGTGATCGCAGCCGGCGACTTTTAAATACACCTCGCGGCGGAACGACATGTTGCAGCCGGGAATGTGCTCGGCAATTTCATCAGTACTTAAAACGTGCACCGGACCACCGGGGGCATTGGCTACGCAATGCGCAATTGCGCCGTCTTCTTCGGGAGCAATGTTTGGCCCGCCAATGCCTGCATGGTTCGAAGTGGCGTAGGCATAAGCGAGGTAATGCAGCCAGTGCGGGTCGGGATAGGCATCGTCGTCAATGTAAGCAATGATTTCGCCTTTTGCGTGTTGCGCCGCGGTGTTGCGTGCATTACTCAATCCCCGGTTAGCAGTAGAGATTAAGCGAACCGGGTATTCCTTTACGATGTCAGCAAGATTGTCCGTTGAACCGTCGTTCACTACTACCACTTCAAAAGCCGGGTAGTCCAGCATCCTGAGAGCTTCCATCGTATCGCGGATGGTGGCGCTACCGTTATACGAACAAACGGCCACAGAAATAAAAGGCCATTTATCCAGGCGGCAGGGTAAATGGCTCATGGCCGCTTGCACGGCCTCCAGGGCAGGTTTACACTGTCGCTGTCGGTCAACCAAACCAAAATCCCAGTCTTCAATTTCAAAACCACCGCGCCACCATTGGTCCGTCCATGCAAATACAAACATGCCGGCGCAACCTTTTCCAAAAATGGTTTCTATCTGCCACGTTAAAACTTCGGCTTGTTTCTGCAAACCGTTGCGCATGCTGTCCAATCCAATTTCAGCCAATACCAGCGGGCGGTCACCCGAGAGGTTGTGCAGACGTGCAATGTAGGCGCTTAATTTTTGGGGCGTTTCCAAATAAACGTTGAAGCAGTCGAAATCGAGAAAGCGCAGATCGAGGTATTCGGTTGTGGGATAATTGACGTAAGTAACAAGGCTTTCGGGATCGGCGGCCTTTACAACTTTGTACAGCTTTTTAATCCATCCTTCTATCTTCTCTTTTCCGTACCAGCGCACGATGGTTGCGGGTATCTCGTTGCCTACGGCAAAGCAAAGAATGGCCGGGTGTTGCCGGCAGGATTCAACGCCTTCCCGCACACGGCTCAAAATGTCTTTTTGCTGTTTAACAGAGTCAAGAAAGGTAAGGTGCTGCTCCCAGGGCAAACCCACCATCACTTTCAAGTCGTAATCCAGCGCCAGGTCGAGCAAGTATTTGGGCGGCACCGTGTAGGTACGCACCGAATTGAAGCCGTGTTTCGCCATCAGGGCGAAATCCTTTTCTACTGCTTCTTTCGATGGAAACTGAAGGCCTTTTTCATCGGGGGCAAAGGTGCCGTACGTAACGCCTTTTACATAAAATTTTTGGTCGGCTACGTACATAAATTTTCCCTTGACAAAGGGACGACAGACCGCTGCAGACGAGCGGGTTGTAAGCTTTGCTTTCATTTTACAAGATTTAACCAAGCATAGCAAGGGCAAAATGCCTTCGGTAGATGTAGCCTTCAAAGGATTGGGCAAGCCAGTGGCTTAAGGAACCTTGTTACAAACTGTAAGGGTTGTGTGACGCGTGGTTAAGGAGCAAACAAAAGTGCGGTTGTAAAAAGGATAGTGGAAAATCGTTCAACCGGACAAACAGGAGCAATAGTAGTAAATTATTAATGCAGAAGTAAATATAAAATAACCAAATGTATTTGTGCCTGACAGCAAGAAAGGTTGATCAGAAAGTGCGTCCTTAGTTCTTCTCGTTGAGCAGGGCCTCCCAATACTCGGCTGCCCGGCGTGTGTGCGGAATAACGATGGTGCCGCCGACAATATTGGCTACGGCGAAGATCTCGTACAACTGCTCTGTTGTGACGTTTAGTTCACGGCACTTGCCGAGGTGGTACTTGATGCAATCGTCGCAGCGCAGCACCATGCTTGCCACCAGGCCCAGCATTTCTTTTGTTTTTTTATCAAGTGCGCCGTCTTCGTACGTATTGGTGTCAAGGTTCCAGAGGCGCTTCATGACGAGGTTGTTCTTGCTTAGGATAACCTCGTTCATCTTCTCGCGGTAGTCGTTGAATTCGTTGATCAAATCGCTCATGTTGAAAATTGAATGTGCGAAGATAGATTGCTGCGGGCTACAGATGTTCTGCAATCGTTTTAAAAAAACATTTATTGTATTAAAAATATATTATCTTGTATATCCAATTACAAGCTGCCAATCTCCCTTGCTGAACCCCTCTCAATGTCTGTGTGAAGAAAATCTTTCGCTGAGTTTTGAAATCTATGTTTTAACACCGCTCTTCTACTCTATGGACTTTTTCAGGATTTCCAAATTCCCCGGCTTATGGATATTCCTCTCGTTAATAAAAGTCCTCCTCCGCTCAATATGTGTGGTTGGTTCTTCAACCATAATTTTTTACTAACGATTCTTTCAAAAAACTAAAACTCAGATCATGAAAAAAGTACTCATCCCCTTCGCTTCTCTGTTCGTTTGTGCCATCGCTTTGGTTAGCTGGAAAAACGCCAGCACACGCGATAACGGCGCCTTCATCGCCAATGATTTTACCTGCGGTTTAATTGATGGCGACGGCAACTTTGCTTTTGCCGATGCATCTCACACCGTAATTACTTCATCTGGCAACAGCGTATTAAAATGCAGCGCCACTGTACCCAATTCAACAGGCAAAGCTGTGAACTATAACGATTTCCTCTGCGGTACTTTCATAGGACTTACAACCGATTCGCACGAAACTGTCAGCGCAAGCGGTCAAGCTACATTGACTTGCAAAGTGCATTGAGAAACCACATAGTTTGCAGCAAACAAAACATAAGCTGCAAAACATGATTCGGAGGACTTTTACGACTGCGGAGCTGCAAGGCACTCCGCAGTCTGATTTAAATAACAGGAACTTGCAAAGTTCAACCCCTCAACCAAAGCACGCCTAAAACTATTTTTAAACACCTCACCGTAATTGCTTCATGGAACAAACAATTCCTTACCCCTATAAATCCGACAGCAAAAGATACCAATTTCTTAAGCGGTTATTTGCTGCATTACTCTTTATCGGATTGGGGCTGTCCTCTTATCTTTTTTACAGACATGCGGTTGGCAGCGCAGGCAAAGTAGATGTTTGCTCAGCCCTTTTTGGAAAAGGTTGCGACGGGGCGCTGAACAGTTCTGTAGGCACCCAGTTGGGCCTGCCGCTTGCCGGCTGGGGAATTATTTATTATTGCTTGCAAATAGCCTTGTGGGCATGGCCATCATTTCTCGGCAAACCGCTTAAGGTAAACACCGCTGTTCCGGTTTTATTACTCTGCTCTTTGGCCGGCATCGGCAGCATCAGCCTCCTGGCGATTATGTTGTTTGAACATTCTCTTTTTTGTCCTGTTTGCGTTCTCATTCATTTTACCAACCTGCTTTTGTTTGTTTGTGCTACGCAAATTACCGGTTATTCACTGCCCGTATTTTTTACAACGGCAAGGCAAGAACTAAAATCGCTGTTTAACTATCGTTCTGAAAAAAGAGCCGCGATAAAAAGCTGGTTTGGCATTGGAACTTTTCTGCTTTTGGCCTTTTGCCTTTATACCGCCTTGCAAATAATTTCCGACAAAGCCGCGGCGCTGGATCCGCAAAAAATAATTACGCAGTTTGAAGAAACACCACGGCAAAGCGTTCCCGTTGATAACAGCGACCCGGTTTTTGGATCAAGTAACTCGTCCATTCAAATCATCGTCTTCAGCGATTTTGAATGTTCTTCCTGCCGCGGTTTTTCAAGAGTTCTTTACCAGCTTAAAAAGAAATACAAGGGCCAGTTTTCTGTTGTGTTCAAGCATTTTCCCTTGGGTAGCTGCAACCCCGTTGTTACAAAAAACATACACCCAAAAGCCTGCGAGGCTGCGTTGGCAGCGGAAGCGGCCCGTCAGCAGGGAAAATTCTGGCAATACCACGATGTTCTTTTTTTCTACGACTTAAGTAAAACAAACGTTCCTTACGCTACGCTTGCCGCAAAACTTCACCTTGACTCGGCAAAATTTGAAGAAGCCCGGAACGGAGAAGCTGCAAAACGCGAAGTTGGAAGGGCCATTGCCGAAGGCCTTCGGTTAAAAATAGACGGAACACCGGCTGTGTATTTGAACGGAAGGCCGGTGAATGATTTTCGCCTGCAACCGATGGAAGTTTTATTCGACCACATTTTAGCACAGCAGTCAGCTCCTCATTAATATGTGCAGAGCGAAATACGTTTGTGAAATCGTAAGATGCAAACAAATCAGGACCGCACCGACCACATCATCTGCTCCGCACTTCTCACTTAATAAAAAAATGCTGCCTTTGAAAGGCAGCATTTTTTTATTCCTTTTGAGCAAATGAAACAGCTTATTGGCAAACCTGGTTAAAAGGTTCTGATCTTATAACAGAAACAGTACCGTCGGCATTTACAGTAACATGAAAAGCTGTGGACTCTTTCACATTATTGCCACCGCCTGCAGTATTCAAGTTAGCGTTTACTATATCATTAAAGACAAACTGAGAATTGTTTAAGCTACCATTCTGAGTTGAATTTTGGGTTACATGGCCAACATAAGTAGCACCGGAAGTTTCGCCCACACCGCTCAGTTGTATATTTTCCTGAGTGCTAACGTTTACTCTGTTATTGTTAATTACGCCGTGGATACTCAGCGTGCCGTTATAGGTTAAATCAACTAGTTCGCCTGTGCAGAGATCATTAAAAGTAGTGGTAAACGAAATTGGAATGTCCACATCAATGTGCGTAACAGCGTTTGCTTTAACTGCATGAGATTTACCGGCAGTAGTGAAAGAATAAGTAAGTACGGAAAGAGCAATAAGACCGGAAGCAAGCAAAATCTTTTTCATTGTTTTTGGTTTTAAATTAAAAATGGTGGTTCAGGATAAGATACCAGTGCTTCATTGACAGTCTTCAAAAAGGCAGCAAACTTATTGTGCTCAAAAAGAATCGTACTTGATGAACACTTTCCAAAACTCTCCAGTACCAGACAAACGCGAATGTGTTCAAGGTGTAGTTAGCAAAAACGTAGGATTTGTGGATAAGATATTTGGACGAGGCCGACTGACTCGGAATAAGATTTCTTTATTTACGGGTGTGGCTAGCAAAGAAGTTTAGAAGGGCAAACAAATATGCGTAAAAACGAATCGTTTATAAATATAGACAGCTTTTAACCCAGCGCAAAAAAATTTTACGGTTTAGTTTTTGCTAACGCAGGGCCATCATTCTTGCCTTGACACTCTTCTCAGGAGAAGCTTTTGCCGTTCCTCCATAATTGCAGAAATTAGCCGCAACTTTACCGGGTTTATAGATGAGTTAACTTCACCAACTTGTTTACGACCTCGTTTTTTTTCAGCAAACAAAATTTAAAAATCAATGAAAAAATCTTTCCTTGTAACCTTTGGAATTATTGCCTTGGCAGTGCTCTCTTATGCCTTTACCACAAACCCCGATGAACCCAAATACAAGAACCTGAAAATTCTTCCCAAAGACATTACGCACGAGCAAATGGACAGCGTGATGCACCACTTCACCGCATCGTTGAACGTAAAGTGTAACTTTTGCCACATGCGCAACGAAGAGACAAAAGAATGGGATTGGGCCTCGGACGAAAACAAGCACAAACTGGTGGCACGCGAAATGATGAAGATGACCAACAAGATCAACGACAAATATTTTCCGATAGGCAAAAAAGCCGAAAAGCTTTCCACGCAACTGATGATTAGTTGTTACACCTGTCATCACGGCACTACCGAACCCGCTGCCAAAGCGCCGCGCATGGAAAGACCACAGCAACGGCCCGCGCAGGACTCGGCAAGAAGAAACCTGGACTCTACCAAACGAAACGGATAAAACATGGAAGCGCAATTTGATTTCGGGATGATCGGCATTGGCGTAATGGGCAGCAATCTTTTGTTGAACATGGCCGATAAAGGCTATGCCGCCATCGGCTTTGATTTAAAGCAGGAGCGTGCCGACAAACTGGAAGCCTCGGCAACCAAAGGCACAACCGTAAAAGGCACCACCAACGTTGAAGAAATGGTAAGGGCTTTAAAGAAGCCGCGAAAGATTATGATGCTTGTGCCCGCAGGCAAGCCGGTGGACGACGTGATCAACAACCTGCTTCCGCATTTGGAGAAAGATGACATTGTGATTGACGGCGGCAACAGCTATTACAAAGACACGCAAAAACGCGTTGATTACCTGCAACCCAAAGGCATTCACTTTTTCGGCATGGGCGTGTCGGGCGGCGAAGCCGGTGCACGCTTTGGCCCGAGCATGATGCCTGGCGGTGACAAGGAAGCGTATCAATATTTGAAGCCAATTTTAGAAGCCATTGCCGCCAAAGCCGACGGCAAGCCATGTGTGGCTTATATGGGAAACGGTCCCGCCGGCCATTACGTAAAGATGACGCACAACGGCATTGAATACGCCATGATGCAGTTAATCAGCGAAGCCTATGATTTGATGAAACGCGGCGCCGGTTATACAAACGATGATTTGCACACCATTTTTTTAAAATGGAACGCGGACAGCTTGCAATCGTTTTTGATTGAGATTACCGCCGAAGTTTTTCGCACGCTGGACACGGAAACCGAGGACGGAACCGATTATCTCGTTGACCACATTCTGGACAAAGCAGGCTCGAAAGGCACCGGCAAATGGACCTCGCAAGACGCGATGGATTTGCCGGTTTCCATTCCAACTATAGATATGGCTGTAGCCTTGCGTGACCTTTCGGTTTACAAAAATCAACGCGTTGAAGCCAGCAAGCTTTATCAGCCCGAAATTGGAAAAATAAATTCGCCTTCGGCAGAATTGATTCAGGATTTGGAAGATGCTTTGTACTTCACCTTCCTGATTGCTTATGCACAAGGCTTGAGCTTGTTGGCGAAGGCATCGGTTGATTACAAGTTTGACATTCCGCTGCCCGATGTGGTGCAAATCTGGAAAGGCGGCTGCATCATTCGTTCATCGTTGCTTTACCAGTTTGACAAAGCCTTTGCGGCTAATGCAACGTTGGAAAATGTTTTGCTTCACCCAACCATTGCCGAAATTTTAAAAAGCAAAGAAGCGGCGTTGCGAAGAATAATTTCGCTTACCATCAACGCAAGAATTCCGGTAGCAGCCATGAGCAGTGCGCTGGCTTATTTTGACGCCTATTGCAGCGAACGGCTTCCCACAAATTTGATTCAAGCGCAGCGTGATTTTTTTGGTGCGCACACGTATCAGCGTATAGACAAAGAAGGCGTGTTTCATACGGAGTGGCACGAGGGCGGTTGATAAGTTGATAGGTTAATAAGTTGACAAGTAATGCAACGCTGACCATACTTCAAAACTCTGTACATGGAGCAAAAACCACATCAACCTTTTACCGACCTAGATGTCTGGAAAAAGGCGAGAGAATTTAAAAAAGAATTGGAGTCGTTAGCAAAAACTTTTCCACTGGATGAGAAGCGCAGATTAAGCGATCAACTCATCAGGTCAGCACGCTCTATCAATGCAAACATTGCCGAAGGACATGGCCGTTTTACCTATAAAGACCAGCTTCACTTTTGCGTTCAGGCCAGAGGCTCGTTGAGCGAAACCTTGAATCATTTAATTGATGCCTTCGACGCCAAATACATTACACAAGACCAACTGTCTTTTCACAAACAGAAATATGACGAAATTGAACGCTTGCTGAACGGCTACATTACTTATCTGCGAGGGAAGCTTTAGGCGGCTTTAATTTATCAACCTATCAACTTATCAACCTGTCAACTCACTACGCATGACCACGGAAACCAAGAGAGAACCAACCATCATCTTCATCTTCGGCGGCAGCGGCGACCTCGCCTACCGCAAGCTTGTCCCGGCGCTATACAATCTCTACATAGACAAATACCTGCCCGATAATTTTTACATCTACGGCATCGGCCGCAGCGAGTACAGCGAAGACCAATACATTGATTATCTCAAAGGCGGCATTGCTTCGTTCAGCCGGCGCAAAGAAGCATTGGATGAAACGTGGAAAGTTTTTTCGCCGCACATTGATTACATCAAAGCCGACCTGGAAAAAGACGACACTTACCAGGAAATAAGCAACAAGATTGCAGAGAAAGAAAAGGAATGGAACGCAAAGGCCGTTGTGATGTTTTACATGTCGGTAGCGCCGCAACTGGCGCCGATGATTGCCACCAAGCTTTACGAACACGGCCTTACTGCCGATGCAGCGCACAGCCGCATGGTGTTTGAAAAACCTTTCGGCCACGATTTGGAAAGTGCGAGAGCATTAAACATCAAGTTGGGCGAAATGTTTGAAGAGCGGCAGATCTACCGCATTGATCATTACCTCGGAAAAGAAACCGTTCAAAACATTTTGGCGCTCCGTTTTGCCAATGCCCTGTTTGAACCGCTTTGGAATTGCAATTACATTGACCACGTGCAAATCACCGCCGCCGAGGATATCGGCATTGAAAGCCGCGGTTCGTATTACGAAGGTGCCGGCGCCCTGCGCGACATGGTGCAGAACCACATTCTTCAACTGGTGTGCATGATTGCCATGGAAGCGCCGGTATCGTTTGCCGCCGACGAAATCCGCAACAAAAAACTCGATGTACTCAAAGCCATTCGCCGCTGGCGAAAAGACGAGGTGCACAAGAATGCCGTTCGCGGCCAGTACGGCGAAGGTTGGATTCACGGCAAGGAAATCATTGCCTACCGCAACGAAAAAGGTGTGGCTCCCAACTCACCCGTCGAAACCTTTGCGGCCGTAAAATTTTACGTGGACAACTGGCGCTGGCGCGGCATCCCGTTTTTTGTGCGCACCGGCAAAGCCATGCAATCAAAAAGCAGCCTGATTGTGATTGAATTTAAGCCAGCACCCGATTATGCCTTTCCACCGGAAGCCGGCGAAACCTGGCGGCCCAACCGCCTGATTATTTCCATTCAGCCGCAGATGGACATTCGCCTGCGCTTCCAGGCAAAACAGCCCGGCCCGCAAATGATCCTGCAGCCAGTAGACATGGTGTTTAGCTACACCGATGCTTACGGCGACAATGCGCCGGAAGCTTATGAAACGTTGTTGGAAGACGTGATTGAAGGCAACCCGACCTTATTCATGCGTGCCGACCAGGTGGAGAAAGCCTGGGAAATTATTCAACCCATTCTGGAAGCCTGGCAAACCCGTCCGCCGGTTGATTTTCCGAATTATACACCCGGCACCTGGGGCCCTGAAGACGCGGAAGCGTTGATTGCCCGGGATGGATATAATTGGACGACGCTGCCGAAATGAGGAGTCAGGAGACAGAATACAGGAGACAGGAGTTTGGTATCTGGAAATCAAACAATCATTGGAGATTGCTTCTCATAGTTTATTAAAACAGTTCCTGCGGATTTCAATTGGTTCCGACCATTCGAAATTTAAGAAGTGAAGCGTTACGCTATTTGCTTGGTGACTGATGGTGTAAGTCTCTTCTAACTCCTGACTCCTCATTTTCTCCTATCTTGCCCGCGTCAAATGAAACTTCTCTCTCCTGCTATATCACGCTTTGCACGCTTGCGATTGTGGTCTATTGAACAATGGACAATTGACCCCGTAAAAGCACAGCACCATGTGTGGCAAGATCTCTTGGCCGCGGGCCAGTACACCGAGTTTGGCCGTTGCTTTCATTTCTCGCAAATTCAATCGCTGAGTGATTACAAGAAAACCATTCCCGTTCAAACCTACGATAGCCTCAAAGGCTACATTGAACGCATGATGCGCGGCGAAGAAAACATTTTATGGAACACGCCCATCACCTGGTTTGCCAAAAGCAGCGGAACCACAAGCGACAAAAGCAAGTTCATTCCCGTTAGCGAGGAAAGCTTAAAAGACAATCATTACAAAGCGTCAAAAGATGTGCTGTCGCTGTACTACGTTTCGCATCCCGAAAGCGATTTGCTCACCGGCAAAGGGCTTGTCATCGGCGGCAGTCATCAAATCAATCAATTCAACGAAGAGATTCAGTACGGCGATTTAAGCGCCGTGGTTTTGCAGAACTCTCCGTTTTGGAGCAACTGGATTCGCACACCGGATTTATCCATTGCGTTAATGGACGAATGGGAAACAAAGATTGAAGCGCTGGCGCAATCAACCATAAACGAGAACGTAACCTCGATGGCCGGTGTGCCCACGTGGCTGATTGTTTTGCTTAAACGCATTTTGGAAATCACCGGCAAGCAAACCGTTAAAGAAGTGTGGCCGAGCCTTGAGTTGTACATGCACGGCGGCGTAAGCTTTGTTCCTTACCGGCAGCAGTTTGAAAAATTAATTGGTGCGCCCATCAATTATATGGAGATGTACAACGCATCGGAAGGTTTTTTTGCGGCGCAGGATGATTTGGCTGAAGACGGCATGTTGCTCATGTGCGATCACGGCATTTTTTACGAGTTCATGCCGGTGAACGAGTTTGACAAAGAAGCGCCGCAAACGATTCAGTTGAACGAAGTGGAAGTTGGAAAAAATTACGCACCCGTCATCACCACCAACGGCGGCTTGTGGCGTTACCTGCTGGGCGATACAATTCAATTCACATCGCTGGCTCCTTTTCGCATAAAAGTATCCGGCCGCATCAAGCACTTTATGAATGCCTTTGGTGAGGAAGTGATTGTGGACAATACCGACACAGCCATTGCATCGGCTTGTAAAAAAACCGGCGCAGTTGTAAACGATTACACCGCTGCACCCATTTATTTTTCCGAAGAGGGCAACGGCGCACACGAATGGCTGATAGAATTTGACAAGGCGCCCGAAAATTTGCCCCAATTCATTTACGAGTTAGACGCCGCACTCAAAAGCATTAACAGCGATTACGAAGCCAAGCGCTACAAAGACATTGCGCTGCGCATGCCCGAAGTAAAGACCGTACAAAAGGGAACGTTCACTGCATGGCTGGCGCACAAAGGCAAATTGGGCGGGCAACATAAAGTACCGCGGTTAAGCAACGACCGGACAACACTGGAAGACGTTAAACGGTTTGTATCGGCTTCGCAGGACTGATACAAACCGAATCCATTACTTTGCGAACGTTTAAAATCAAACCAACATGAGACTTCTCGAAAATAAAGTTGTCATCGTAACCGGCGCGGCCCGCGGCATCGGCGAAGGCATTGCCCTGAAACTGGCCGAACACGGCGCAAACATCGCGTTTACTTACGTTAGCGAAAGCAGTGCAGACAAAGCAAAATCACTGGAAGAAAAATTGGCCGGCCATGGCGTAAAAGCAAAAGCCTACCGCAGCAATGCCGGTGAATTTTCGCAATGCGAAAGCTTCGTAAACGACGTGGTGAAAGAGTTTGGCTCGGTAGACGTTTGCGTGAACAACGCAGGCATTTCAAAAGACAATCTATTGCTGCGCATGACGCCGGAAAGCTGGGATGATGTGATGAACATAAATTTGAAAAGTGTATTCAACATGACCAAGCAAGTCATTCGGCCGATGATGAAAGCAAAGAGTGGCAGCATCGTCAACATGAGTTCCGTAATTGGTTTGATGGGCAACGCAGGACAAGGAAGTTACGCCGCTTCAAAGGCCGGCATTTTGGGTTTTACAAAATCGGTTGCAAAAGAATTGGGTTCACGCAACGTTCGCTGCAATGCCATTGCGCCGGGCTTTGTGGAAACGGACATGACCTCTTACCTCAAAGAAGGTGAGCAGGCAGACAAATACAAAGCAGGCATTCCGCTGGGCCGCTTTGGTACCGCGGAAGACATTGCGAATGTTACGCTGTTTCTTGCAAGTGATATGAGCGCCTATATGACCGGGCAAGTGTTGAGCGTGGACGGCGGATTGTACATGTAGCCTTAAACCATAATTTGGGAATTAGTAGGATTAGCAAGAAACAGGATAGCCTTTATAAAGAAAGAGTCGTTCAGTAATGAACGGCTCTTTTGTTTCTGTCAAAATCTTTTCAATCTATCCAAACCCTTGTTTTTTGATCAATGGAGCAGTTTGATGTTTTTCTTTTTAATGTAATAATGCCAAAGAATCATGGTGGCAATGGAACGATAGGGCTTCCAGGTTTCGGCCATTGCCATAATTTCTTCTTTTGTGAACGATTGCCCCGTTATCATTTTTACTGCGTTTACTAAAGCCAAATCACCAACCGGAAAAACATCTGCGTGTTGAAGTGCATGGAGCAGGTAAATATCAACAGTCCAGTTGCCAATTCCTTTTAAGGCTGTCAGTTCTTTGCGAATGACTGCGTCTTCTTTTGTTTCAAAAGCTTTCAGGTTGATTTTCTTTGCAACGATGGTCTCTGCTAAGCCTCGTGTGTACACAATTTTCTGGCGACTGAAATAGCAGCTTCTTAAGTCTTTATCGCTTAAGGAAAGCAAGCCTTGCGGCGTGATTTTTCCAAGTCGTTCTTTCAGCTTTTTGTAGGCCGCATAAGCTGATGCGAGTGAAACCTGCTGTTCAAGAATGGTAAGAACAAGCGTTTCAAATGTGTTTGGTCTTGTCCAAAGCGGCGGGTAACCGTATTCGGAAACGATGCTGTTCAGACGCATGTCGTTTGCACTTAGCTTATCGCAAAGCGCAACAAAATTTTCTTTCGTAAACCGCAGCATGAACTTACCAGGTAACGTTTGGATAGGTGCGTTGCAGGCATTGCATCTCGGCAAGTAAATACCCTAAATGTTCGGTATGGCGGCCTTCTTTACCGCCCGATTGAAACCATTTTGCTGCGGGCATTTCTAACGTTGCTTCGATAAACACGGCTTGCACTTTTTGCAGCCATGCTTCTTTTAACAATGAAACATTTATTGCTTCAAATGTTGCTCCCACAAACATCTCACCGGTAAAGGGCCAGAGATCTGCGAGTACGTTTTTTATGCGCCGGTTGCTTTCGTCCGTTCCATCGCCCAAACGAATCACCCACTCGCCACTCCAGCGTAAGTGATAAGCAACTTCCTTGATTGATTTTTCCGCAATGGCTGCCAGTTGCGCATCGTTGTTTTGTTGCAGTTGCTGGTATTGATGGAATTGAAAAACGCTGAAAAAAAACTGCCGCAGAACGCTAAAAGCCCAATCGCCTTTTGGCAATTCGGCGATGAGCAAATTGAGGTATTGATGTTCGTCGCGAAGGAAAGCAAGATCGTCTTCCTCCAATTCGCGGTTGTAGGTTTTCCAAAGACGCGGAACGTATTGATCAACGGCTTTTTTCTCGTCGTTATCAAAGCCGTTGTAAAGTGATGCGGCGTATTGATAAAAGTTTCTGGCCTGCCCCAAAAGGTCAAGCGAAATATTAGTGATGGCAATGTCTTGTTCCAGCACAGGACCATGGCCCGTCCATTCGCTGTTGCGCTGGGCAAGCATCAGCGCATTGTCCGCAAGATGAAGGTTGTATAAAAAAAGTTGAGGGGTTGACAAGTTGAGGGGTTGATTGGTTAAAGCAATCCTGCTAATCGTTTTAAAATCCCGGCAATCCGCGGTTACATGTGTTTTACTTCGTCGGGCAAATCGTAAAAAGTCGGATGACGATAAACTTTGTCGGCCGCAGGCTCGTAAAAACTTTCGGCTTCGTCGGGATTTGATGCGTGAACGTGTTTGCTTTCCACCACCCAAATGCTTACGCCTTCAAGTCGCCGCGTGTAAACGTCTCTTGCGTTTTCAATGGCCATCTGCGCATCTGCTGCATGAAGGCTGCCAACGTGTTTGTGGTCGAGGCCTTGCTTGCTGCGAATAAAAACTTCCCACAAAGGCCATTCATTTTTTGGAGCATTTGAAATGCCGCCGCCGGTTGGGGCTTCCTTGTCACCGTAGTCGCCGTAGTAGAATTTAGTAAAGAGTTTCATCTTCGATATTTCAATTAATGCTGAATAGAATTACAGAATGTACAAGAGTGCGACGCAACGAAAGTTTAATGGATGGTTGAACGTCTGATTCAAAAAATTACGCCGCTTCCCTCTTACTCCGCACCGCTCTTTTTTCTGCATGAGCCTTCGCGGCTTCGCGTACCCAGCCACCTTCTTCCCAGGCTTTGCGTCGTGCGTCCAGGCGTTGTTTGTTGCAAGGGCCGTTGCCGCTTACCACGTTCCAGAATTCTTCCCAATTGATTTTTCCAAAATCGTAATGCTGCCGCTCTTCGTTCCACTTTAAATCCGGGTCTGGCAAGGTCATGTTCAGCAACTTCACTTGCTCGGTGCACATGTCCACAAAACGCTGGCGCAATTCGTCGTTGCCGAAGCGTTTTATCTTCCACTTCATGCTTGCTTCGGTGTTGGTGCTTTCGCTGTCGTGCGGACCAAACATCATTAATGATGGCCACCACCAACGGTCAATTGCGTCCTGCACCATTGCTCTTTGTTCTTCGCTGCCTTTGCTTAATACAACAAGGCTTTCGAAACCTTGTCGTTGGTGAAAACTTTCTTCTTTGCAAACGCGAATCATGGCGCGGCTGTACGGCCCGTAACTGGTGCGGCAAAGCGGTACCTGGTTCATGATGGCGGCACCGTCAACCAGCCAGCCAATCACGCCCATGTCGGCCCAGGTTAATGTTGGGTAATTGAAGATGGACGAATATTTGGCCTTGCCGCTGTGCAATTGTTCAATCATTTCGTCGCGGCTAATGCCGAGGGTTTCGGCAGCGCTGTAGAGATAGAGGCCGTGGCCGGCTTCGTCCTGTACTTTGGCAATAAGAATTTGTTTGCGTTTTAACGAAGGCGCCCGGCTGATCCAATTGCCTTCGGGCAACATGCCTACAATTTCGCTGTGTGCGTGCTGGGAGATTTGCCGGATAAGCGTTTGCCGGTACTTCTCCGGCATCCAGTCTTTAGGCTCGATGCGTACCTCCGCATCAATTTTATCCTGGAAGATTTTTTCCATGTTCTGAACGGGCATATAGCAAGCTTTAAGCTGTAAAAATAAGCAAGGGCCGGTTAGATTAAGGTTAAGGTTCAAGATGAGATTTCAGCGAAAAGCCGCGGTAAAAAAGGATTTTGTCAGGCCCGCATCTTCTGTGTAACTTACTTGTAAATTTTTTACCATGAACTTTCAAACAATGAGCAAACAACGAAAAATGATCCTGATAGCGGCGGCTGTCGGCGTCATTTCCATGTTTTTACCATGGGTGTCTTTTCTCGGTTTTTCCGTTAGCGGAATGCACGGTTCGGGTATTTTTGTGTTTCTCTGTTTTGTGGCAGCCGGCGCACTTGTGCTGATGGGCGATCAAACCACCAGCCTCAATCAAACCAACTGGATGATTGCCCTGATAGCCGGTGGTGTAGCTGCGCTGATCATGGTGATAAACTTTTTTGATGCGGCAAGTTCCGGATTATTAGGGATTGGTTTTTATGGTGCTTTGATTGCTTCGCTTGCCATCATCGCCTTTGCCTTTATGTTTCGCACTGCCGGCGCAAGCCTGCAAAGCGGCTTCGATAGTTTGAAAGGAGACCTGGAAAGAAAAATGCATTCCACCAACACAACAACCACGAACGTTACCGGAACGACGACAACAGTTTCTAAGCCTACGACGGATGAACCAACAAGGCCGACCGCTTAATACATTTTTTGCTTTTGGGAAGAGAGCTGCGTTTGCGGCTCTTTTATTTTGCATCAAAGTCAACAACAACTTTTTCAGTTTTTGGATGCGACTGGCATGTAAGTACATAGCCTTGCGCAACTTCCTCTGGCTCCAAACCCCAATTAACGTCCATTGAAACTTCGCCTTCCACAAGCTTTGCCTTACATGTAGTGCACACACCGCCTTTGCAGGCATACGGAAGGTCGGCACCTTGCTTTAAAGCAGCATCCAAAATGCTTTCACTTTCATAAGCCAAATCAAAGTCGAATAAAATGCCGTCAACTTTTACGCTGATTTTTGCTTTTGCACTTTTGTCTTCAATGGCCGATTGTTGATTACTGATTGCCGATTGTTTTTGTCCGGGCACGGTGAAGAGTTCGAAGTGAATTTTATCCGGTGCAATGCCCCGGCCTTCCAAATAGCCTTTGATGCAAAAAATCATTTCTTCCGGGCCGCAGAGAAAAAACTCGTCGCAGGCTTTTGCGTCAATTACTTTACTGAATACCAGTTCGAGTTTGGGTACATCAATCCGTCCGTAATTCAATTCGGCGTCGGTTTTTTCACGGCTTAAAATATGATAGACGCGCAAGCGATCGATGAACTTATCTTTCAACGCCTCCAGTTCTTCTTTAAAGATGATGTTGCTCTTGGTGCGGTTGCCGTACACCAATGCAAAATTGCTTTGTGGTTCCGTGAGCAGCGTTGTTTTAACGATGGAAAGAACGGGTGTAATGCCGCTGCCCGCTGCAAAGGCCACGTAGGATTTTTTGTTTGAAGGATGCAGATCCGTGTAAAACTTTCCCGTGGGTGGAAGCACGTCCAAAACGTCGCCGGCTTTCAATTCATCATTGGCAAAGGTGGAGAACAAACCGCCTTCCGCTTTCTTTACCGCCACTTTTAATTTGTTGTCAAACGGACTTGTGCAGATGGAATAATTGCGGCGCAGTTCTTCGCCGTTGAGCCATTTTTTTATCGTGAGATTTTGTCCCTGCTTAAAACGAAACGTTTCCTGCAATTCGGCCGGTACGTCAAACTCAATGGACACACAATCATCGGTTTCCTTCTCAACTTTTTTTACACGCAAAGGGTGAAAGTGAATCATGGCAATCGTAAAGCGCCAAAGATAAGCGGCGGAAGGGTTTACGGTTTGTGGTTTGTAGTTACAAACAAACTTTTGTTGTTCAAGATTTGATTCAACAGAAAAGGTTTGCGCTCTGTTGGTATCTTGCACAAACACCCCAACCACAAACAACAAACCGTAAACGCCAAACCAATCATGCTGGAACCGCAGACGCTGAAATTTTTATCACAGTTAAAGAAGAACAACAACAAGTCCTGGTTTGATGCGCACCGTGCGCAGTACGAAGCCGCACGGATTGATTTCTCTAACTTCATTCAATTGGTGATTGATGCCGTGCAGAAAAACGATACAACCATCACGGGATTAACAGCACGCGATTGCATCTTTCGCATCAACCGCGACATTCGTTTCTCCAACGACAAGACGCCGTACAAATCTCACTTTGGCGCCAGCATCAAACGCAGTGGAAGAAAGTCGCCGTTTGCGGGTTATTATTTTCATTGCGAACCAGGAGGACAAAGTTTTATTGGTGGCGGCTTGTGGCAACCCGAATCACCTGCGCTAAAAGGTTTGCGGCAAGAGATTGATTACAATTGGGAAGAGTTTCAGTCAATAGTGAAAAAAAAGGACTTCAAAAAAATTTACGGTGACGTTTACAAGGGCAGCGATGTAAGCTTAAGCACTACACCCAAAGGTTACGAAAAAGACAACCCTGCTGTTGACTATTTAAGACTGAAAAGCTTCATCGCCGAAACAAAGATTACCGACGAAGAACTTACCAAAGCTTCGCTGCACAAAAAAACGGTTGCGGCTTTTGAAGCCCTGCAACCGTTGCTTGCATTCATTAACCGAACGGTTGCATAGATTATCGAAGGTTTAACCGGCGTACTTCGGAACAAATCTTGCGGCAGCTTAAACTTTCGGCTTCGTCAATCGTTTATCAAACAAAATAAGATTATGGCAAAGGTTTGGTTTATCACGGGCGCCTCAAGCGGCTTTGGCGCAGAACTGGCAAAAGCGATCATCGAAAAAGGCGACAAGCTTGCCGCCACTTTTCGCAAAGAAGAACAGGCAAATGAATTCTCGCAACAACACGGCGGTAAGGGCATTGGTGTTGTACTGGATGTGACGCAAACAGAAAAAGTTCCTGCCGCCTTGCAGCAGACAATTGAAAAATTTGGACGAATAGACGTATTGGTAAACAACGCCGGCTACGGAACGCTGGGCGCCATTGAAGAATTTTCGATGGAAGAGATAAGAGCACAGATGGAAACAAATTTCTTTGGTGCGATTGCAATGACGAAAGCCGCGCTGCCCATCATGCGTCAACAAGGATCGGGACACATTGTGCAGATTTCTTCACAGGCAGGCTTTAGAGCCGGTGCGGGTTTTGGGTTATACAACGCCAGCAAGTTTGCACTGGAAGGCTTCAGCGAAGCATTGGCACTGGAAGTTGCACCGTTTGGCATCAAAGTAACCATTGTTGAACCGGGCCCTTTTCGCACGGAGTTTTTAGCCGGTTCAATGAAAGCCGCCGCACAAAAAATTGAAGCCTATCAAAGCTCGCCGGTAGGCAACACTTACAAGTACGTGAACGACATGAACGGCAAGCAGGAAGGCGACCCTGTGAAGGCAGCAAAGGCCATTGTTGATTACGTGTACAGCGAGAACAAAGCGCTGCGGTTGCCGCTGGGCAAAGCGCCGGTGCAAGCCATTCGCATGAAGTTGAAGCAGGTAGAAGAAGACCTGAACGCGAATGAAGCCATTGCGGTGAGCACTGTGTTTGTTGATTAGTTGATTGGTTGATTAGAAATGCAGGCTGCTTACTAATCAACCAATCAACCGTTCAACCATTCAACTAATCGCTGCGCTCAACTCCGCTTCTTTTTGTAGAATGCCTTTCTCTAACAAATACTCTGCAATCTGCACAGCGTTGGTAGCGGCGCCTTTGCGAAGGTTGTCGCTCACGATCCACATGTTGAGCGTGTTGGGTTGTGTTTCGTCGCGGCGAATTCTTCCGACAAAAACTTCGTCTTTTTCGTGCGCCCACAAAGGCATGGGATAAAGTTGTTGCGAAGGTTCGTCTTGCACAACAATGCCGGGTGCTTCGCTTAAGAGTTGCTTTACTTCGGCTAAATCGAAATCGGCCTCAAACTCAATGTTCACGCTTTCGCTGTGGCCACCAACAACGGGAATGCGAACGGTGGTTGAGGTGACGCGAATGGAATCATCGCCCATGATTTTTTTGGTTTCATTCACCATTTTCATTTCCTCTTTGGTGTAGCCGTTGTCGAGGAAGACATCGATTTGCGGAATCACGTTCAAGTCAATTGGATACTTGTAGGCCATCTCTCCTTCCTTGCCATCGCGTTCGTTGTTCAATTGGTCAACGGCTTTTTTGCCCGTGCCGGTTACACTTTGATAAGTAGAAACCACCACGCGTTTGATGCCGTATTTTTTGTGCAGCGGTTGTAGCGCCACTACCATTTGAATAGTCGAGCAATTTGGATTGGCAATGATCTTGTCATCAGCAGATAAGACGTTCGCATTTACTTCCGGAACAACCAAAGGTTTTGCCGGGTCCATGCGCCAGGCGGAAGAATTGTCAATCACCGTAATGCCGGCTTCGGCAAATTTCGGCGCCCACTCAAGCGAGGTGCTGCCACCGGCAGAAAACAAAGCCACGGCGGGTTTCAGCGCAATGGCATCCTGCATACTTACGACCTTGTATTTTTTTCCTTTAAACTCCACCTCCTTGCCCACCGATTTTTCGGAAGCAACGGGAATGAGTTCATCAACAGGAAAATTTCTTTCGGCAAGAACCTGTAACATTTTTGTGCCCACAAGACCGGTGGCACCAACGACTGCAACTTTCATTTTTTGACGTTTGATGGTTTGACTGTTTAACAAAAAAGCCTTCCGGTTGGGGAAGGCCTGTAATTTATTTTGAACGTACCAAACGTTACACACCTTCCCTTCTGAGGAATTGTTTCTTTGTGCGTTTGGTCTGTTTACTTTTTTGCATTGCGAAGCGAATATAATTGCAAAAACTTTTCGGTGCATCCTGTTCTTTCGTTTCCGTGTAAAAAATTTTTAGATTCGTATCATGTCCAAAACTAACCTGCTGCTGCTTTTGCTGTGCGGTTGCCTTTGCGCAAAGGCGCAAACCGCCGCCCGTTATGATATGGTCATCACCGAAATTATGGCTGACCCGACGCCGGTGGTTGGCCTGCCAAACGCAGAATACATCGAGATTAGAAATGTTTCGTCTACCGCTTTTAATTTGAGTGGATGGAAATTAAGCGACGCAACAAGTACGGCTACAATTACCGCTTCGTTTGTTTTACAACCCGACAGCGTCGTGGTTCTTTGCAGCAACAGCAATGTGGCTGCGTTTTCCGTTTATGGAAGGACAATCGGCGTTGCTTCCTTTCCCTCTCTGGACAATGAAGGCGATGTGCTCACACTCCGTTCGCCGCAGAACAAAGTCATTCATTGCGTAGCCTACACAAGCGATTGGTACGGCAACGAAGCAAAGAAAGACGGCGGCTGGAGTTTGGAAATGATTGACGCAAAAAATCCCTGCGGCGGAAAAGAAAACTGGAAAGCAAGCATCAACAATTTGGGTGGCACGCCGGGAAAAACTAATTCGGTAAACGGAACAAACACCGATGCAACACCGCCGCAACTGAAAAGAGCATATACCCCGGATAGTTTGAATATTGTTTTGTTGTTTAACGAACCGCTTGATAGCTCGTCGGGTGCAGCGGTTTCAAATTATTCCATTAATGGATTAAGCATTGCTTCGGCTTTAAGCGTTGCATCGCAATTCAACGCGGTACAACTAAAACTGAATTCACCCTTGCAACCATCAACGATTTACACGATAACCGCATCCAACGTTACCGATTGCAAAGGCAACGCCATCGGTGCTTATAACAAAACAAGGATTGGTTTACCGCAAACACCAATTTCAAACGATGCAGTGATAAACGAAATTCTTTTCAACCCAAAATCACCCGGCAGCGATTACGTTGAAGTTTACAACCGCAGCAAAAAAATTATTGACGCTTCAAAACTTTACGTTGCCAACAGAAGCAGTGGCGGCCTAGTTGCATCGTTAAAGAAAATAAGCGAAGACCCGTTCTATCTTTTTCCGGATGATTATCTTGTTGTAACGGAAGATGCTTCGGTTTTGAAAGGCCAATACTTTGTAAAGAACGAAGACGCTTTGTTGCAGCTTTCTTCCCTTCCGTCTTATCCCGATGACAAAGGCAACGTTGTTTTGATAGACCTGAACGGAACCATCGTTGACGAAGTGGTTTATAACAAGGATTGGCAGTTTGGTTTAATCAACGATGATGAAGGCGTTGCATTGGAAAGAATTGACCCCGGTGCCGCTTCGCAAAGCAAAAACAACTGGCACTCGGCGGCGGCAACCGCTGGCTACGGGACACCGACGTATAAGAACTCACAATACAAACGGCCAGAAGACGTAAAAGCAACGATAGACGTTTCACCCAAAATATTTTCGCCGGATAACGATGGCCGTGATGACATTGCCGACGTCAATTACAAAGTAGAAGAACCTGGATACGTTGCCAACGTTTTCATCTTTGACGCAAGTGGACGATTGGTAAGGCAATTGGTAAAAAATGATTTACTCGGTTTAAAAGGAAGTTGGATTTGGGATGGTCTTGGCGAGAACCACACCAAACTATCCATCGGTACGTACGTTGTGCTTACCGAGATTTTTAACCTGCAAGGGAAGAAGAAAAGTTTTAAGCAGGCCGTTGTTTTGGCGAGGCAGTTGAACTAAACGTTGTTCTTTCTCGCTCAATGAAAAGGAAGAAGGACTCAAATGATGCCATCAAACAAAAGCGACCGCTTTTATGGCGAGTTACGCAAGAGATGGTGAATAGCGATAAGGACGTACACGAGTGCGACGCAAGAAAAGCTTAATAGACTAATGAACCCTTGGCCCATAAACTGTTTATAGAAACTCTTTTACTGCCGCACACTGTTTTATGCCTCATAAATCGCCCAGTTGCGGCCTTAGCACAATGTCTTCCACAACGGCCTGCGGCGAAAGTTGTGTGGCGGCAAAAATCATCTTTGCCACATCGTCTGCTTGCATGATGCGTTGTTCCAAAATACCGCTGCCTTTCCACGAATCGGTATAAACCGCGCCGGGAATAACGGCCGTGACTTTTATGCCGTGTTCTTTTAACTCCGCACGAAGGTTTTTGGCGAAGCCCAGCAAGGCAAACTTGCTGATGCTGTAAGCACCGCCGCCGAGATACGCCGCCAAACTTGCGATGGAGCACATGGTGAAAATGTGACCGCTTTTTTGCGCTTTCATTTTTGGCAACAAGGTTCGCGTGGTGTGATAAGCACTGAAGAGGTTTACGTTCAGCATTTCTTCCAGCGCACCGTCGGGTTCGTCGGAAACATTGCCTTGAATAAACGTGCCGGTGTTGTTGATAAGCACATCAATCGAATCGGCATTGTTCAGCACCCATTCACTGAACAGGATTGCTTTTTCTTTTTGGCCGATGTCGAGTGCCTTGCCGTCAACGCTTACGGCAGGAAACTTTGTTTTTAATTCTTCGATGGTTTGCAAAAGATGACTTTCGGTTTTGGAACAGAGAAAAAGATTGTAGCCGTGCAGGGCAAAAATTTCGGCCAGGGCTTTTCCAATGCCACGCGATGCTCCGGTGATGACGGCATTCATTCGGTTTCTGGTTTTGTATAAACAAATCAAAAGTAAAAAGTCAAAATTTAAAACTTCTCCACAGTTTACTGGTCTTCTTTTTACTTTTGAATTTTGACTTTTGCCCTTCAATGAAATACAAGCATCTCTTCTTCGACCTTGATCACACGCTTTGGGACTTTGATGCCAACGCCAGAGCTTCGCTCATGCAGCTTCACGTTGATTTGAATCTGCCCGAAAAAGGCATTCACGATTTTGATGCCTTTTACCGGAATTATCTTGTACACAACGAAAACCTTTGGGCCAAATACCGGGCCGGCCAGATCAAGCAAGATGAACTGCGGCTGAAAAGAATGTGGCTGGCATTGCTTGACTTTAAGATTGCCGATGAAGCCCTGGCCAAACAAATGAACGAACTGTTTTTGCAACTGCTTCCTACGCGAACGCTTCTTTTTCCCGATACGAAAGAAGTGCTGCAATACCTGCGTGAAAAAAGCTACGGCCTGCACATCATCACCAACGGCTTTGACGAAGTGCAGCACAGCAAGTTGAAAAGTTCGGGGCTTGATGAATTTTTTAAAGTGGTGGTCACCTCGGAAGGCAGCAACAGTTTGAAGCCGCAAAAAGAAATTTTTGAATACGCACTAAACAAAACGGGAGCAAGGGTAGAAGAAAGCCTGATGATTGGCGATGCGGTTGACGTGGATGTGTTGGGCGCCTTGGGCGTGGGCATGGATGCGGTGCACGTAAATTATCATCATGCCGAACAAGAAGTAGAGCCAACCTATACGGTTTACCATTTAAAAGAACTGAAAGACTTTTTATAAAAAACCCCGCCGGCGGCGGGATTTTCTTTAATAGCAAGCAACGCTAGAGAAAGGACAGTGCGAGCCTTTGGCACTGCATTCGGTTTTTGCGTTGCATTTGCCGTTCGTGCTTTTGGTTGGCCTTTTATTGCTGTTTAAAACAGTGGCGGTTACGACGGCCGCGGTTAAGAGCAAAGCCAGGAAAATGAGTAGGTATTTTTTCATAACCCATCGTTTAGACTATTAAGATAGAAAAATTTTTTGATGCACAAACATGGCCCCTCATAAAATGTTAGAGTAAAAGCGTAACCTTGAGACATGAAAAAGTTGTATACCCTACTTCTATTTCTGCCGTTCATCGCATCTGCCCAGCAAAACGAAGACACCAAAATAAATCTGATCCCAAAGAAAACGGATTCGCTATACTGGCAGGTGAAATATGCGCTTGGTAAATGTGATTACATTGTTCGGGAAGATGGGAACATGGACACACTAAGAACATTCGCTGCAAAATCGCCCTTCATAGAAGGATTTACGGCAATCATTGCGGTAATTAAAGATGGTAAAATTGAATTGAGCGGCTACTACGGACTTTCACAATTTGATGGATGGCTCTTTACACATCAACCAAATCAATACAAACCCATCACTTTTTTTAAAAACAGTAAAGCGTGGAAGCAACTGCTTTACATTGCTTCGAAAATAGACTGCACAGAAATAACGTATACCAAGTAAAACACGCCTTTTATTTTTTATCTTCTACTTTTTCACCTCTCTCACCACCGCGCCAGCACAGTTACGCCGCCTTTTACTTTCTGGTTCATGTTCACTTCGATTTTGGTGCCGATGGGCAGGAGCAAATCAACCCTTGAACCAAATTTGATGAAGCCCATTTCTTCGGCCTGCTTTACGTTGTCGCCGGGCTTTAAGTAGTTGACAATGCGCTTGGCCAATGCGCCGGCAATTTGCTTTACCAGCAATTCTTTTCCGCCCGATTTGTAAACAACCGAATGGCGTTCGTTTTCCGTGGATGATTTTGGATGCCAGGCCACTAAGTATTTTCCTTTGTGATATTCGCTGTACATCACCTCGCCGCTCACCGGGTTGCGGTTTACGTGTACGTTCAGCGGGCTCATAAAAATGGAAAGCTGCAAACGGCGGTCTTTAAAATATTCGTCGGCCTGCACTTCTTCAATCACCACCACCGTGCCGTCGCAGGGTGCAACGATGACGTCTTCGCCATCAGAATAATCACGGGCAGGTATGCGAAAGAACGAAAGAATAAAAACCAGCAAGCCTAAAATTGCCATCACCGTAATCCAGCCGAGGATGGGATAAGCAGGCATCACCAGCAATACCGTTAACACAATGATCGCCGCCGCAACGAAGGTGCTGATGACGATGGTTCTGAATCCTTCTTTGTGAATTTTCATAATGATAATAAGGGGACAAAAGTAAGAAATTAGGCGGCAGCTAATGGGAAAGTGAATGTGTTGACGACAAGACATCTGCCAATCGCCTGGACACTTCGCCAGCTCTTGTCCACACCATGAAATGCGAGCCACGGTCAATGATGCAATCGGCTTTGGTGTATTTAACCGGTAGAATTTTATCAGCGCTGCCGTGAATGTGAAAAAGATTTTTCGGCCGTTCTTTTTGGCCCCAGCGAATGATGGCGTGCATTGCCCAGCGTACAAAAGCCGGTTGTGTGTTGGTAATGATATAATCCATCAACCGCTTTTCATTCTTTGACCGTGCGCCAAACATCCAATGCACCAGCAGATTGGGTTTGCGCAAGAGCCACAGCGGTACAATCTTGTAAAGCGGAACGTGGCGGGCAAATTTGAAAAGCTTCGGAAACTCCGCTACGCAAGCTACACTTGAAATCAGAATTGTTTTTTGCGGATGAAGTTTTTGCGAAAGCACCGAAGCAATCATGCCGCCCATGGACAAGCCCACAAGCGCGAAGGGTTTTGACGTATCAATGCCATTGCCTAACCGCACCGCGTAATCTTCCAGCGATTCAGCCTTGTGTGGTGCAATCCAATCAAGGTAATGAACGGAAAATTCCGGCGGCAATTGTATCCGTTCAAACGCTCGCCTGTCGGCGCCAAGCCCGCTGATGAAATACACGTTCATTCTTTTGCTTTAATCCAGCCAATAAGGGAAACGATTGCCCACGTTCCTTCCAGCACGCAGAACGGCCAGTAACGAATCAGGTAAGAGGCAAAGCAAGTCATGGCTGCGCCGATTGTGTTCAGGGCGAAAAAGATTTTGCTTTGCGACGACATCCAACCAAAGGTGCTGCAGAAATACGCTACCAAAATGAGAAATACGCCTACCGTTCCGATCCAGTCGCTGCTTGTCATGCGATGAATTTACGCAAAAGCCGTTCCGCATCACGCATGGATGGCGGCAATGATTTCGGTGCTCAGTGGCGAAACAGCGGGTTCGAAACAATGTGTGAGTACTCCTTCTTCGTTCACAAGGTATTTGGCAAAATTCCACGAAGGCAGCCGGTCGTTCCAGCCGTTTTTTTCTTTTGACGTAAGCCAGCGGAACACCGGATGCTGCGCTTCGTTTTTCACAACCATCGTTTTCTTCGCTAGTGGAAAACTAACGCCGTAATTAACCGAACAAAACTTCGCAATCTCTTCGTCGCTGCCTTTCTCCTGCTCTTTAAAATCGTTTGCCGGAAAGGCGATGATCTCCAAGTCTTCTTTTGAATGTTGATACAATTTTTGGAGTTCGGCGTACTGCGGCGTGTAACCGCAGTCGCTGGCTGTGTTTACCAGCAATACTTTCTTTCCTCTCAAATTATTAAACGAGAACTCCTTGCCGTTGTTCAAAGTGACTGAAAGCGAGTAAAACGAAACCGGCGGTACAACCGGCTTGCCTTGAATTAAGTGCACTTTGGCCGTGTTTCGTCTTGCCAAAAGAAAAAGCGGATAAACCAGCTTTAAAATTCGTTGACGTAGCGTCATCTTGTGTGCATTAAAAAAACCCTGCAAGGGCAGGGTTGCTATGTTAGACGTGTTTATTTAAACGTGAACGGAAGCGTCACCTTCGCTTCGTCCCAAGCCATCAGCATGTCGGCGCCGGTAGCGGATTTGGTGAATACAATTGTAAAAGCTTCGGTTGCCGGACTGTTCTTTTGCACCGGCACATCTACCCGCAAAACGTCTTTCTTTTCATCGTATTTAAAGGCGCCCCAAGTGTCAAGGTCCTTGTTGAAGATGATGGTCCATTGCGTTTCGGTAGGCAGCGCATAAAGCGTGTAACGTCCCTTCGACAATTTCTTGTCTTTAATCTTTACATCGCGATAGAGTTCAATTTCCGTTGCTTCGTTCGCACCCAGCCGCCATACTTTTCCGTACTCAATCAGTCCGCCAAAAATCACTCTTCCTTCTTTTTGCGGACGGCTGTAAACCACTCTTGCCACCAAAGGCTCCGTTACTTTATCCTGAATTTTCAGCACCGGGTAATTGTCGGGGTAATAAGCCATATCCATCGGCGACTTGTCTAATTGCGGCAACTTTACGGAAGGCGATGCGGTGGTTGCGGGCATAACGTTCGTAACGGATGTTTGCGCAAAACAAACTTGCGCAAAGGCGAGACTACAGAGAAAAAAAAGTTTGTTCATACGCAGGATATTTAGCCGCAAATGTATTGCGGGCAAGCGTTTTAGTACAGAAAAAATCAGGCGAGAAGTTCGGCGAGTTTTTGTTTTGTCGTTTGTTTAACAGCGGGAAAGAATTCTTCGTAATAATTCCGCAACTCGTCGTAATGTTTCAGCAACAACTCAAGGGCCGGCTGACTGTCGCTGATAAAAGCGGCCCGTCTTATTAATCCGCGCAGGCTTTTGTAAATGCCGTCGGTGGTGCGGTAATGATAAAGCCAGTTTTCCATCTTCATGTACGTGAGCACAGGCAAAAAACGTTGTGGCAGGTGAATCGTTTCTTCTTCCAATGTTTGGTAGACACCGTGGGTGAAGGAAAGAAGCGAATCATTGGGAAAAACATTTTCATCGCTTGCCAGAAAATGATCGTACACAACGTCCATGATTGGTCCGCTGTACAAACGATACTGTGGCCGGAAGATTTGCTTGGCTTTTGCGGTAACGGGATGATCGTCGGTGAAGGCGTCAATGAAGCGGTGCAACTGAATTCCCTTTTGAACGCTTGCCGCATATAAAGATTTCTGCCTTCCTTTTACAAAATCCGAAATCATATTTCCCACCAAAATGTGCGGCTCGTTAAACGACAGATACGCATGGGCGAGGTAATTCATCACACTAAATATACAGTTGGTGCACCTTAACTTTTTTTCAAGGTCGTGTTAAGATGCTTAACAGCCTTGTCCATTCCTCACAATTCGCTTGACCTGCCCTGTAACCAATTTTACTTTTGTTCCGTCACATTAACCATACGACAAAAACAAAATTTAAAACTTCTAAAACCAACGTTATGAAATTTTTATTGGTAACCTTAATCAGTGTCTTGTCACTGGTAAACACAAAGGCCCAGGCCTCGGATGACGTGAATGTATCCGCTGCTGTATTAGCCTCTTTTCATTCGGCATTCAAAAACGCATCGGACGTAAAATGGAAAACGTCCGGCGATTATTACAAAGCCGATTTCGTGGTGAACGAACAATACGTTACTGCGTATTACGACGACAACGCTTCTTTGGTAGCCGTTACACGCAACATTAATTCGTATCAGTTGCCGGTAACGCTGCAAACAAAATTGAAAGCGTCGTACGAGAAGTACTGGATCTCCGACCTGTTTGAACTGAGCAACGAAAACGGCGTATCGTATTACGTTACCGTTGAAAACGGCGATACCAAAATCACGCTGAAGTCAGCAAACGCAAGCGATTGGAACGTGTACCAAAAGCAGAACAAAAGCTGAGATGCGTGAGACGTGAGAAGCGAAACGTGAACCGTGCAGTCTTTCAAACATAAGTTCACGCCTGTCTCACAAACAAAGAAGTTTTGGTGTGTAAAACGTCCCGCGGAAGTTCGCTTAAGGCGAACGGAAGCGGGATTTTTTTTGGCCTACATTTGCCGCCTAAAATGATTGGCTATGAACAAAGGACCCGTTTCGCAATTTATAGAGCACCATTACCGCCATTTTAACTCCGCTGCATTGGTAGATGGAGCCAAAGGCTACGAACAGCATTTGCTGGAAGGCGGAAAAATGATGGTAACGCTGGCCGGCGCCATGAGCACGGCAGAGTTAGGGATTTCACTCGCAGAAATGATTCGCCAGGACAAGATTCACATCATCTCTTGCACCGGCGCAAACCTGGAAGAAGACATCATGAACCTGGTGGCGCACAACCATTATGAACGCATCCCCAACTGGCGTGATTTAACGCCGCAACAAGAATGGGATTTGTTGGAGAGAGGATTGAACCGCGTAACCGATACTTGCATTCCCGAAGAAGAAGCATTCCGGAAAATTCAGACGCACATTCATAAAATTTGGAAAGAAGCGAACGACAAAGGCGAACGTTATTTTCCGCACGAGTTTATGTACAAGCTTTTGTTGAGCGAAGTAATGAAGGGTGATTATCAAATTGACCCGAAGCACAGTTGGATGATTGCGGCGGCGGAAAAAAACTTACCCATTGTTGTAGGCGGATGGGAAGACAGCACGATGGGAAACATCTTTGCATCGTATGTGTACAAAGGAGAGATCAATGCCAGTACGATGAAGAGTGGCATTGAATACATGGTGTGGCTGGCCAATTATTACAAGGACAACAGCGGCGGGAAAGGCATCGGCTTTTTTCAAATCGGCGGCGGTATTGCCGGTGATTTTCCCATTTGTGTGGTGCCGATGATGTACCAGGATTTGGAGATGCACGAGATTCCGTTCTGGAGTTATTTCTGCCAGATAAGCGATTCAACGACGTCGTACGGTTCTTATTCCGGTGCGCACCCGAACGAAAAAATTACCTGGGGCAAACTGGATATTCACACACCCAAATACATCATTGAAAGCGATGCAACGATTGTAGCGCCGCTTGTGTTTGCGTGGATCTTGGGATGGTAGAGAAAGAAGATTTGCTGGAAATAAAAAATGACCTCTGTTGAGGTCATTTTTTATTTCCAGATTTCGGCGAAGTCAATAGTTGCTTCGCAGCCTTCTTCAAATTGAAAGCTGTATTGAAACTCCTTGCCTTTTTGTTTGAGAACGTACTCGCCGTTTTCCAAAACATATACTTCCGTTTCTTCTGTATCGGTTGAAACGATAAGATAAAAAGGAATATCCTGCTGCCGGTACAATGTAGATTTTGCGTGACGGTCTTTTAACGCGGTTGATGTAGAAAGAATTTCCACTACCAATGAAGGTGGAAAGTCAACAAACTTCTTTGTGGTGGGTCGGCAAAGGATGGAAATGTCAGGTTGAACAATGGTATGTTCGGCAATTTTGAAATCAACGAACTGATAGGCTTTGCAGTGCTTGCAATTCTTTAGCGCCAAATAAAAAAGTGCACCCAGCGTATTGGCGATCATTTGATGTTTTGGTGTAGGTGCCGGGCTCATCGCATACGGTATTCCATCAATCAGTTCCCAGCGTCCTTCCCATTGCACATAATCTTCGTACGTGTAATAAGGCAATATCTTAACTGCGCTTGACATGTTGACTCAAAGATAAACAATCAAAAAAACAAACCCCGCTCCTTGCTTGCTGCGGGCAGGGTTTCAAAACAAATAAGCAGTTGTTCAGATGAAAGACAGAAATCACTAATTGTTTGCTGCCTGCTAAACAAACAAGGCTTCCGTTGGAAGCCTTGTTTGTTAGGGTCGTTCTGCTTTCTTAGTGTAGGTCTTTTTTCAAGTCCTTTGCGTCTTGACGGCGTTCGCGTTTGTCCTGGCGAGTGTCCCGGGTATCCTGCCGGATGTCTTTTTTATCGGCGATCAAATCTTTTCTGTCTTGACGAATGTCTTTTCTATCGTCTTTGAGTTCGGCGGTGTTGCCGGCTTTCTTATCGGCTTTTAATTCTTTTACATCTTGATGAATGTCTTTCTTATCGGCCGCGATATCTTTCCTATCCTGATGCCGGTCTCTTTTGTCCTGGTGAATGTCTTTGTTGTCGCGGTGAATTTCACGCAGGTCGTGCCTTATTTCACGGTGCTTTGTTTGTGCGTTTACCGAGGTAAAAAATACCGTTGCTGCGCTTAGCAGCAATACTTTCATTGTAGTTTTCATAACGAAGTTTTTTTGTTAATTCAATCATCTTACGCATCCATAGAACGCAACCCTTTTAAAAGGTTTAACGTCGGGCCATAAAAAAACGCTTCAAAAAAATTGAAGCGTTTCGATTTATTAAAAACCGGTGGGCACGTTCAGCGGTATGTCCCGCTTCAGCATGGCATCGCGGTTGGCCATTTCCCAGCCGGTGTAAAAAACCAACTGCGCACGTTTCTGCATCAGGTCGTAATTAATCTTGTCAGGCGTGTCGCTTGGCTTGTGATAATCGGGACGCAACATACCGTCATAATAAAAAATAATGGGCACGCCGTAACGGGCAAAGTTGTAATGATCGCTGCGGAAGTAGATTCTTTCTTTGTCGTTTGGATCGTTGTACTTGTAATCCAGTTGCAGCTTCGTGTATTTGTTGTTGATGCTTTCCGAAATGGGCTTCAAATCAGAACTCAGTTTATCATCGCCCACAACGTACACATAGTTCAGTGTGTCCGGTTTGCGATCCGGATCACTTCTTCCAATCATGTCAATGTTTAAATCGGCCGTTGTTTTGTCAAGCGGATAAACGGGATGATCGGTGTACCATTCACTTCCCAGCAATCCTTTTTCTTCGCCGCTGTTCCACAGAAACACAATTGAGCGGCGCGGGCCCTTGCCTTCTTTCGCTGCTTTTGCAAAAGCTTCGGCAATTTCCAAAACACCAACAGTCCCTGACCCATCATCATCAGCACCCGGAAAAAGAACACCGTTGCGCATTCCCAAGTGATCGTAATGCGCACTGAACACGAGGTATTGATCTTTTAAATCGGTGCCGGGCAAGAAGGCTATCACATCGCTTGCAGGCAATACAACCGTTGCTTTCTTTGTATCCAACAACAATTCTGTTTTTGCTTTTTGAACAGAAGATGATGATGCTTTCACCGCATCATACTTATCGCCGGCGATGGCTCTCGCAACCGCTTCCGATACCTGAAAGAACACCGGATCAACCGAAGCTTTGAATGCATGAATGCCTTGACGGCCCCTGTTGTTCGCAGTTCCCGTTCGCGGAAAATTTGCACTCACGGTCAAAACCACAGCGGGTGATTTCCGGTTCAGTTGCGCAAAGAAATTTTGCGAGATGGTGCCCACAATCATCACCGCTTTACCGGCAAGATCCGCTGACTTTAACGAGTCCGTTGCGCCTGTACCAATCAAGGTTACTTCGCTAAGCCGGTAGATACTTTGGGGGCCGCCGGGGCTGGCCGCAAAATCTTTGTTTAGCTCAAAGGCTTTCCCGTTCACTTCCAATGCAGCGCTTATCAAACTGTCTTGATACAAATTATACGGCATCTGATAGCTGCTGCCGTTGCCCGGTTGCAGGCCAAGCGATTTCACATAGTTTTCAATGTAAGCCGCAGCCTTTCGCTGGCCTTCCGTGCCGGTTTCGCGGCCTTCCATTTCGGGCGAAGCCAAGGTGTACAAATGCTTTTTCATGTCTGCGGCACTGATGGTTTTTGCGTACGCATCGGGCTTGGGGCCACTCTGTGCGAAAACACAAACCACGCCGCTTGTAAACAATGCGGTGAGAACTCTCTTCATGTAATGTATAGTTTTTAAGGAATGAAAATATCCCATCTCTGCAAATACTGCGGAAAGTAAATTGTTAAACGGAAAACAAGCGAAACGTGAAAGTGAAAACGTGAGACGTCAAACGTTAAACGTGAGACAGAAGTGAACTATGAAGTAGAAGACTTTACGGTTTCAGTTCTATCTTCTCACGTTTCACATTAATCATGCGCAGGCAATCTTAGCCACTCTTGTCCCGTGGCGGCCGCCTTCAAATTCGGTGGAAAGAAAAATGTTCACCATCTCTTCGGCTGCTGGCGGCGAAACAAAGCGGGCAGGCAAACAAATCACATTGGCGTTGTTGTGTTGGCGAATGAGGCCGGCTACTTCGTTGTTCCAGCAAAGACCGGCCCGAACGTTCGGGTATTTGTTGGCCGTAATGGCCACGCCGTTGCCGCTGCCGCAAATTAAAACGCCAAAGGCTGCCTCGCCGTTTTCAACAGCGGCCGCCACGGGGTGAGCAAAGTCGGGGTAGTCAACCGAATCTTTGCTGTAAGCACCTACATCTTTTACGCTCAGCCCTTTGTTTTGCAGCATTTCAATAATCATGGATTTATATTCAAAACCCGCGTGATCGGAACCAACAACAACGGGCCGGGACAAATCAAAAACATAATTCATAAAAAAAGAGTTTACGCAAAGATATAGGTCAGGGGAATCCCCTTAAACCCCTCCCAGGAGGAGGAATGTGCGCACAGCGCCCCGCTATTACGGGATAATAAAAAGCTCAATCATTTCTTCTGATTGAGCTTTTCTTTTATGTACTTAGCTGTTGAACTACCATTGAGCTTTCGTTGCGTCGCACTCCTGTACGTTCGTCCCGCTACGCAGCAAAGAACCGCTCTGTCTTATGCCCGCACTTTACCACAACAAGCGTGTTGAATGATTAACCTTGTACGGCAATTGCTTTTGTTTCGTTGCCGCTAAAACCAAAGCGGCTTGCAAGGACGTAATACCAATGGGCTGCCACCGACGGTGCGTTGGTAACAAGGCCGTCAAAGCCTCCTTCCGACATGTACAGGTCAATCAAAAATTGACTGTCAAGCGACCAGACAAAGGCTTTCTTTCCCGCGCTGTGCATGACCGCCACGTTTTCCGGTTGAAAGCCGCCAGTGTACTGCGGCGCCCATACATTGGCGTTTACGTTCATCACGACCTCGGGATTCATTTCAACCAGCGACGGAATTTCTTCATAACCTTTCAGTTGCACAAAACATTTCAGCACATCGTTGTCGGGTATGCCGATGTAAATAAAAAACTTCCGTCCCAACGCTGTGGCTCTTTGCAGGTAACGTTCCTGCAATTGTTGCACGATCTCCAGGTTGCATTCTTTTTTTATGTCAAGCCAAACGGTTTGCAACGGGGTTTTATGCAAGAGGGTGTGAAGGCATTCATCGAGCGTTGGCATTACGCCACCTTTGCGCAGCCGCATCCTTTTTAATTCGCGCAGCGTGTAATTGTGAATCAGGCCGCCGTAAATTTTGTCCTTCACCGTATGCACCGACAAAAAGCTGTCGTGAAAAATTACGGGCACACCGTCTTTGGTCATGCGCACGTCTATTTCCACGCCGGTAGCGCCAAGCCTTGCGGCCATTTTCATCATGGCCAGCGAGTTCTCCGACACGGGCAAAAAATCCACGTTGCGTGCCGCACCGCGGTGACCAATAATTTCAAAAGAATCATTTGGCGGCAGTGCGTGTTTGTAACGCAACAGGAGCGGTTGATGCGGCCTTTTGTTGTCGTTGCCAAAGCGGCCTTGCAGCAGCATTGTTTGCGTTGTACCGCCTTGCAGCAAAGCCGTTGCGCCGGCTGTTTTGCTCATCACCAAATGCACCAGGCCCGTGCCGTTGCTGCTTGCTTTGCGCCAATAGCCGTACAAAAGAACGGCGCCTCTGCGCACTTTTGCTTCGCAAACAAAATAGGTCCCGTTCTTTTGACAGAAGAACGAAAGGTGAAAATTTTTTCGCCGGTGTTCAATTGTGTAACTGCATTTTACCACGGCCGTGTCGCCAAAAATTTCCGTTCCTTTTTCAATGCTGTAAATACCCTGCATTCGCTCACAGGCATTGCCCCTGAGCCGCCGCGCACCGGGCCGGTGAAAGCGCCACCAGCGGCGGCGCGGAGTGGGTACGCTGCGGGTACGGTAGGCCACATAAGCGGCCGCACCTACAACAGTCAGCAAGGCTCCGAGCAGAACGTACAAGCCTTTTGGCTTTGCCATAAAATTTGTCTCCTGTAACGATGCGGTGCAAGAAACAGACCGCATCCTCGTTGTTGCGTTCTACTTCATCGCTCAAGTACGATGGCGTTTTTGCTTACGCAGTAACGAAGTCCGTTTGGTGTGTATTTGTTTTGAAAAAGATGGCCGAGATGCGTACCGCAACGGACACACAGCAATTGTGTCCTGCTTCTGCCGTACGTGTGCAAAGGCCGAAGTTTCACACCGCCTTCAACGTGCAACCAAAACGAAGGGAACCCGCAGCAGGCGTCAAACTTTTTCGCGGCTTCAAACAAGGTGTTGCCGCAGCTTGTACAGCAATAAACACCGGGATCGTTGTGATGAAAAATAATTTCTTTGTTGTACATCTCAATTACGCGGCTCTCCAGAATGGAGAGGCACTGCGTTCACGGCTATAGCTGGCGCTGGCCACTTGCCCTGGCTTTTCGGAACGCACCAATACGGGACGGGCAACAATCTTTCTTCTTCTTTTTTCTGCACCGGTTTCTTTTCTGTTTTCCATGAGTGAATTCTTTTTTTCTACAGAAGCAGAAAACAAAATAGTGCCAAAAATTTTATTGTTCGTGAAGGCGTGTGAATTGTTTTTGTTCACTGTTGCTTTTCGTAACGGAAAGAACTTTTATTGGATAAAGGATGGCCGCCTTCCAAACCTTCGGGTGTAAAGTGCAAGCGAAAATTTTGAAAGAAAACTTCCGTCAACCAAGGCTCGGGCGCAAACACAAAATGATTGTGCAAGGTTTTCTTTATTACAAAGACTGATTTCTTTTCGGGACAAAATTCAAATGCAAGTTCAAGGCTGTCTAGCATTTGCGAACGAAAAACAACAATGCCTTTTTCGTTTGTTATGCCTTCCTGCATTTTGCCGTTTCCAAATAATCTGCAATGAAAATAGCGAAACAACGAAGCATCGCTTTCTTTTATCTGCACGGTAATTTTATCGTCAGCGATTTTGTTGGCAACAAGCAACTTAAAATCATAGAGAGGCTTCGCTTCACTGTCCAACACAAGCGTATCGTTTTGCACCCGCCAGTGTCCTTTGCCATAGCGATCGAGCGCACCGTATGAAAAGAAGAATTGAAAGGAACTGTCGCTGTCAAGCGTAAACCCCGACGCAGTTTCCATCACGCCGCGCAGGTAATATTCGCCTACAGGCGAATTCTTTGATTGCGCCTTCATCGTCAGACAAAAAAACAAAAAAGAAAAACCAAACGCACAGGCTTTGGCCAAAATCATTCAGCAAAGAAAAACGGTTTGGTTAAAACCATCGACTGTAAACGCAAGAGGCGACTGGCACAAATCATTTACAGCGCCGAAGAATTTTTGTCATGGCCGCCGTATCCTTTTGAAGACCGGCAATGGTTGTACTGTCGGTATTGCCGTATTTCTGTTTAATCCCTTCCATTACACACTTGCAATGCGCATAGGCTTTTGCATCGCCTAACGTGGTTTTGCTTGAGGCCTTGCTGCTTTCAACGCAGGCATCAATAAAGCTTAATTCGGCTTCTCTTTCCAGCGAGTCGCGGCTTAAGGTCTGGTGGATGGCGGTATCATCCTTTGTAACTTCATTGGCCGTTGCCGTATTCGAATTGTTGGTACAAGAAAGCAAAACGACGCCGCTGATAAGGCTTAAGAAAACGGGCACAAAGCGAAAAGAAATCGTTGTCATGAATTGCATGGTTTTTGCCCTAAGGCCTGCAATTTGAGTACCAGCAGCCGTTGCCGTAAAACTTGCATCGGCCAAATCGCGTCAACTGATTTTTTTCCGGTGTACGAGAGGCATTTACAGTTAAAAGATATTTTTAAACAAATCCTGCTGGCCTGGAGAATTAAAAAGCCTCAACAGTAAAAAACATTATTTTAGTAACCCATGCACCCGTTAACCCCAATAGTACCACCCCTTGCCATGCTTCACTGCGTTTCCGATTCAGCGGGAGGCTCACTGGCTAATTGGTACATTAGCCGGAAGGCGTTTTTGCAATTGCTGGATACCTTAGAAGAGGCACAGTACCAAACCACGCATTTTGCCGAATTAACAGAGCAAAAAAAGAGCGGCGGTTTTTCCCGCAAGGTCATTCTTACCTTCGACGATTGTGCGAAACACCTTCTGGACTTTGCCGTACCCGAACTCGTCAAGCGAAAGCTGAAAGCGGCTTTTTTTATGCCCACGGCTTACATTGGCGGTTACAATGCCTGGGATGTGGAAAAAGGCGCCGAAAGAATGGAACTGATGAACGAGGAGGACTTAAAAGAGCTGGTGCGCCTGGGCATGGAAGTGGGATCGCATTCGCATCACCACGTTCAACTGAAAAATTTATCGGGCACGGAAAAATTAAGACAGGAAGTAAGACTGAGCAAAGAACTTTTGCAAGACATTACCGGCCGGCCCGTTTACTCTTTTGCTTATCCTTTTGGCTCGGTGCCAGATGACTACCGAACCGTTTTATCATCGGCCGGTTACCACTACGGGTTAAGCATTTACCAACCCTTTGAAACAAAACTGGCCTTGCGCCGGTTTGGCGTTTATGAAAAAGATACACCGGCTACGTTGCGCAAAAAGCTTTCCGGCCGCTACCGCTGGATGCGAACGCTGTACGACGCAGTTAAAAAAAACTGAGTGAAAAAGGTTCTGATTATCTCACCCCATTTCCCGCCTGTAAACGCACCCGACATGCAGCGTGTGCGCATGAGTTTACCTTATTACAAAGACTTGGGATGGGAGCCTGTAGTGCTTTGCGTGGACGATAAATTTGTTTCGGGTTACAAGGATGCTTTGCTGAACGAAACCATTCCTTCCGACGTTGAAGTGCACAAGATAAAAGCCTGGCCCGAAAGCTTCACGCGGCGTCTCGGCATTGGTAGTTTGTCTTTGCGCTCTTACTATCATTTTAAAAAAGCGGGCAGTAAGCTTTTAAGCCAACGCGAATTTGACCTCGTGTTTTTCTCCACCACGCTTTTTCACGTTTGCGCATTGGGACGCTATTGGCAAAAAAAATTCGGGGTGCCGTTTGTGGTGGACATGCAGGATCCCTGGCGGAACGATTTCTTTCTTACCAAACCCAAATCGCAACGGCCGCCCAAGTTTTGGTTAACTTATTTGTTAAACAAAAAACTGGAAGCCTACACCATGCCTTACGCCGCGGGGCTGATGTCGGTTTCGCAAGCTTATATTGATAACCTGAAAAGCCGTTATCACGCCCTTGACAGCCGGCCTTCGCTCCTGCTTCCTTTTGGTCTTTCGGACAAAGACTTTCAGTTAGTGCAGCAAAAAAATATTACACCCGAAATCATCAACGGCAAAAAAATAAGCGTGGTGTACATGGGCGCCATCAACAAATTTTTTCTGCCGTTGATAAAGGCTTTCTTCATCGCGTTCAAGAAAGCAGTACCCAATACAGAGGCCTATCATTTTTATTTCATCGGCACCAATTATTCGATGTCGGTCAATAAGAAGCCGGTGGAAAAAATCGGGAAGGAATTAAAGATCGAACACCTCATTACCGAAGTGCCGCAGCGCATTCCTTACTTCTCGGCGCTTTCCACCATCATGCACGCCGACATTCTTTTTATCCCGGGATCTTCGGACGCGGACTACAATGCTTCGAAGGTTTACAACAACATCTTTTCGGGCAAACCAATCTTTTCCATCTTCAACGAAAAAAGCCTTGTAAAAGAAGCCATCAACGAAACGGCCGCGGGTGTGGTGGTGGGCATCTCGGAAACCGATACGCAGGAAACACTGGTGCAAAAAATTGAGGAGGCTATGCCGCATTTTATGCAACTGCACCAAAAGAAAGTAGAGTTAAAACCGGGTCCTTTAAAAAAATATCTGGCAACTTCCATGGCTGAACAACAAACGCGTTTTTTCGCGAGGGTACTGAGTTGCTACGTAGCGCCGTTTTTGGTATTGATGGACGGTTGTACGGTGTAAGAAGAGAATGACGAGTGATGAGTAACGAATGCGTTCCTAAAGTTAGAGGCCGTTCAATTGTGATTACGCATCTGCAAGCACATCAACATCACTCATGATTCATTATTGATTATTATTCATTATTTCGTTGCCTTCTTTTTCACAGCCGCCTTTTTCTTTGTCACAGCTTTTTTTGTCATGCCTTTTTTCACCGGCCATTTGCCGTCGGCCCGCAGGTTTTCTTTCATCACGTCCCAGTAAGGCTTTGTGTAATCCACCAGTATTTCGGCGCCTGCCGGGATGTCTTTTGTGGTTTCAATAAACGCACGGTTGCCTTCGTTTACGTACACGCCGTTATTGGTAATGCCCTTAATGCGGGTTAATCCTTTCGCGTCGTTTGCATAACGGGCATGAGCCGAAAGAGTGCGTCGTGCGTCAATGACGTTGTTGCGGTTAATGGTGTAGATGTAATAGTTGGTGGAATCATTTTTCACTTCTTTCCAAACGGTTCTTCGGCCTTTGTATTCGACAACGCGGGTGCCTTTGGGAATGTCAATCTTTGTAAACAAGCCTTTGCCTGCGCCGGGGATGGTTGATTCTTTTACAAACAAATACTTTTCGAGTAATGCCATAATCTGTTGTTTATACGTGCCGGGCCGCTTGGAGCGGCCCGGCACGTGAGTCGCAAAGAAAAAGAAATAATGAAAGGCAGATAGAAAATTTTATACCGCAGCCTTGCCCCGCAGTTCACCGTTCAACCCGACCGCTACAGTATCGGCTCTCGCTTGCCATCCGGTGAGGGGAACTGGGCGTTGTGCGTTTTGATGAATGTGCTGTGAGAAAAGCAGCTGTGCACAGAAGTCTTGTACCCAGCATGACAAGTGAAAGGCGGTGCCGCCGGTAAAGACTGAGTATTGAAGAATGATTCCAAGATGATGACTAAAGTTCTGAACGATGAAGAGTGCGACGCAACGGACTATGAGAGTAGTTATGCAGCCGGTAACACAAAAACAAAAGTGCAGCCTAAAGACTGCACTTTTGGGGAATGACGTGTCATGCAAAAAACCTAGAAACCGCTCTTGTTGTCTTTCGGCAATTTGCTGTTTAGGTAATTCACTTGCTCGGTTAATCCGTTTTCGGTTTTTTCCTTTTGTACTTCACGAAGGGCCGTATAGATCTGCGGCATCACCTGCCCGCGAATGTTTTCCGGAAGGGCGGTTTCCAATCCCAGAATAGCATCTACGCCTTTTTTAAAAATTTCGGTGTCCGGCGTAGCGCTTATCAATTCAAAAACACCGCTGAGCGCCTGAAACTTTTTCTGTCCAAAAGGCATGGCTTCGTAATCAGAGAGCAGTTTCAGGGCAGCGCCTTTGTCCCTTGCGCTCATAATGTTTTTTGTCGCCGTTTCAAGCCGGCCTTTTACTTTTCCTTTCACCAGTTGCTTGGCCGCGTCAAAGGCCGCAGTTGTGTCCACCTTGTTCAGCGCTTCCAGCGCAGCGCCGGCAACGGAATAAGACGAATCGTTTACGGCAGCTTTAAAAAGCGGCGCATATTTGGCAAACTTGTATTGACCCAGCTTGCCGATGGCGGCTGCTTTTACTCTCCGGTTCGCATCTTTTGCGGCTTCGGCCAGTGGCGCCTCTGCCGCGTTCTTTACTTGCGCCAGGCTCATGTCAAGATTGCTGATGGCGTAAGCCCGCAAGGGTGCGTAGTTGTCTTTTACCGCCGCCAGCATGATTTGCACACCGCCTACTTCGGCTTGTTTTTTTGTAGCCGCATCAATGGCTTCGCGGCGGTCAACGTAATTGCCGGCATGGTTGTACTGGAAAGCATAATCGTCCAGCGATTTGTTCTCCGTTTTGTCGGCCAGTAAAATTTTATCCGCATCAAAATTTACGAACGAAGGTTTTGAAGAAGCGGGAAAATAAAACGTGTCCACCTTGGCCTTTACCCAAACGTTGTAGCGTGTTGGCGTGTTGCCCGTCCACACGTCAACGCTTGCCGGCAAGGTGAAGATTTTATCGCCTTCCTGCTGTTGCTCTACAATTACCGTTGCCTGCTTGCTTGCTGCATCATAACCGTAAGTAATGTTCAACTTGGGGTTGCCGCTGCCGTAATACCATTGGTTAAAAAACCAGTTGAGGTCTTTGCCGGTTACGTCTTCAAAGGCAAGTCGCAGTTGTTGTGCCTCGGCGTTTTTATACTTGTACGTATTGAGGTAAAGGTTGAGCGATTTAAAGAAGGCGCTGTCGCCAACAAACTTGCGCAGCATTTGCAAAATGGCGCCGCCCTTGTTATAGCTCACCGCATCAAACACGTCTTCTTTGTCGTTGTAATAAAACCGAACGAGGTTTTTGTTTTCGCTGTGGCTGCCCAAGTAGCCTTTGGCTGAATTATAGCGTTCTTCATTGCCGGCATCTTTACCGTAATGGAACTCGTTCCAAAGTTGCGAGCCCAGTGTGGCAAAAGATTCATTCAATGTAATATTGCTCCAGCTTTCGGTGGTCACGTAATCGCCAAACCACTGGTGAAACAGTTCATGGGCAATCACATCTTCCCAGCGGTTGCGTTCCGATAGTTCCCTTGCATCTTGTTGAGCCCCTTCGCCGTGAAGCGTAGCCGTTGTGTTTTCCATGGCGCCGCTCACGTAATCACGTCCCACAATTTGCGAATACTTTACCCAGGGATAATCAACCCCTGTAAGTTTGGAAAACAGCGCAATCATCTCCGGTGTGTTGCCAAAGATGCGGCGGGCCACCGGTGCGTATTCCTTCTCAACGTAATAGCTTACTTCCTTGCCTTTGTAACTGTCTTTTATTACGGCATAATCGCCGATGCCGATAAAGAAAAGATAAGGCGAATGCGGCTGGTCCATCTTCCAGTAATCGGTGCGGGTTCCGTCGCTGTTTGTCTTTTGCGAAACCAATTTGCCGTTACTCAATGAAACGTATTTGGCCGGAACGGTCAGGTAAAATTCATCCGTTGTTTTTTGGTTCGGCTTGTCAATCGTCGGTATCCAAACCGACGTGGCTTCCGTTTCGCCTTGCGTCCATATCTGTGTGGGCTTTTCTTTGTCTTCGCCCAAAGGATTTATAAAGTACAAGCCTTTTGCATCGGTGATGGCGGCACTGCCTTTTGCCTTAAACTCGTTTGGCTTAGCGGTATAGGAAATGTAGATTGTGTAAGGCTCGGTGTTGCGGTAGGTCTTGTCAAGATGAACGTTCAAAAACAAACCGTCATAATCGTATTTCAGTGAATTGTTCTTCACTCCTTTTACCACCGCTACTTCATGAATGTCCATGCCTTTTGCATCAAGGCGAAGCGAATCAGTGGGATAAAAATGCGGCTTCAGGGTAATCCAGGTTTTGCCGTTAAGCTGTTGCTTCTGGTAATCGAATTTTGCGTCAAGTTTTGTGTGAACAAGATCGTTTATGCGTTCGGCCGTAGCGCGGTAAACCGGCGAAACACCGGGCTGTTTGTCGCGCTGCGTAAAACCAAGCGTTGCAGAAAGAGAAAAAAAAGATAGCAGGAGAATGCGTTTCATATTCATCGTTTAGGGGTACAAATGTAAAGCAACGGGAATGAGGAGAGCGGCCCTAAAATCTTTTCGTTTTACGCTTCCGGTAAAAATCCCACACAGTGGTTTTACGTAGTTTTTCTAAATCTTTTTCCTTAATTACTGTAAACGGCAATTTCTGCTTGTGCGGACAAAACACCCCTTCTATCTTAGCCGTCAATCTTAGAATTATGCATATACAGATGCAGCTCATGATGTACATTGGCAACGACCTGATGGAAGCCGTTCCGCTCGACCGCGAGCAAGTACCGGTTCCGGGTTACCTTGGAAACATCAAACGCCGGTTAAAAGAAAAATACAAAGACGCTTTGCAAAATGCTTCGCAGCCAGTTGAGTTTTTGGTGGTACCGCCGGTGATTGAAACAGCCGTTAGCGAATAACCAAAACAAACAGGCAGCACAGGTTATTCGTTCCTTCTCGATTTCTCGGCCGGATGGTCAAAATGGGATGCATTTAATTTTTTGTAGATGACCGTAGAGAGTTCGCCAATCTGGTGCCGGAGGTCACTTACGTCCTCCCAGGAAGAGCCAGAAAGAAGCCGGTTTTCCAGTTCCTTGTTTTCGTCCCTGTAAAGGGTTTGCAGTTGCTCAATATCCAGTTTCCACAAATCTTTCTTCACGGCAAAACGTTTAATAAAACTGAGCAGCAAAAACAATTCCGTTTGTAAAAGGAAAGAGAGAAAAGTTTTGCCCAACGTAAAACAATTTTCATCGTATGCGGTAACGGAGTGCAAGGCTGAACCCGCTTATCTTTCCTTATTTTAGCCGCTTTACAAGTTTTGCTGTTATGAAAAAGATTGTCTTTTCCCTGTCGCTGCTTTTGTTTTCCACAATTGTTTTTGCGCAAAAAAACCTGACGCCTCTCACGGTTGAAAAAATCATGCGTGATCCCAAATGGATGGGCACTTCGCCATCCAATCCTTATTGGAGCGCTGACGGACGCTACTTGTTTTTTTCCTGGAACCCCGACAAGGCCGAAAGCGATTCGCTTTATTACATCACACTAAGCGACAGAACACCGAAGAAAGCAACGGTGCAAATGCAGCAAAACATTCCTTCGTTTAACAGCATCGTGTACAACACGGCGAAAACGGCTTATACTTATACCAAAGACGGCGATCTTTTTTACGTGGACGCCCAGAAGCGTGAACACCGCGTTACGCAAACAGTGGAAGCCGAAAACTCGCCGCAGTTTATTGAACGCGATGCGAAGATTGCTTTTACCCGTGCGCAAAACATTTATGCTTTTGACATCGCCTCAGGACTCACGGCGCAGCTTACCAATTTTGTACGCGGCACGGCACAAAAAGAAGCGCCGCTGAACGCACAGGAAAAATGGTTGAGCCAGGATGCCTTGCGCATGTCGCAAGTATTGCGTGAAAGAAAGGCAAGAAGAGATTCAGCAGAAGCCATTGCCAAACGCAGCAAGCCTAGAGAATTGCGCAGCATTTATACCGAAGACAAGAACGTATTTGGCAGCGTTGTTTCTCCCGACGGACGTTTTGTTGCGTATCGTTTGTTCAAACCCGCCAACGCGAAGAACACCATCGTGCCGAACTACGTTACCGAAACGGGATTTACAACCGACATTAACGGAAGAAGTAAAGTAGGTGCGCCGCAAAGCGCAACTGAACTATACATTTTCGACAGAGAAAAAGACACCGTGCTTTTGGTAAAGGCCGACGGCATCCCGGGACTTTATGATTTACCCGATTACGTAAAAGATTATCCGTCGAAAGACACAGGAAGAAAAAAACCAATGCCGAGAAGTGTGAATTTTCGCGGGCCGGTTTGGAACGACGAGGGAACAAAAGCCGTTGTTGATGTTCGCTCCGCCGATAACAAAGATCGCTGGATCATGTTGCTCGATCCGGCAACGGGCACGTTGAAAAATATTGACCGTCAACGCGACGAAGCCTGGGTAGCCGGTCCCGGAATTTTTTCTTCACCCATTTGGACAGACGAGAACAATATTCTTTTTCAAAGTGAAGCCGATGGCTACTCGCACATTTACAAGGTGGATATAAATACAGGAACGAAAACGCAACTCACGAAGGGTGCTTATGAAATCAGCAACCTGCAATTATCGAAAGACAGGAAAATAATTTACTACACGGCCAACGACTTGCATCCCGGTGATTACCGCGTTTACCGCATAAGCGTAAACGGCGGTACAGTGGAACGTCTTACGTCGCAGGCGGGCATCAGCCGCTTTACGCTTTCGCCCGATGAGAAAACAATGGCGGTTTTGTATTCCTATTCCAACAAGCCGTGGGAGTTGTATTTGCAGGAAACAAAAGCAACCGCAAAACTTCAGCAGATAACGAACCTCGCAATGTCAGAGGAGCTCAAATCCTATCCGTGGCGTGACCCGGAAATTGTAACGTTTACCGCACGTGACGGCGCAACGGTCTATGCACGGTTGTACAAACCTTCAACACAGGCCGCAACAAAACCCGCAGTAATATTTGTGCACGGCGCTGGCTATTTGCAAAACGTGCACAAGGGCTGGAGCACTTATTTCCGCGAATACATGTTCAACAATTTGTTGGCCGATGGCGGCTATACGGTGTTGGACATTGATTACCGCGGCAGCGAAGGCTACGGCCGCAATTGGCGCACGGGCATTTACCGGCACATGGGCGGAAAAGATTTGGACGACCAGGTTGACGGTGCAAACTATTTGGTGAAGACTCACAACGTTGATCCAAAACGCATCGGCATTTACGGCGGCTCGTACGGCGGCTTTATGACCTTAATGGCCATGTTTACGCAGCCCGGTGTTTTTGCCGCCGGTGCGGGCCTGCGCAGCGTTACCGATTGGGCGCATTACAACCACGGCTACACGTCAAACATTTTGAACGAGCCTTACAACGACAGCCTTGCTTACAAACGCAGTTCACCCATTTATTATGCCGAGGGCTTGAAAGGCCACTTGCTCATGTGCCACGGCATGGTAGATCAAAACGTACATTTCCAGGACATCGTTCGTATTACGCAACGACTGATTGAATTGGGAAAGAACAACTGGGAACTGGCGGTTTATCCCGTGGAAGATCACGGCTTTGTTGATCCAAGCAGTTGGACCGATGAATACAAACGGGTATTGAAGTTGTTTGAGGAGGTGCTGAAGTAAGCAACTTATCTTACACCTTTTTGCAAAATCAGGAAAATTATTTTTTCCTGAGTCTCATCATACCGTTAAATGTCGATGCATATATGTTACCCTTCGAATCCTGCGATAGATCAAATGTATATGAACTAGGCACTTTGGAGTTTAAGTTGTGATAATTTTCCCACATATCTTTTAGGTCAAATCTTACTAGGCCAGCATCATTTGTTCCAATCCATAAAACATTTTCAAACTTGTCGAACAAAACTGAATTAATTGTGTTAGCAGGAAGACCTGAGTTTGTATCGTTGTAATGAATCCATGTTCCGTCTTTTCGAAATACAGCGATACCTGCTCTGGGTCTGTCTCGAACCGGACTGCGCTCATAATCATAAAGTCCGAAATAAATATTACCATCGCTATCTTCAACGGCCTTGGATATACATATTTGATTTAACGGCGTCTTACTCTGATTGAATTCAGTAATGCGATTGTTTACATCGATCATGATAGAACCTTTGTATGTTCCAACCCACAACCTCTGCTTTTTATCTTTATAGGCGTAAAGAATTTCATTTGAAGGAAGTTGCTTGACTCGCTTTTGGTTAAGCAGACTCCATTGATCATTATGATAAATTACCAAGCCCTTGTTTGTACAAAATAGAACTTCACCGTTTTCGACAGCTACTATGTTTCTTGTCCATCCAGATCCGGTTTTTGTCGAATCAACCTTCGTCCAGTTACCATTGTTGAACTTGTAAATTGAATTGTTTGACGAAATCCACTTGTTGTTTTCGTTGTCCACTGCAATTGCACTGATTGATTCTTCTTTTTCAAAAGGCGAATTACTTTTATCGAGTCGAATTATTTTATTTCCGTCAAACCGAACAATACCGTTATATGTTCCATACCAAACAATATCGTTTTTATCTACAACGGAATGGATACTCATGTTATTTGGCAGCGAAGAACTTTCTTTTTGCAAGACTGTGATTTCATATAAAGGCAGCGATACGTTTTTGTATTTGTAATGCTTGTTGAAAATTTCTGGTGTTCCAGGGTTGCTCATGTTCTCGCTCATTGCCTTTGTGTCGACTCGTTGTATGTATCCTGCCAACTGTCCGTTTGACACTTCAAATACGACATTTATAGAAGAACTTGTTGCCTTGTTAGCGTCTTTTGCAGGAAGCCATTTACAGCCATTTAATAAAACAATTAAATCCTTGGATATTTGACTGTTCATAGCATCTGTGTGGCTAATTACGCATCCCTTTCCGAAAGAATCAACTAAGACCTGAAACGCAACGCTACCCTTGCCGTTTTTAAAATTGTACTTCGCATTTATTTTGTTGGATATATCCTTGAATGCATCGGCATCGTAGGTTGCCTGTACCTCTCCACAATCCAAACAGAATTGAGAAGTGTTACAGCCTTCGACTTTCTGTGGAAAAACATTTTGTGCTTTGGCTTTTGAAAAAAGGGAAAGGGAAAGCAGTAGGGCTTTGGCAGTGCTGTTCATACTACGTTGAATTGATATTATTTTTAGATTGCGCCAAACATAATATAAAAGAGATACTAATTCAAATAGCAGCTTAATGCTGTTAGCGATAAGAACGCAGAAAAGAACGACACAACAAAACTTCATGGCAACAATGAAGGGCATAAAAAACCTCAATCAGCAACAGCCAATTGAGGTTTGCAAAAAGTATTTTCAAAACTTTCTTACTGCATTCTAAACCTTGCTCCCTGCGGCATGTTCTTCTGCATTTCTTCCATCATCTTCTCTCTTTCCTTTCCAAACTCCGCGGCGGTTAATTTCTTTCCGTCGTTGGGCACTTTTATCTTTTTGGGGTCAACCTTTGGCGAAAACTCAATGGCTTTCGTTACACTTTGCCCGTTGTTTACATCAAGCTCCAAAATCAATCCGGGCAATTGTCCGGCGTAGTTCGGACCCGCGGGCACAGGAACCTCGGTCGTGTACCAGGCAATTACTTTCGCCGTGTCCGCTACCATCTCGCGTTTCATCTGCCCGTTCTCCATCGTCATGCGCGGACGCTGGTTGATGGTGGTGGCCGTGGCTTTGTGTGCGGTAAAGTTTAAAACGGGTTTTGTTTCCTCGCTTAGCTTCCATTGCAGTTTCGTGAGCGTGTCGGTTACTACAAAGCTTTTGTCCATAATCTCGCGTTGGTCTATTTGCGTGGCCCTGGCAAAATCAACGTAAGTAGTGGTGTTTTGTCCGCCGCGCATTTGAATCATCATGCCCCCGGCAGCAAACGTTTGATTGCCTCCATCGTCCGCCGCATTGGGCAGAAATTGGTAGAGCGAATGTTCGGGTGTGAACAGCAACTCAAATTGATCGGTGCGGCTCTTGGGAAGGTTAGCCATCTGCGCCTGAATTTCGGGAGGCAGGTTGCCGCCGCCAAGCCGCAGGTTGCTTAACTGCACGGTGCGTTCGTACACCACTTTTCCTTCCTTGGTTTGCGCTTGTGCAAACAGGCCAAAAGCCGTGGCGGTTATCAGGAAAAACTTTTTCATGTTGATTCGTTTATTCAAAAATAAGTGCAAGCGTTTGGCTTCGCGTTAACCGCCGTTGAAACAGGGTTAATAATCGTTAAGGAAGTGACGAACGGCAAACGAAAGAGTTATTTTTGTTTGAATGCGCACAATGATGAACAAACGGTGGTTGCCTGCCTTGATGGTGCTGACCATTTTGGCCATTGCCGGCTTCCAGGTTTACTGGCTCAGCAAAACCTACGAGCGGGAAGAACGTACGCTGGACCGCAGCACCAACATGCAGTTTCGGGAAACGCTGCTGGGTTTGCAAGCCGCCAAACTCAAGCTCGACAAGCTTGCCTCCGACTCGGACAACGCCAAATTCATTTTTGAAAACGAACTGAGTGCAAAGCCGCGCCACCTGCATGTTTTCCCCAAAGAAAAAATGATCAGCATGATGAACGTCATCATGCAACGAACCAGCGACAGTACAAACCGCCGCGTAATGATTCGCACACACGGCGACAGCCTGCAGGTGTTCAACCGGGTTATGTCGCCGCGCCAAAACCGCATCCTGCAATTCTTGTCGGATGTGGATTCGCTGCAAGATTCCATCCGTGTAAAAGAAGTAGAAGCCGCCTACCGCAAACGGCTGACCGAACAAAAGATAGACGTGCCGTTCCGCGTAAGCCGCGTAGAAACAAAAGACAGTTCCGACAAACCCGTTTTCAACGAAGTAACACTTGGCTTTGCGCACCCGATCACGTACCGTCTCAGTTTAGAAAACACATCGCCTTATTTACTCAAACGCATTTCGTCGGCCATCTTGTTTTCGGTGTTTTTGGTAGGCTTTACCATTTTGTCTTTCCTGCTTTTGTACCGCAATCTTTTGCGTCAACGCAAGCTAGCCGATATCAAAAACGAATTCATCTCCAACATCACCCACGAATTAAAAACGCCCATTGCTACGGTTAGCGTGGCGCTTGAGGCCCTGCGCAGTTTCGGCGCTTCAATGAATCCGCAAAAAACAAAAGAGTACCTCGATATTTCGGCCAACGAATTGCAACGGCTTTCGCTGCTGGTGGACAAAGTTCTGAAGCTTTCGATGTTTGAAAAGAAAGAGATTGAATTAAAATACGAACCCGTAAACCTGCGGCAATTGGTGGATGAAGTGGCGGCTTCCATGCGGCTGCAATTTGAAAAACGCAAGGCCGTCGTCAACATTCATTCGGAAGGCGAAACAACGCTGGAAGGTGACCGCTTGCACCTGCAAAGCGTGTTGTTTAACCTGCTCGACAACGCCCTGAAATATTCAACCGACAAGCCGGTAATTGATGTGAACGTGAACGATGCCGGCGATGCTTTGCAATTGACGGTGGCCGATAACGGCGTGGGCATTCCGCCGGAATACCGCCAACGCATTTTCGAAAAATTCTTTCGCGTGCCTCACGGCGATGTACACAATGCGAAAGGCTACGGTCTTGGTTTGAGCTACGCGGCGCATGTGGTGGAACAGCACAAAGGCTCCATTGCGGTAGAAACGAACGAGGGCGGCGGCAGCCGGTTTGTGATTGTATTACCGAAAAGCGAAGCGGCGTTTTCCTTTCGTTCTTTCAAGCGGGAAGGAAGCCTTCAGGGGTGAGCGGTGTAAACGGATTGCTTTTGCATGATGACAACAGTGATGGCAGTACCTTATTCCCTTAGTAGCAATCAACAATTGAAGAGAGGACACCTTATTACCTTGGTAGAGTTTCCACGTTCTCGCATCACTAGCCCGTTTCCTTATCTCCCATTTAATCGTTTGTTGGTAATGCTTTAAGAACGCATTGTATTCTTCTGCAAAACTCACTTTCTTGTGATGCTCTGGCTGAGCCAAAATGTATTTGCAAACCTTGTCTACATCGGATTTTGAAACCGAAAAGGCGGACGCGGATTGTTGCCACGCAAACAAACCTTGACACAAAGAATTCTCGTTTATAAATTTTGCAGAACTATCTGTAACAATAGTTGCCATATCTTCTTCTGACAGATGCGGTGAACGAGATAACAAAATGTGAACGTGTTCCGGATTAGCGTAAATGCTGTATAATTTTGAATGATGGTTGTTTACAATTCGGGTGATGTACTTGTCTATTCGTTCGCGGTGTTTTTCTTGAATTATGGGGAAGCGGTTTTGTGTCGTAAAAATGAGATGCGTGTAAAGGTTGTGGTATTCAATTCTCATAACAGCAGTTTAATAAGCGAATAAGGTTGGTTAGGCAAAATATGCGCCTCTCTACTAAGGTAATAAGGTTTTGTTTGTATGATTCCTCCTTACTACAAAGGAATAAGACTAGTTTCAAAATCAATGCGACTACTAAGGTGATAAGGTCTGCAAACAGGTGACGTAAACCTTATCATCTTAATAGTACTGTATATCCTGTGATGGACTAAACCTTATTACCTTATTTACGTTTGCTTAAAGATTGCCTTGAGAGTCTGCGCACGAATCCACAATCTTCTTTCCTAAATTTATCGCATGAAGAAAACAAAAGTCTTGTACGTGGAAGACGAAACCTTTCTTGCCAAGATCGTCAGCGAAACACTGGAAAGCCGCGGGTACGAAGTAGTGCTGGAAGAAGACGGCGGCAAGGCTTTTCAAAGGTTCTCCGAAATCAAACCTGATGTCTGCGTACTCGACATCATGCTGCCCAACAAAGACGGCTTTACCATTGCCGATGAAATACGCGACAAAGACACCGACGTGCCGATTATTTTTCTGAGTGCCAAATCGCAAACAGCCGATGTGGTAAGCGGCTTTAAAACCGGCGCCAACGATTACATCCGCAAGCCTTTTAGCATGGAAGAACTGATTGTGCGCATCGAAAATGTGCTGCGACACAAGATTGTTGCAACCGGAGAGCAGGACGAAGTGAACATCGGCGCTTACACCTTCAACATGAAGCGGCAAACGCTCAATCATCCCGACGAAGGCCGTAAGCTTTCTTATCGCGAAAGCGAATTATTAAAACTGCTTTACGAGAACCGTGACAAAATTGTTGAGCGCAGCGAAATCCTCACGCTTCTCTGGGGCAGCGATTCGTTCTTCAACAGCCGCACGCTGGACGTGTACATCACCAAGCTTCGCGGCTATTTAAAACACGATCCCGCCATTGAAATCATCACCATCAAAGGCATCGGCTACCGTTTTGTAATGGGTTAGTGGCACAGCTTTGGCAACACCGCTTTCATGCAACAACAAAAGCGAAAGCGAACCGTCAAACGCATCTTTTTACTTGCAGCGGTTTTGTTTCTGCTCTTTCTTTCTACGCTTTTTGTCTTAGCCAATTTTTTTGTAGAACCCGTGCTGCGCAAGCGCTTGCATACCTTGATCGTTGAAGGTTCGGACAGTTTATATACTTACACACTCGGCGATTTGCACACCAATCTTTTTGGTGGCAACGTTGAAGTAAAAAATCTGTCAATTACCGTTGACAGCACTCGTTACGAAACACTGAAGGCCCGCAACGCCTTGCCTGCACTGGTTATGCAACTGAAGCTGAACGAAGCAAGCATTAAAGGCATTGGTGTTTTCTCGCTCGTGTTTGGCAAAAAAATTTTCATTGACGAAATCTCTTCCAAGGAAGCAGACATAAACCTGCTGCGCAATTTTAAAAAAAGAGACACTGCTACAAACGTTACCAAAAACAAAGAGCCGTTGTGGAAAGTGCTTCGTTCCAAGATTAACGCCATTGGCGTGAAGCGCATTAACCTTGAAGGAATAAAGCTGCTGTACAAAAACAACCAGGAAATTGACGCCGCAAAATTGCAGTTCGACCGCTGCGATGCGCTGTTTCAAAACATCCGCATTGACAGCGCATCGCTGGCCGACACGAGCCGCATTGGTTACGTGGAAAATTTTTCGTTGAAGATGCACGACCTCAAGTTCCGCACAGCCGATTCAACCTACAAGCTTAAGGCCGAATGGATCGTGTATAATTCTGCAGAGCGTCGTTTGCAGATAGATAGTTTTAAACTTCAGCCAACGCTGAAGAACGACGAACGTGTGGACAGCTTTCGCAAGTCCTGGTACACGTTAACCTTTGACCGCGTTACGTTCAATGGCCTTCGCCTCGACCGTTACCTACGCCTCAACCGCGCCGAAGCCGACAGCGCCGTTTTTCAATCACCAACGCTTTCCATCTACCAGGACAAATTGGGCGAACGGAATTACAGAAGCAAAATCGGCAGTTATCCGCACCAGGTGTTGCTAAGAGCCGATGCGGTGATTGACATGAAAAAATTCGTGGCCCGTAACATGCAGATTGCGGTTACCGAAAAAGACGAAATAACGCGGGAAGAAGGCACGATTAATTTAAGCGACTTGAATGTAACGGTTGACAACATTGTAAACGATCCGGCGCTCATCAAACAAAACCCCGTAAGTACGGCCTTGGGTTCCGGCAAAATTTTCGGTAGCCCGGTACAAGCTTTCTTTCGTTTTTATCTGGATTCGGCCGACGGAAAATTTGACGTAAAAGGAAACGTGCAAAACATTGCAGCCAGTCAAATCAATCCGGTGGCCTCAAAACTTGCTAATGTAGAAGTGCCGTCGGTGCAAATAGACAGCCTGAACTTTTTTGTGCGCGGCGAAGACTTTGAAGCAACGGCCGATGTGCAAATGCGCTACCGCGATCTTTCCCTCATTCTTCGCAAACGCGATGACGAAACAGGACGTAACTCACCGCGAAAATTTCTCAACAAAATTCTGAACAGGTTTGCCATTTATCCCGCCAATCCATACAACGGGGAAGAACGCAAAGCCATTGGCGTGAAGACCGCACGGTTAACCACGCAAACTTTTTTTGGCCTTATCTGGAAAGCGGTTTTCGACGCGATGCAACGCATCATGCTCAAATCGGGAACGGTAGGCTAAACTGTTCACCTGTTTGCACGTTCGCTTGTGTACGTGTTCGGCACAAAAGATGACACACTTTCAAATTGGGTTACAAGAAGTGAACAAGTCAAACAAGTAAACAAAACGATATGGCAACGAAAGAAAACAAAGGCGGCATTTTGCGCAACGGGCAAGTGGAGAATGACCTGAAGGCAAAGGGGAAAATAGAAGGCCCCTACGAAGGCGCGCAGGATACAGGCGATAAAATTGTACGGCAGCGGGGCACTGCGGTGCAAAAGCAGGACGGGCAGCCTCAAAATGAGGAGCAATCTGAGGAAGAATAAGTGCAGCACAAATTCCACAAACTCAACAGGCGGACAGGCATCATTCTTGGTTTATTGGGGTTGAACCAAATACGAAGAGTTATGGAAGTTACAGCAGCAGTGTTGTTCGATGGTCACCTGGCGCATTACGATGTGCAGGTGCAAGGTGGAAGAGAGTGTCATGCTCAACTTTCCAGCTACAGGGGCAATCCCCAGCAAAGCCCGCCACAGCACATTACACTTAAAAAAGAAGGACGCCATTGGGTGAGCAACGACGTAGATAATCGGTTATCGGATGATCTGGGATATGCCGTAGAATTAAAAGCAAAACCCATTTTGGAAGATCGCAGGCGAGAAGGCGGTCACCCGGCGGAATAAACCTTTGAATCGCCTTCAAAACAAAAGAGCCGTTCAGTGCTGAGCGGCTCTTTTGTTTTCTTCTTCAATCCGTTTAATCTCCCTAAACCACAGTTTAAACACCGTGGTGCAGATCAAACTAACTCAATGTCAAAACTTACCAATTCCTGAAACTGCATCAGGCGTTTGTCAATGTCATCTTTGGTAATTTCCCTCATGCGCTCGGGACCAAATTTTTCAACACAAAAACTTGCAAGCGCAGAGCCTACAATGATGGCCGTTTTCATGTTTTCGAACGATACGTCTTTGGTGCGGGCCAAGTGACCAATGAAGCCGCCGGCAAAGGTGTCGCCGGCACCAGTAGGGTCAAACACGTCTTCCAGTGGAAGCGCCGGCGCATAAAACACTTCGTCGCCGTGAAAAAGCAAAGCACCGTGCTCGCCTTTTTTGATGATGAGGTATTTAGGCCCCATCAAAAGGATTTTTTTTGCGGCTTTCACCAGCGAAAATTCGTGGCTCAATTCTCTTGCTTCGGCATCGTTCACCATCAGCACGTCCACCATTTTCAATACTTCTTTCAAATCATCAAGCGCCGTTTCCATCCAAAAGTTCATCGTGTCCAGCACAATCAGTTTAGGCCGTTCGCGCAATTGTTCAATCACGCTTTTTTGCAATTTGGGCATCAGGTTGCCCAGCATCAAAAACTCTGCACCTTGATAGCTTTCGGGAATTTGCGGGTTGAAATCGGCCAGCACGTTCAGGTCCGTTATCAACGTGTCGCGTGTGTTCATGTCCATGTGGTAACGGCCGCTCCAGAAAAAGGATTTTTTGTCTTTGACGATTTCGACGCCGTCCAACTGCACGCCGCGGCTTTTCAATTCGTCCATTTCTTCTCCCGGAAAATCATAACCCACAATGGATACCTGCTGCACAGGCTTTAAAAAATTAGACGCGGCATACGCAACATAAGTAGCCGACCCGCCGACGATTTTTTCCGTTTTTCCAAAAGGCGTTTCAATGGCGTCGAAAGCCATGGTGCCCACAACAATAACAGACATGTCAATTTTAAATTTGAGATTTCAGATTTGAGGTTTTGGCTTGCTTCAATTTGTAACCAAAACTGCCAATCTGCAAGAGAAAGGCGTGCAAACCTACGGGAAATTGAGCTATTGAGATATTGGGATGTTGGGATATTTCGATGAAAATGAAGAAAGAAATGGAAAGGCCAGGAAGAGCGAATCCTTAACAAAGTTGTCAAACGTTGGGGCATCGCCTCAACCCAATGATTTTCGTCCCGGCAATATCGCGATATCCCAATATCGTCCTCAGTACCCTCTCGTGTTCTTGCCTTCCATGTAATTCATAAAGGCCTTGTTCACCACGCGGTTGCCGCCGGGTGTGGGATAATTTCCGGTGAAATACCAATCGCCCAAATTGTTGGGGCAGGCTTCGTGAAGCGATTCGATGGTTTGGTAAATTACATCCACCGGAACGGTCAGGCCAGGCGGTGTAATCAGTTCGGCAATCTTCTTCGTAATCTCGTCGTTGGTGAAGGATTTATAAATCTGTTTTACTACGTTCACCGTGTGTAATTGATTGTTGCGGTGAAGCTCTTTGCATTGCTCGTGAAGTTCTTTTAACAAACATTCTTTGCCTCTTTCCTTCAACAATTCAACGGCTGCATTAAAGGCAATAAAGTCCCCCATCTTGCTCATGTCAATTCCGTAACAATCGGGATAGCGGATTTGCGGAGCCGACGAAACAATGATGATGCGCTTGGGATGAAGGCGCGACAACATGCGGATGATGCTTTCTTTCAGCGTTGTGCCGCGAACGATGGAATCGTCAATCACCACCAGCGTGTCCACGTCTTTGCGCACGGTGCCGTAAGTAATGTCATACACGTGTTGCACCATCTCGTTGCGGTTCACGTCTTCGGTAATGAAGGTGCGCATCTTTACGTCCTTGATGGCAATTTTTTCCATGCGCACACGGCGCTTGATCATTTCTTCCAGCTTTGCCGGATCAACGTTGTTGCCCCAGGACAAAATGCGTTCGAGCTTGATTTTGTTCAGGTAATCTTCGCAACCTTTTGTAAGGCCGTAAAACGCAACTTCAGCCGTGTTGGGAATAAACGAAAAGATGGTGTTCTTTAAATCATAATTCACCGCGTCCAGCACTTGCTTGCTTAAATTGTAGCCAAGCTGGCTGCGTTCGCGATAAATTTTTTCATCCGAACCGCGTGAAAAATAAATGCGTTCAAAGGAACAGGCTTTGCGTGCTTTTGGTTCCAGCACTTGTTCAATTTTCACCTCACCGTTTTCCGCTACAACCAGTGCTTGTCCGGGCAGCAACTCCTGTACTTCATTCTCGCCCACGTTAAAAGTTGTGCGAATGGCCGCACGTTCCGATGCCGCCACCACCACGTCTTCGTCCGTGTAATAATAAGAAGGGCGGATGCCGTGTGCGTCGCGAAAGACAAAGCCAATCCCATTGCCCGTTATACCGCCTACGTGAAAACCGCCGTCGAAAAGCGGCAGGGCTTTTTTCAAAACGGAAACGATGTCGAGCGAACCCGGAGACGCTTCGTCGGCCTTCACCAAAAAATGATGAATAACTTCCATCATGGCCGCTAAGTCGCTTTGCTTTTGAAAGGGGCCGGGATCCATGTTCACCAATTCAAAAAGTTCGTCGGTATTGACAAGGTTAAAGTTGCCGGCAAGCGCCAGGTTTCTTGCCGGAATGGTGTGGCGCTTGATAAAAGGATGGCAGAATTCCACGTTGTTCTTTCCTTGCGTGCCGTACCGCAAATGCCCCAGTAGCAACTCCCCTAAAAACGAAAGATGGCCTTTCATGAGGCCGGGATAATGACTGATTTCCGTGTTAAACTTTTGCAGCTCGTTGAATTCCTCGCCCAGTTGTTTAAAGATATCGGCAATGGGCTGCGGCTCGTTGCTGCGGATGCGGGAGAGAAAAGGATAGCCTGGCTCAACGTTCAGTTTTACGGCCGCTACTCCCGCACCGTCCTGTCCGCGGTTGTGTTGCTTTTCCATCAACAGGTAAAGCTTGTTTAAGCCCCAAAGTACCGAACCGTATTTCTGCTGGTAATGTGCAAAGGGTTTGCGCAAACGAAGAAAGGCAAGACCGCACTCGTGTTTAATGGCGTCGCTCATGAGGGCGCAAAGCTAAGGAATGTTGAAGGTTGGACGTTGGAAGTTGGAAGTTCCTTGCAGTACTATTCTTTTGCGGAAAGTGGTTTGGTTTTAAATTGGGATTGATAGAGATATTTTATAAAAGCCATTGTTTTGTTTCCGATAGTTTCGGACGTCGAAAGTCTGGATGTTAGGATTGCCTCGTCAATATGCTGCCGGTCGAAGGCACGGTAAAGCTGCGAACGCAGTTCAGCGTTTGAACCTTTTGAAATCGCCAGAAAATGGGAGAAATCTTTGGCTGTATGCCGGTCGAAGCCCTCGGCGATATTGTCCATCACAGAACCGGCTGAACGATTAATTTGGTCTTTTAATTCAAAATCTTTTGTAAAAGAACCGTTTTGCGTCAGCCAGAAAATATCCTTTGCCTGCTCTCGCGCCATCTGCCAAATTTCCAGTTCTTCAAATTTTGTAATCGTTGCCATAAGCAGCTTTGTTTCGGAAGTTAGCGCTTAACCTCCAACTTCCAACCTCCAACCTTTATTCGGCCACGCTCATTGCCGAATGCGGCAACCAAACCTTTACCGAACAACCTTTGCCTGGCGCGGTGTTGATCTCAACACGTCCACCCAAAAGTTCCGAACGGTTGATGATGTTGGAAAGCCCCAGACCCCGGCGAACGTTGCCGAGGTCAAAGCCAAGGCCGTCGTCTTTTATTTCCAGCAAAATCTGGCCGCTGCTGCAGCACAAGGCAATGGCTACGTTTTGCGCCCTGGCATATTTTAACACGTTGTTCAGTTGTTCCTGTACGATGCGGAAAAGTGCCAGCTTTTTGTTTTCGGGCAGATGGTCTTCGTCAAGATCGGTATAGGTTAGTTCAAAACCAAGAAGTGGCTGCGTGGTGCGCAAAGATTCTATAAGATCGTTCACAGATTCTACAAGGCCCAAGTCCTTTAGCGTAGGCGGCACCAGCGACCGTGACATAAAACGCACTTCATCAATTACGTTCGAAACGCTTTTCAGCGCCGTCTCCAGCAACTTTCGCGTTTCGTCATTGGCCGAGGTTTTGGCGAGGTCTAAAAACAGCTTGATACTGGTGAGTTGCTGGCCCACATTGTCGTGCAGTTCGCGGCCCATTTCAATGCGCTCTTTTTCCTGGCCGTCGATCGTAGCCTGCGCTATCTGCCGCTGGTAGGCAATTTTTTCGGCAATGCTTTTCCGTTCTAATTTTTTTCGTTCGGTAATGTCGGTAAAGGTGGAGATGACACTTTGCAGGCGGCCGTCGCTGTCTTCTATAGGATCGGCGTTAATAAGAAGCCAGCGGCGTTCTTTCCTTCTTTTGTTCCAAATGCCCATTACCACATCTTTCACGCGGTATCTTGTTTGAACGGCCATAAAGATGGGGCGTTCGCTTAATAGAAAAGGCCGGCCGTCTTCGTGGATGGCATCGGCGCAAAGTTCGGGTGCTTTGTAGCCAACCATTTGCGCTTCTGTTAGTTCAAAAATGCGTGCAGCTTCATTGTTCACCATCACAATTTTTCCTTCCGCGTCCATCAGCAGTACGCCGGTCTGCAGCTCGTGCATCAGTTTCCGAAAGCGCTTTTCGCTTTCTTTCAGCGCATCGGTTGCCAATTTGCGGGGTGTGTCATCGTGTATGTAAATGGCAATTGATTGTAGCTGCGGCGCCTTTAGCAGGTTGTGTCCGCGAACCATGCACCACAACCATTCGCCGCTTTTTTTTCGAAGCCGGATGATGATGAATTTTATTTCGGGAGATTCTTCAATCTCTTTCTCAAAGGATTGGATGGCCCAGGCCAAATCATCGGGATGAATGTAGCCGAAGCCGTTCGTTCCCATTGCTTCGTGCACCTCGTACCCGAGCAAATCTTTAACGGAGGGAGATGAAAAAGTAATTTCGCCGGCGGCGTTCAGCAGCAGGATAACCTCCAGAGAATTGGCAATCAGCGCACGGTAAAATTGTTCGCTCTTTGCCAATTTTTCTTCGGCCTTTTTTTGATCGGTGATGTTACGTCCTACAGCCAAAATTCCAATCTCCCGGCCGTCTTCATCCGTTATGTATTTCACCGTGTGCAAAAAATAGCAGGTTTCGCCAGTGGGGCTCGGAAAAGAAACTTCGCCCTGCCACTTTTTTTTCGTCCGCAATGCTTCAATTGCTTCTTTGCGGGTAACACAACGATAGGAAAGAGACACCAAATCTTTTAACTGCTTTCCGATTGCCTTGGCTGATGGTATGCCGTAAAATTCTTCCGCAACGTGGTTCCAGGATTGTATACGGAATTCCAGGTCGGTAGAAACGATAATATCGGAGAGGTTTTCAAGTACAAGGCGCTGAAGGGGCCCATTGGAGAAGGCGGTAGCGGATTTCATGGATATTTGATTGCAGGAAATAACGGCTAATATAATACGGCCGCCGCAAAAAAGAAATGATTTCACCCAACGTGTCGTTTCGCTAAGTGATATTATTGAATAAGTGACGAGTAACGAATGACGAGTAGTGCCCTAAATTTTGAAGTCATTTGCAAGGCAAAAAAACTCTGCGCAAAGCACAAACCCGTCACTCATTGTCATCAATGCGCTGCGTAAGCTTTTGCCGCATCGGCCCATTTTTTCAATTGCGGGCAGGCGCCTTCCTCGGGGTCAAGCATAATGTAATACGTGTTGATGTGCGTCGTGAGCCACTTGTCGAGGGTCTTAAACTTTTTTTCTTCCAGTGCCGCTGAAGCAATGCGGTTATAATCGTCGCGCATGTTCATGCGGTGCGGTTCCGACTTCGATTTCAGGTAAAGAAGACGCACGCCTTTTTTGCTGGCTTGTTCGTCGGTATAGGGCATCGGCTGCGAGTACTCACCGATCTTTAATTTGTCCAACAGGCTTACGACCGATTTGTCCATTTCATCAATCGTTACCAGCGTTTCGCCGCGGCGGTTAAGCAAGTAAGGACCGGCGAATTTTGCCGCTTCATCGTCGCTGAATTTTCCGCCAGCGGTATTAAAATCCATCTTGCCTTCTACCAGCAGTTTGCGCACAGAATCAAGTTTTGTGGTGGCTTCGGCAATTTCTTCTTCGTTTACCGGCGGTATGCGCAAAATGTGGCGCACGGTGGCTTCGTCGCCGTTGCGCGAAACCAATTGAACAATGTGATAACCAAATTTCGATTTAAACGGGTTGGAGATTTGCCCTTCTTTCAACCGAAAAGCGGCGTTTACAAAGGCGGGATCCCAGGTTTTGTCCTGGCGGTTAATTTGGTATTGTCCGCCTCTCTCCTTTGAACCCGGATCTTCAGAATAACGTTTGGCCAAGGACTCGAACGAAGCCGTTTTGGCCTCAACCTGACGCTTGTAGTTCATCAGCTCACTTACTACGTAAGTTTCCATTTCGCGGGATGCTTTGGGATAAATGATGATCTGGCCAATCTGGTATTCGGCTTCAAAAAAAGGAAGCGTGTCTTTAGGAATGCGGTTAAAATACGCCTGCACTTCGGCGGGTGTTACTTTCACGCCGTCCACAATTTTGCGCTGCATGGCCTGGGCCAGTTTGTTTTCTTTTACCGATTCGCGGGCATCGTCTTTAATCTGGTAAATACTTTTGCCGGCCATTTGTTCTACCGTTTCCTTACTGCCATACTGGTTTACAAAATAGCGAACACGTTGGTCCAATTCTGCTTCAATTTCATCGTCCGAAACCGGCAACGAATCTTTCATCGCCTGCATCATCAAAACCTTTGAAACCAAAGCCTGGTCAAGCACGGCGCAATTGGCGTTTTCCGGCACCTGTGCTCCCTGGCGGGCCATGTCGGCAATGGTGTTGGAGATGTCGGATTTCAGGATGATGCGGTCGCCAACGACAGCAATGATTTTATCGGCCACTACTTTTTGCGGCTGCGCCTGCGAA